>JABGQL010000106.1 GCA_018648825.1 Gammaproteobacteria bacterium
TGCCGGAGTGGGGTTCACGCCCACTGGATTAAATGACCTTGCCTGGCCGCACTACCTAGATCTTTGGCATGTTTCCCTAAATCTGAGGTCGCAGATCCCATTCCCTGAATAGTATTTCCTACATTATGGAGAATATTAGCAGTCATCTCTGCGACACCAGACTGGAAGGCGGAATACTGCTCTCGCTGCTCTGCTTTTTTACGTTCACGGAGATCGTGCAGCATCAGTACGACCCCACTGGTACCACCATCGATATTGTGCAGCAGAGAGCCTGAGGCAGAAACGGGTATCGGGTCACCACTGGAGCAACGCAACATTCGATCTACCACCAGCTCCTCTCTCTGCCCTTTCTGCTCTGAGTAGTTCTTTGTACCTTGCGTTGATTTAAAGACCTCTAACGATTCGCGGTCATTAGGGGCATGTAATAGTACTACGATCTGCTGTTGCTCTCCCATCTTCAGAGGAATCAGGCCGATCTCTACGACAACCTCCTCTCCACTTTGGGTCAGCAGGGGCAACAGGCGAGCATTTCCCATGCTCCTGACCTCTGGATTTTGAATAAAACCAGAAACCATCTTCTGGTGCAGATCATGCATAGGGGCTGGAATTAATTTCTCCACGCGCTCTCCGATTAATGCCTCTCTACTCCAGCCTGTAAGCTTCTCCATTGGCGGATTGACTACAGAGATCTCTGCCTTACTATTCACCATGATCATAGGCAGAGGTAATTGTTGACAGTAGCTATCGAGCCGTTTTCCTCTCTGCACTATGCGCAGCATATCCTCCTGCATCAAGCTGAGCATCTGCTGGGTGAAGATATAGGTTTCAGCTTCAGAGAGGATCTTTCCAAAAGGTGCCAAAAGTAGCAGGTCTTGCCCCTCAGGGTGGTCCATTTTCAACTGAAAGATCACATGGGGGGCTCCACGACAGTTGATATGAAACATACAGATTCCGCTGGAGATCCTAGACCCATCAGCACATTTCCAGTGAAACTGCCTGCCTTCCATACAGGTTAATCTATTTTCAGCACTACCAACCACCTCCTCTAGCTGTCGCTGCTCCAACTCAGGCAGTAACTCCAAAATGGAAACTCCAAGCAAACTACCTGATGCATACCCCAGTAGCTTCTCCATTTCGCCGTTGATCAGGAAAATTTTGCCCTCCAATCCATCACTCCTCCTCTCATTGAACACCACAAGCGGCATCTCAGCACTCTGTAAAAAGAGGTGGAATGCCTGATAATCATGATCATGAATCTGCTGCAGTCGACTCTGAAACAGAGACATAATATGGCGCTGAATTTTATCCTTTGAACTCTCTGCCTCTACAAAGATCGTATCCACCTTTTTGCCCACTACTGCTTCACGGGAGGTGCCAATCAATTTAAGCAGCGCCATATTGCACCCTTGAATAGTGGTGGTGTGGTCAACAACCAGCAGTGGCTCTTGCATAGAGAAGAAGATCTCCTCCATATAGGTCTTCTCCTGTTCCAGCAGCCGCGCACTTTTTTGCAGTTGTTGCCCCGCCTTCTCGAGCTCCTTCTCCGCCTGTTTTCGACGCGTATTCTCCTGGTCCATATCATCTGCCAAATTCAACAAGGCATGATGTGAAGCATTGACCTCATGAACCGCAGCCCATTTGGCACACCCCTCTACCACCCGTTGCAATACGACATCCTGAACATAAGGCTTAATCAAAAATGAGAAGTTTTTCCCTAACACCAGCTGGATCTGCTCCAGTGTGTAATCACTGTAAGCCGTCATTATCACAATATCAATCTGTGGAGAGATCTGTCGAATTTGCCGCGCAGTCTCCAGACCACTCATTCCCCTCGGCATGCGCATATCAATCAATGCAACCGCATAGGGGTTCTCTGCAAACTGTGCTTCACGCACAGCAACAATGGCATCCTCCCCACTAGTCAGCGGGGTCAACTCAAAGGATGGCCGCTCCAGAGTCGATTGCTTATCAGAGGGGTCGTCATCCTCATAACCGAGTATCTCTCTAACAACTTCCTCTGAAGAACTATCCTTCTCTCCCAAAACCACACAGAGCGTATCCAGATTCTGTTGTTCATCATCTACCAGTAATACGCGTCTATTCTCAGGGCGAATCTCTGAAGAGAGCTGCGCCGCTTGGAAGTCTCTATTTTTCTGGATATAGTCACGAATCAACTCCATTTTAATCAGGAATGCGGGCTGGTCCTTGATCATCCAGTAGATAGCTCCGGCCTCGACCGCCATCATCTCATCCCCTGCATTGGTAAACAGCAGCGGCAACACATACAGGGTATGGGGGTCACTACGTAGCAGGCTAATCAACTTATCTCCATTACCACCAGGCATGTAGTAGTCAATCAGCGCCACCTCCAGTGGATGTTGCAGTGCAATCTTGAACGCCTCATCCACTGACTCTGCAACCAACACCTCAAAGCCTACCCCCTCCAGTCTGGTTTTGTTGATTGCTCGCACCGTCGCAGAGTCATCAACCAATAGCAATTTTACCGGATCTAAAGCCAGGTTAATCGGCTTTGGCTCTGGCAGAGGCTCCTCTTTGAGTAGTAGACGCAGGTCTTGGTACGCCTTCAGGCTACGAAGCTCCCGCTTCATATCTCCCATCTTTAATTCACGTTTAAGCGCATTTTTCTGCAAGATCTCTACCGACTGCATCTTGGTCTGAAGGCGTTCCGTTTGTAGGTCTACTCGATCTGCCAAGTCTTGTCGCAGTAGGTCTAACTCATGCGCATGGTTCCAGTGTATACAACTGTTGCGTACCACCTGGTATATCTCTTCAGAGTGAAAGGGTTTGCGAAACCAGAGTACCGCACCACTGATCTGGTGGAAGATGCTATCAGTGGTATAGTCACTGTAGGCGGTAACAAAAATAATCTCAATATCTGGGTCTAACTCTCGAATCTGCTGCCCCGTCTCCAGCCCATCAATTCCCGGTGACATACGCATATCAACCAGTGCCACGGCATAGGGGCGCTGCTCCAGCAGGGATTTTTTTACCGCAACAATGGCTTCCTCACCCTGTAAAAAGCAGTCCAGTTGATAGGGAGGGCGCTCAACCGCATCAGGGGCCACCTTCCCCTCCAGAGCATCTTGCAGTACATCGACCAGCCCATCCCGTGCGGGCATCGGTGGTCGTTTTATCATGGTAAAAATCTTTCGGTACTGCTTTAGTGCAGACTCGTCATCATCGACCGCAAGAATACGTCGGTTCTCTTCCATGCTCATTCCAGTGAATTTCCCATTTTATTCCTGTTTTTCGTAACTCAACAAGTCCATGCAACAGCTCCCTCCTCCTATCAGGGGGAGGGCTGGGGTGGGGGTTAAGTGCTTGATATGGCCTCCACCCCCACCCTAACCTTCCCCCTCAATGGGGAAGGGACTTTGGTCCGCATGACTTATTGAGTTACGCTATAACTTATATTGTACTATTCTTTCCCCCTCAAATAGGGAGCGACAATACGACAATTGCCCCCAACCAAGGGCCTGGACTCTGTATTTCCATTTTCCCATTACAGAGCCCTACAAAATTCCCCACGGCATGTAAACCAAATCCATTCCCTGATACCTTGGTGGTAAACCCAAACTCCAGCAGATGTGGATGCTCTGCTTTGGTAAAGCCAGCGCCATTGTCAGAGACCTCAATAGATAACATTTTGGCAGAAGAGTCCATCTTCAATAAAATTTCTCCCTTTCCAGGCTCTAACTCTCCCGCCTCTATACGAGCGTCAATGGACTCCGCTGCATTTTTCACCAGATTGATCAACGCCTGTAATAGTTGGTTTCTAGGTAGTTTCACCTCAGGAAAGGCTGGAATATTCCACTGTTTAAAGTTGATTTCACGCTGACTTAACTCACTCTCTGAGAGGATAAAGAGGTCATCTACCAGCTGACGTAGTGAGAAGGTATCTCTCTGCACATCCGAGTGGACCCCTCGTTGCTGAACACGAATGACCTCTGTCACATGGTCTATCCCTTTCCCCAATTTCTGGAAGCAGTGTCCTGTAGGCACCAATAAATTATCCAGCGCCTCCGGCAGACGATAACCCGCATCGGTCAGGGTCTGCTCCAGCTGCTCTAGGCGTTGCTCCCCCCCCGATGCACGCTCCATAGCAAGAGAGTCAATCAGTTCAGCATAGAGACTCTGTATCTTCTTCAGATCTTCAAAGTGAAGTAGCACCTCCTCAAGTGAGGAGCGCATCCCCTGTATCGTGTTTCCCACATTGTGCAAGATATTGGCAGACATCTCAGCCACTCCTTGCTGGAATGCAGCGTACTCATTCTGCGCCTGCAGTGTCGCTTGCTCTCGGTTCGCCTGCTGGGTACGGATGTAGCGCTCCATTGATGCGATCCGCAGCAGGAACAGGTCAACGGAGTCTCTTTTGTACATCACATCCATGGCCCCTAACGAGAGAGCATCTGCCGCACTGACTCGCTGATCCGTATGGATCACCAGCAGGGTATTTTGTGTGTTGGTCTGCTGTAGCAGTCGCCTTGTCAGCTCAACACCACCACCGTTGGGCATATAGTAGTCAATAATACTGATATCGGGAATAAAGGAGCGGGTAAGCTCCAACGCCTGTTCCGGGCCTGCAGCCAGTGCAACACAGTAACCCGCCTTTTTTAATAGCTGCTCATAAACCGCACGTACTGCTGCAGAGTCATCCACAAAAAGAATATTGAGAGGGGTGTAATGTTCGTTAGCCACAGCAGCTTCTCGACTGTTGCCACTCTAGCCCCATAAAGGTGCTGAGCTGCACCAGCTCATCTTGCACGTAAGGTTTGTGGTGAAGTACAAAATGACCACCAATCTCCTCTCTGATCTTGCTCAAGGTGTAGTCACGATAGGCCGAGAGGATGACAATCCGCACATCAGGGTCAATTTCACGAATCTTGCGAGCGGTCTTTAGTCCATCCCAGCCCCCCGGCATTCTCATATCCAACAACAGCAGTGAGTATGGCCGGTTAGCCAGCAACTCTTGTTTCACCTTCTCCAACCCAGACTCACCCCCCGTCACGGTATCAACCTCAAAAGCCTGCTGTGTGAGCTGTTCCTGAGAGGCTTGAAACACTTCCAGCAGAGGCTGGATAGCACTCTGTTGATGAGACTCAAAGGTATGTTTGTAACCATACAGAATCTCTGGATCATCATCAATAGCCAAAATTCGGATCGTTTCTGGGGGAGGCAAGATTCGCCTCTCCCTCTTCTGTGGAGAGAGAGGCGCCCCAAGAACATCAAATACCCGCTCCACCTTGTGAAACCCACCATGGAAACGGTTATTCTCCATCATCGAGACCTCCTGGCGTGTACAGCCCGATGCATCAGCCAAGGCTTGCTGAGTTAGCTTGCATGAGCGCCTCAGCGCCTTGAGACTATCCCATATAGAGACTTGATCACTCTCATAACCACCTACCTTATCTGTTATAGTGCGCATAAAGTCCAAAACCCCAATCTTGCTGTCTTAAATAAGGTGCATACCGTAACAAAAGCTTCAACCTTATTATCGTCAATATTTCGTTTTACAACTGTAAAAGAGATATTATAGACTATCCAAATGACTAAAGGTAACAGAGCGGTAACGCACTATAATTTTATGAGCACACCTCTAGCCCCCCCAACACTTACACATTTTCGTATTCTGGCAATCGATGATGATCCTTTGATGCACAAGATCTATCAGAAAACTGTGCCTACCACCCCAGTCACCCCCATCGAACCTGGCGAAAGAGTCGATGATGACCCTTCAAAGGGCAAGATCTTTCAGAGAGCCTCACCCACCACCCCAGTCAGCCCCATCGAATCTGGTAAAAGAGTCGATGATGATCCTTCAAAGGGGGGGATCTTTCAGAGAGCTTCACCCACTACCCCAGTCACCCCCATCAAACCTAGCGAAAGCTTACCCGCTATTCAATATCAGCTGGAGCATGCTCAGTCAGCTAAGCAGGGGATCGAGATGATAAAAACGGCCATAGAGGCTGGCTCACCCTACACCATGACCTATCTCGATATGCGCTTACCCGATCTATCTGGCATGGAGGTTGCCAGAGCTATTCGTAAGCTTGACCCGCTGATCATGATTGTTCTGGTTACCGCCTATGAGGACCACAACTTGGTCGAGGCGCGTCACGAGCTGGGCTTTAATTTTGAGTTTTTCGCTAAACCCATCGACACTGAAGAGCTACTCAGCCTCACCTACATCTTCACCACCTATTGGCAGCGAACACTACACGCACATCACCCCCCCCCCAGAGCCTGAACAGACAGCAGGCGCACTCCCCTAATAAAAAGCTCATGACTCGCATTATGTTTGTCGATGACTCTGCCACTGTACGAGCCGTTTACAGTAACCTGTTACTGAGCGAAAAGTGTTATGAGGTTGCCGTTGCAGGCAGCATGCAAGAGGCCATCGAACTGGCAGACAACTTTACCCCTGACATCAGCATTCTGGACTACTACATGCCCGGAGGTAATGGCGATGAGTTGGCAAAATGGCTGCTTACCAATGAGTCCACCAAAAACACCCTGATTCTAGTTCTAACCCATAAGGAGGAGGTTGAGGAGATCATGCTCAACGTCGGTGCAGTTGATATCCTCTACAAGGATGATCCCACCCGAATCTTTCTACAGCGAGTGGGAGCAATGGATCGCTATATTCGCACCCAAATCAAACTGCGGGATTCGATTGAAGCGCAGAGCCGTATTAGCCATGAGCGGGAGTTGAGTCAAACCCAAGTCAATGAGGCAAAGCTGCGTTGGCAGTGGCTGGAGTCGGTTCTCTCAACCATTCCAGCCAGCTTGGTGATTCTCGACAGTGAGCAAAATATTCTGCAAGCCAACCCCGCATCAGTCGATCTGATGGGCTACAGTAGTGAACAGCTAGTGGGGATGCCTATAAGCTCCTTACTAGAGACGGAGGAGGAGCTACAGGAGTTTGACTCTCACCTGCATTGCAAAGATGGCTCTACCATTCCAGTATCCACCTCAATAGCCTCCGTTGACCTGCTCTCCTCAAGTAGCGAAGCACCTGGGGCGGTATTGATTATTCATGACCTTCGTGAGCGCATCAGCATGGAGCAAGAGCGTGCCTCACAAGCTAACCAACTTGCCTACCAGAGTGGCCTGAGTGAGATGAGTGCCAATGTACTGCATAACATCGGCAACACCATCGGCGGTATGAGTTGGCAAGTGATTGCACTACAGAATAGCATCAAACATCTACAATCTATCGAGCAGGGGCTACAGCATGGCTCTGAGGTTAGCAATATTGAGAAACTTCAGCATGGATTGAAGCGCGCTCTGAGTGAGTTGAACAATCTGCACCAGCAAGAACTCACGGTACAGGCGGCAGACATTGCAAAGAGCATCGAGTATGTCAGTGAAGTGATCCGTGTACAACAGTCTCAGGCACAGGCACAGAACATCTATATCAAGAGCTTTAATCTACAAGGGGCGATTGAGGATGTGCTGCTCATTGAACGCGAAACCAATCGCAAACACGATATAACCATCCAGCATAAAATCCCCACAGGGCTGGAAGATGCCTCTCTCCCCTACAACCAGTTCATGCAACTACTGGGCAACCTGATCAAAAATAGTCGCGAAGCGATAGAGCAGCAGCGTCTCATGGTAGATAGGCCCGAGTATCCAGGAGAGGTCTTTATTGAGATTCAACCCTCTGACGGGGGGCGTTTCACACTCACCATCAAAGATAATGGCTGCGGTATTGAAGCGGAGCATTTAAACAGCATATTCCAGCGCGGGGTGAGCCAAAAAGGCGGCGGATCCGGATTTGGACTGCATGCAGCGGCCACCTTTATTCAGTCACTCGACGGCACCATACAAGCGCACAGCGAAGGTCGAGGTCAGGGAGCCTGCATCTCTCTTGAACTCCCCATCCATGTAAACAGCACGACATCAAAAAAGAAGACCCACGTACTATGAAAGCAGCTGAAGAAAATCGACGAGTTCTAGTGATTGATGATGATCCCGCTATTCTTAAACTTTACCAAGAGATCCTCACCAAAAGCGCTCCCATCCCCAGTAACAACTATTTTAATATGGTAGAAGCCCCCCAAACGGAGGCTGAGGAGAACCAGAGCGAGGAGTATTTTGATGTCACTGTGGCATCCAGTGGACAAGAGGGAATCGAGCTGGCTTGTGCTGCACATGACAAGGGGTCCCCTTTCCCTATCGCCTTCATTGACATGCGTATGCCTCCCGGTATCGATGGACTGGAGACCGCACGTAATCTGCGTAAACTCTCCCCCTGGATCTACATCATTATTGTTACCGCCTACTCAGACCGTACCATCGATGAGATTCAGCAGGCTCTGGAACATGATGTCATCTTTCTGCAAAAACCTTTCGTACACGACGTTATCTTTCAATTGGCCCGCACCCTATGCCGAAGCTGGAACCGAGATCGCGCACTGGAACGGGCTGAGCGACGAGAAAAATATGGTGCCTTTCAGGATGGTCTCTCCGAGATGTCCTCTATTGTCCTCGACAACATCGGCAACATGATTCTTGGGGTTGAGTCCTCCTGCAATCGGGTGATCGAGACCTGTCAGCAGATCAATAAGGTCGGAGATACCTGCCGTGATCTCTCTCAAGAGCTGGATCTGGCACAACAAAAAGAGGACCTCAACAGCCTCAAAAAACTCAACCAGCAGATGATTGAGGTGGGGCGTACCCTGCCGGATGTACTCGATCGTGCACTGTGGCCCTCTCACAGCAGCCTCGACTCTGTTCAGGTGGGCATTGAGCACATCATCAAAGTACTGAACATACAGCGAGGTAACACACTCTCTAGCAACCTCTCTGATAACTTCTCCATGTTACAGCTGATTGATGACTTGCTGCTGCTCATCTCCAAAGAGAGTAAAAGGGCGGTAATCAATATTGAGCCACTCATCGAGAGCAGCCTCTACGAACTCTCACTACCCCGTAACAAGCTTCTCAACACACTGATTAATCTCACTCAAAACAGTATTGAATCGATTCAAAGTCGAATCAAGGAGAAGGCACTTCCCCCCTCTGAAGGAAAAATCATACTGCGTGTTTCGATTATCAATAACCAGCTGAACATCAGCATTGAAGACAATGGCAGTGGTATCGATCCCAGTATTCACTCACAGATCTTTGAGTTTGGTTACTCCACCAAACAGGGACACAGCGGCTTTGGCCTGCACGCTGCCGGCAACTTTATCGGCAGCTGCAAAGGCAGTATAAAAGTCAAGAGCGAAGGTAACAACCAGGGGACCCAAGTTCATATGACGCTACCGACGATCATCTAATGAAAACAATAAACAGCAATACACACTGTCGAATTCTAGCTATTGATGATGACCAGTTGATGGCGAAGGTTTACCAAAAGATCCTTCCTAAGAGTGGAGAGATAGTCAAAACTGAAGTACTTGGCACCCAAGAATATTTCAGTTTTGAGTTCAATAGTGCTCTCAACGGTAAAGAGGGGCTGGAGCTGGTTAAACAGGGGCTACAGGAAAACAGCCCCTATGCCGTCATCTATCTGGATATGAAAATGCCCGGCTGGGATGGAATTACCACCGCAGAAAAGATACGCGAGATTGACCCAACGGTGATGATCATCTGGATTACCGCCTTTGACGACCATAAACACTCCGAGATCCGCCAACGGATTGGCTCCAACTTTGAGATTCTTGCCAAGCCCGTCGATCAGAACGAACTATTGGAACTCACCTATATCTTCTGCTGCCACTGGGAACGTGCCCGCAACAGCGCCTCTAATTTGATAGAACAATCGAGAGCGGATACTGTTAAAGCCTATGCTATTCGTTCGGCGGGCCATCCGACCCGGATTATGTTTGTAGATGACTCCGCTACCGTACGTGCCGTCTATGGTGAGCTACTGAGACAGCAGCCACACTATGAGGTGGCAGTCGCTGGCAGCCTCACAGAGGCGCTAGAACTCTCTTATACTTTTGTCCCCGACATCAGCATTCTCGACTACTATATGCCCGGCGGCAATGGTGATATGTTGGCACGCGCATTACTGAGCCAACCCGTAACCCGTAACACCTTGATACTGGTACTCACCCACAAGGAGGAGGTGGAAAAGGTGATGCTGGAGGCGGGTGCGGTTGACGTACTCTATAAAGATGATCCGACAGAGGTCTTTCTACAGCGTATCCACTCCATTGAACGTTATATCCGTTTACAAATCGACCTCAGACGCACCATTGAAGTGCAGGCCCAGACAGAGATCACACGCAAACAAGAGCGCATTGAGCAGGATAACCAACTCGCCTACCAGAGTGGCCTCACCGAGATGAGCTCGAATGTACTGCACAATATCGGTAATGCAATTGCCGGTATGGGGTGGCAGGTACTTGCACTGCAGAAGAGCATCAATAAGATCCAGGGCCTTAAACAGGGGCTAGAGAGTGGCCTTAATGTAGAGGACCTTGAGATCTTACAGACGGGGCTAAAGCAAGCCACGGTGGATTTGACACACATCTACGGTGAAGAGCTCACCGAGTGCGGACAAAACCTCACCCGAAGTATTGAGTATATTGGTGAGGTGATTCGTGTACAGCAATCCCTAACACAAGTCGGCGCAATCTACCTGCGTAACTTCTTGGTGAGTGAGGTGATTGAAGATGCATTGCTGATTGAGAAAGAGACCAACCGCAAATATAACATCACCACCCATACAACAATTAACTCTAAAATCAAACAGCTCTCACTCCCCTACAATCAGTTTATGCAACTATTGGGGAACTTGATCAAAAACAGCCGTGAGGCCATTCATGAAGCACGCGAAGTGCGCACTTTGGCTGAATCTGTGGAGGGGGTGATTGAGATCCGAGTAGAACAGGCGCGACAAGAGGATCATCTGCGGTTAACCGTAGAGGACAATGGTTGTGGCATTGAAGCGTCACGCCTCACCACTATTTTTCAGCGTGGAGAGAGCAGCAAAAAGAGCGGCTCCGGCTTTGGCTTGCACTCTGTAGCCACCTTCGTACAGTCACTCAATGGAAGCATCCGTGCAGAGAGTGAGGGGGAAGGGCTGGGTTCAGCTATTATTATTGAGATGCCGATTAACGGCTGAGGTTATCTCAAGCCTCATGCCCCTCCGTAGCCCTCCCCCTGCTTGGGGGGGGGGCAGGTTTAAATATTAAGCATCTCGCTATTAAGCTGTTCTACTATTGGAGCCACCTCCTCAAACTTTCCTGCAGTGATCCCATCCTGAATCTGTCGTCCCAAATCCGTTAACTGGGGAAAACCAAAACTGGCTCCACTCCCCTTAATCGTATGAGCCGCGTGACTCACCTGCTTCCAGTCTGCCGATTCAAATGCGGCCATCAGCTCTTTACGCAAGATTGCGCTACGGTCCCTGAATAGCGCCATCAACTCATCGTCAATCATAGGATCGACTCTGGCAACGGGTTCGGCAGGTGGAGGGGATACCACCGCAGCCGGCTCTGCGCTCTGAGAGGCTAAAGCAGCAGGCTCTACACTCTCTGACAGGTACTGCTGGAGGATGGTGCGCAGGCTACTTCGGTCAATCGGTTTGGAGAGAAAGCCATCGCAGCCTGCTGCAAAGAACTGTTCGCGCTGTTTCTGCATCACGTTTGCAGTCAAGGCCACAATAGGTACGCTGACATTGAGCTTTCTCAGCTGCTGAGTGGCCTCAATACCACCCATTACCGGCATCTGCATATCCATCAACACCAGATCATATTCATGTTTTAGGACCTGTTCGACCGCTTTTTGACCATTATTGACAACCTCCACGCTTACCCCATAGGCCTCAACCATACGACGCTCCAAGACCTGAAGCTCGGGGGTATCCTCAGCAATCAACACTCGACCTGAGAGGTTTAGTGGTGCCTGTTGTTTACGCTGTTCCAACTCTGTCTGCTGTAAAACGCCACCTTCACGTAACGGTAACTCAACTATAAAACTGGAACCTTTCCCCTCCTCACTGGAGACATCAATAGTCCCCCCCATCAGTTTGGTCAAATTCCACGAGATATGTAGCCCCAACCCAGTGCCACCGAAGCGCCCTGAGATGGAACGGTTGGCCTGCTCAAATGGCTTAAAGATCTTCGATAGCGCCTCATCATTCATCCCGATGCCACTATCCGCCACGGTAAAGCGGACCTGTTTACGGCTATCATCAAACTGTACAGAGAGTGAGACCTCCCCCTCTTCAGTAAATTTGACCGCATTAGAGAGCAGGTTAATCAACACTTGACTGAGGCGACGTCCATCACCGAGTAACAGGTGGCTAAATGTCACTTCAGAGTAGATATTAAACCGAATACCCGACTCAGCTGCACGACTAGAGAAGATCAGCCTTAACTCCTCTATCAGCTGTATCGGGTTATACTCCACTTCATCAATATCAAACAGACCGGCTTCAATCTTAGAGCTATCCAGGATATCGTTAATCAAATAGAGCAGACTCTTCCCAGAAACCTCCATTGAGGTAAGCAGCCCCTGCTGGGCGCCATCTAATTCACCCTCCGACATCAACTCACAGTTACCCAACAGTGAGGTCAATGGCGTTCTCAACTCATGGCTCATCGAAGCCAGAAAATCATCTTTTGCTTTATTGGCGCGCTCTGCCTCTCGGGCTGCGTCAGCCATCACCTTCTCCGCCTCAATCAACTGCTGTTCGCGTTTCCAGTCATTCCCCAACAGCAGCACCAGCTGCACCAGTTCATTGCGATCAAAGGGCTTCTGAATATAGGCAAAGTTAACGCCAATCGCCTCACGCAACTCCTCTAGAGTGTGGTCCATAAAGGCGGTAATGAGGATGATCCGCACCAGAGTATCGACCTCTCGAATGCGCCGTGCGGTCTCCATACCATCCCAACCACCCGGCATTCTCATATCGAGTAGGATCACTCCATACCCCCCCTCTTTGACCCGTTCCAGCCCCTTTTCACCACTGGTTACTCGATCCAACTCAAAATCAATTACCCCCCCACCCTTTGTTGTACTCTCGGTTGAAGAAGAGATCAGCCCGGTTAGCTCATCCAGGTCATTCCGCTTTCTCTTGCCACCCCCGCCACCAAACAGAATGTTATAGGAGTCTAATACACTCTGGTCGTCATCAATGGCGAGGATACGAATAGCTGCTGGACTGTTTTCTACTGTGGTCATTATTTTCTCAACCTACTTTACTCTTCGAGTTTTTCCCTTCTTCGAGGGGTGTAGCGGAATCACCAGGGTAACTCGGCTCCCTTGCCCCTGCCCATCACTCTCAATCTCTACCGCACCACCCAACCCCTCAATAAAGTTAGCCGTCGCGTGTAGACCAAAGCCACTTCCCGTCTCTTTGGTGGTATAACCAAACTGCAGCACTTTCTCCAACTGCTTCTCGCTCATCCCCATCCCATTATAACGCACAGAGAGAGCAATCGCACCGCCACTCTCTTCTGTTTTTAGCTTCGCACCCTGTATCGAGACTTCAATCTTTGCTTGCATTTCAGGCTGCTGTTGACGCTGCTCCGAGATCGCCTCAAAACTATTTTTAATCAGGTTATTGACCGCCTGTAACAGCTGATTCCGAGGCAGATGGGGGATACCAATGCCACGTTCAACCGAGCACGTCACCTCAATCTCTGAACGTTGCAATACCGCCTTCTGCATCACCAGCACATCATCAATCACTTTCGCCATATCACAGGCTACAGCCTGACTCTCCGGGCGTGCGGCCCCCTGTTGCACCTGAATAATCTCAGAGATATGGTTGACACTTACCTTCATCGATTTGAGCGCTCCCTCCCCCATCTCCGATACTGCTTCCCTGAAGACTTTATTCATTGCCACATCAAGAATCTTCCCCGCATGGCTTACCCGACCATCAACCTCCTGCGCAGTCTCCTGCTGCTCCAGCAACCACCCATTAAGCTCTGTGCTCGCAACCTTGAGGGCACTCTCCACCTTGTTCAGCTGATCCATACCCTCTTCCATACGCCAGAGTGATCCGGATACAGCCGTCAAGGCATTACCAATATTGTGCAAGATTGTAGCGGACATCTCCACCAAGCCGGACTGGAAAGCCGCAAATTGTTGCTGCTCTTCCGCTTGACGTAGTTGGGTAATATCCTCAAACATCCACAACACCACATCATCCTCATTCTCACCCTCGTCCAGATCGATACCAAAACAGTGAATACGTAACAGTTGACCTGCTTCGGTATGAACCTCTCTTCCTACCGCATATTCTGCCCTCTCTACCTGTTGCAGAGGGAGCTTGAGCTGCTCTTGCAACGATAGAAACGAGTAGTTTTCAGTCGGCATCACTCCAAAGAGGTGTTCAAACCAGCGGTTGGCAGTCACCACCCGACCACTACCAATCACCAACAGTCCAATAGGGATCGAGGAGATCAGACGATCCACAAACTGCTTCTCCCGCTTAATGCGCTCCAGGTCATGGACACGCATCTGCATCTCATTCTCTTGCGACAACACCTCCTGCTCAATGCGGCGCTGCATCTGCTGAGCATTGATATAGCGCTTGAGCGAGGCGATACGGCGCAGGAACACCTCAGTGGGGTCATCTTTGTAGAATAGATCAATGGCACCAGCTCCCAGCGCCTTCTCCTCTACATCTTGACGCTGTGAAAACATCACCATCAAGATATCTGAGGTCTCCTGATTGCCCAACAGTCTGCGAATCAGCTCATCACCATGACCATCGGGCAACATATAGTCGATCACCATCAACTGCGGCAGGTGCTTCTTCGCCATCTCTTCCCCAGAAGCCAAGGTATCCGCCTCCAGCACCTCATAACCTTGCCCTTTGAGCAGGCTGCCATACACCGCACGTACTGTCGGTGAGTCATCGACCATCAAAATCTGTACCGGACGATCCTGCTGCTCACGCATCTCATGACGTACCGAACCAATCATCTCACACTGAAAGGCGAGCCCGTCAACCAGACGCCGCAACGCCGCAACCCGCATCAGGAAGAGTTCATGCGGGTCATCTTTGCCGATCATCTCTACCGCACCCGCCGCCAGTGCTTTCTCCACCACATCTGGGAACTGAGAGTGGATGGCAACCACAGTACTGCTAGTTAACGGGTTGGACAACAGCTCTTGAGTGAGTTCATCGCCATTGCCATTGGGCATAAAAAAATCAATAATCGCCATCTTTGGAAGATGCTGCTGAGCCAACTCCAGCGCTTCGCTCTTATTGTTGGCAATCAGTACCTCATAGCCGGCATCTTTCAGCAGTGCCGAGTAGATCGCACAAACGGTGGGAGAGTCATCTACAAAAAGTAGTTTCATTGTACGATCCGTAAAACCTCATGCTTAGGGTTGAGATGGCGCACCCGCTTTAGGTGCTCCGCCAGCTTGCTTTTCAGCCCCTTATTATGCAGCACTAACACAATAATAGCATGCGCATCTGCCTCATCAGCCTGTGTCAGATAGATACCTGCAGTCATCTTCTTCGCAGAGAGCGCAGTCTCTGCTGTCTCCAACGCCTCCAGCTCCTCTCCAGAGTCCAGCAGCACCCGCGCTTTCCCCAATCGGGCCCAGCTGGCCCACAAGGGGTGCTGGTCGATCAGTTGATCATAAAGTCGTAATGACTCTTCAAACTGTTTATTTTTGTAGGCCTGCTCAGCTAAACGTCGCTTCTCACTTATATCCTCTACCGGTTGTGGGCTACTTTTCGCGGCTACCACATGGGGAGCAAATGGTTCCACTACTGCCGGCACTGAAACCGTTGGCAGCCCCTGCGGCTGAGTTTGGGCCTGGGCCTGGGGGCGCGGGTCATAGTTGGGGGTGAATGTAGTTTGCAGGTGTTTATTGAGTTCTGCCTTCTTCATGCCATGTTTGTGGAACGCTCGCACCCCATTCAGCGTCTCCCCCTCAAACACCCCACCCACATGAGGGACCTCGGTAGAGTCAACAAAGAGCCACCCCTCTTTAGCCAGCAGCTGTTCAAACACCCCTAACATGCGAACGGTAGTATCTCGGTCAAAATAGATCAACATATTGTGACAGAAGATCAGGTCAAACCCTGGGACCATACGCGCCAGCGACTCGGTTAACAGGTTCATACGCTGAAACTTTACTTTTTGCATAATAAACGGGGAGACTTGAAACATCTCTCCTGCAATAACGCGGAAGTGGTGAGAGATGAATGACTCCGGCACCTGACGCAGCGAGTAGCGGCGATAACACCCTTTTTTGGCCAGCTCTATTGAGCTGGCAGCAATATCCACACCCACAATCTCCACGCGGTCTGGGTTAACCCCATTGTCTTGTAATAACATCGCAAAGGAGTAGGGCTCTTCACCCTGAGCACAGGGGGCGGAGAGTATCCGAGGGCGTTTCCCTTGGTTCAACAGAGGCTTGATGACCCTCTCTATCGCTACCTCCATATGTCGACGGTGGCGTAAGAAGAAGGATTCATGGGTGGTGACCGCATCAAAAAAGGGTTGTGGGTCAATCAGCCCATTGATCAGTAAGGCCGCATAGTTATCTTGATTCTCTCGGTTCTCCGTTGCCAGCACCTTCAATGCCAGTAGCACCGGCCCCTGATTAACATCCGTAATATAGAGCCCAGTCTGCTGCTGTATCCAGCGAAACAGTGGCTCTCGAATGGAGAGTTCCGCAGGGATCAACGCTCCACCCCACAGAGATGTTCGTTAACCTTGATCGCTATTTGTGCGGGAGGGTAACCCAACTCTCGCCCCAGTGCCTGTTGTGCTGCACGCGGCATGGAGTCCACTACCGCACTCTGCAAATCTTGCACAACGCCCTCCCCACCATTGGCCTTGATTGCAGCCAGCCCCGCTGCACCATCCTTACCCATCCCGGTCAGCACAACCCCGCAGGATTGAGCGGCTTTATGCTCCGCAATACTGAAAAAGAGCTGATTGATATTCGGCAGATAGATCTGTTCTGGCTTAGGTTCTGTCAACATCAACCGTCCAGCTACAGAGAGCTCCAGATTCATATCGCCACCCGGAGCCACATAAACCTGCCCCGCTTGTGGCTCTGTGCGATTACGGGCAATCGAAACCTGTAGTCCAGTCTGCTCTGTCAACCAAGAGGCAAAACCTTGTGTAAATTCTGCGTCGATATGTTGGCAAATAATGATCGGAACAGGAAAGGGGCGATGTAGATGGGAGAGCAGTATCGCTACCGTAGTCGGCCCCCCAGTTGAGCAGCCAATGGCCAACACGCCCCCCTTTTTTGAGATCATCGATGGGGCTCTTGTAGATGCCGCCATAGGCTTTGCACTCTGCTGAGCGCTGTACTGTTTACTATTGGAGACAACCTTCTCATCACCGATCCGCAGTACCGTCTCAATTTTGCGCAGCATATCATCCCCAGCTATCGCAAGCTGCCTGTTGCTGAGTACCGTACCCGGTGCATAGGAAAGACTGGGAGAGCGCACATAGTCGAGCGCTCCAAATTGCAGCGCATCAAAGATGTGCTTCATATTACGGCGAATGGTGGCGCTGGTAATCAGTACTCGGGTATTGGGCCGTCCCTGAACAATGCGCCGAGTGGCCTCAACACCGCTCATCTTCGGCATATGGATATCCATCAACACCAAATCCGGGAGCAGTCTGCTTGCAAGGTTAACAGCCTCAACACCATTGGTGGCAACTGCCACCACTCGGAGATCATCACTGGTCTCTACAATCGCCTTTATAACGGCGGTCAGTACCGGAGAGTCATTAACAATTAGAATATTCATCCAACCCTACCCGCTTATGATCAAGCGAGCACCTGCTCAGCGGCCTTTCGAAACCACTCTGCTGCCGCTTCGCAATCTTTCTCTACCCCCTTTCCCTCAGCATAGAGCTGACCCAACATATACTGCGCTTTGCCATTGCCTTGTGTCGCCGCCTTTTTATACCACTCGATCGCATGGGTGCTGTCTTTCTCAACCCCTTGTCCCTGTTGATAGAGGTAGCCCAGACTGTACTGTGCACTGGAGTGCCCCTGCTCAGCGGATTGCTGGTAGAGGTTAAAGGCTTCGACACAAACACCGCGCCCAGCCAGATAGAGGCAGGCGAGGTTGTGCTGAGCACCAGAGTCACCTTGCTCAGCCGCTTTACGGTACCAGGCAGCGGCAAGATCATCATTCTGCTCGACCCCTTGCCCCAACTCATAATGGACCCCCAGATTATACTGGGCGCGGGCATCTCCCTTCTCAGCCAGTGGCTGGATAATGATCAATGCTTTCTGGTAATTCCCCGTTTTGTAGTGCTCCTTATACTTCTCCAGAGCCGCCTGATTCTCTTTTTTTGAGTTCACCTTCACAGAGTCACTCCGATCAATTCCCGAATTCGGTCCATCATCTCACCCGAATCAAATGCAGCCTTGGTTACATAGTGGTTGGCCCCAGCATCCAATGCCTGCATCCGGTCTTGCTCTCGATCTTTATAAGAGACCACAATAATGGGGATCAGCCCATATTTATCGGTAGCGCGGATTTTGGTAATCATCTCAATGCCATTCATTCTTGGCATATCAATATCCGAGATAATCAGGTCAAAATTGTCGGCCCGCAATTTATTGAAGCCATCGACCCCATTTACTGCAGTGGTAACACTATAACCCGCCTGCTCCAGCATGTGACGCTCAACCTCACGCACCGTTGCGGAGTCCTCGACTACCAAAATGTGGCCGGTATCGGTATCACTGTCCATCTCCTCAATCGAAGACTCTACCTCATGCCCATGCCCCAAGTGGTTACCCATAGAGAGACCGCCACCTTGGCTATCCTGCATCGATTGCAGCAGATCACCCAGATCTACGATCAGCGCCACACCGCCATCACGCAGTAGCGTTACCCCCTGCATATCTCGCAATTTACCCAAGCGACTATCAAAGGTACGCGCCACAACATCCTGCTCATCTAATACTTCGTCTACCAGTAGCGCACGACGCTCTGCACCACGTCCCACCACCAACAGGTGCTTCTGTTCAATATTTTGGTGTACTGGCTGCAGCCCCATCATGTAGGAGAAGTCGTGTAACGGCAGAATCTCATTATTGATGCGTACCGACTCACGCCCCTCTACCTGACGCAGATCCTCTTGGGTAACGCGCCGCACCTCTCCCACCTCATTCAGAGGGAAGGCGTAGCGCTGGCTACCAAAGTAGGTCGACTGACCGCCCGAGATCATCAAACAGCGGGTCAGAGAGAGTGTCAGCGGCAGCTCCACCACAAAACGACTACCAAAGCCGCTCTCTGGCTGCTCCAGTGTCACCATGCCCCCGACCTTCTCGACTTCAACTTTTACAATATCGAGACCAAAACCGCGTCCAGAGGTGGCACTCACCTTTTTAGCGGTGCTAAATCCGGGCAGAAAGAGGAACTGTTCCCGCTCCTGTTCCGTCATCGCTTGCCACAGCTCCTCTGTGGTATCACCGCGCTGGACGACCTTCTGCCCAATCTTCTGCATATCGATACCGCGACCATCATCTTCCAAGGTAATGCGGATCTGCCCCCCGAGCTGTATCGCTTTCAGCGTGAGTTTACCCTGTTCCGGCTTACCCGCCGCACGACGCTGCTCGGGGGTCTCTAAACCGTGGTCTAGGCCGTTACGCAGTAGATGAATCATCGGTGCACGTACAGACTCCAGCACCGCACGGTCAATTCGGGTCTGCTCTCCCGTGATTTCGATGCTACACACTTTACCCAGCTCTTGTGCCAGATCGCGCACCACACGGGGATAGTTAGAGAAGAGGTTGGACAGCGGCACCAGACGGGCTCGTGTCACCTCATCACGCAGGTTCTCTCCCAAAAACTGCAGTCTGGACTCTGCCAGATCAAGGCTATCAATCGAGCCACTATAGTCGTTACCGATGGTACGCATTTTACGCTGAAAGTCAGCCATGCGCTCAAGCGGAGGTTCAATCCCTGCCGCTTGTACCTTCTCCATCATCAGCCCAAAAAAGAGGCTCATATCTCGCTGTATCCGACTCATGCGTTGACCCGCACCACGCATCACTTGACGCTGATCCTGTAGCGCATCAACAGCTACGGTAAACTCTCCAGAGATGGTCAGCAGTGAGTCGGTCAACTGCTCATAGTCCCCCGCAGACTGGCTGCTTTGTGGCTGCTTGGGGGCCGTTCCTTTTGCAAACGTCTGCGACGCTTCCACTGGAGGGGGCGTTTGATTACTGTCCGCTACCGCACTGTCGGGCTGCTGAGCGTTATCTACTTCAGCTTCAGCGGCTTCAACGATAGTACTCTCTGCTGAAGGGGTTTCGGTTTCGATCTCACCACTCTCGACTGCAGCGCTCTCTGCTGCAACCGGAGCAGTGCCGGTTGCCGGTATATCCAGCACCTCTCCCTTGAGGTAGGCCTGTACCGATTGGCGCAAGTTATCATTACCCTCAAACTGACTGCCATCAACCCGTGCTTCTAGATGTCCCTCAACCAGGTCCAGCGCATAGAGTGTGAGGTTGGTGAGGTCTGGCATACGGATCTCACCCTCACCATCCATCAAGGCGTGGTAGATATCCTCAATCTGGTGCGCTACCTCTTTAATCTCATCAAACTGAATCGCACGCGCGGCCCCTTTGATGGTGTGAAATTCGCGCATCAACGATTCCAGCAGCTCGGTCAGGTTCTCACCCGCCCCCGATGCACGCTCCAACTCCAACGCCAGATCACTGGCACTGCGCAGCTGCCCCTCTACTTGAGAGCGGAAAATTGCAAGAAAATCAATCTCTGCCATGGTTACTTTTCTCCTTGCTGGTTTAGCAGCAGTGAACGCTCTTCATCATGCAACAGTTTTCGCAACAGCACCCGCTGAATCATCCCTTCGTCGCCGATATTGATACCGTTGATAAAGGGGGACTTGCCGAGCTCGGTAAGAATACCTTCGCGATAGCTCTGCTCATCAAGCTCACGAATACCCTGCCAGCCGTCCATGATCACCGCAAAACGGAAATCACCATCGGCTGTGAGTAACAGCCGTGTCCCCGCCGGATAGGGAGACTGCGGAGACTCTTGAAGCCCCAGTGGAGGCGGAGCCTGCATGCGATGCTGCCCCAGCCGCTCCAGCATATCAATAACTGGGATCAAGGCACCACGCAGGTTCAATACTCCGGCCAGAAACAGCGGTGCAGAGGGGATGCTGCGCAGGGTTGGCATATGCAACACCTCATCAACATCAACCAGCTTTACACCGTAGGTGTCTCCACCAATTTTAAACAGTAACATCTCCATCAGAGTGTCCTCATGCTGCTGGGCTACAGGGGTATATATTAGGTACGGAACGCTGCAACCGCATCAGAGAGCTGAGTCGCCATCGCATTCAGCTCATACGCTGCTGAGGAGGTCTGACGTGCAGCCTGTGCCGCCGTATTGGAGGAGGAGAGCAGCTCGGTAATGGTCTGCTGCGCCTCTGTTGAGGAGACCGCTTGCTGAGTCACACCTGCGGCAATCTCCTGAGTACGGCTAGTAATCTCTGACATACTCAGGTTGACATCCTGCATGGTTGCGGTGGAGTCCTGTACCAGATCAATACCGACACGAATCTCTTCTGAAGATTTATCCATAGAGACCACGGAGGATTCAGTGGCTCGCTGAATATCGCGCACCATCCCACCGATACCCCCTGCGGAGTCAATCGAACGGTCAGAGAGACGACGGATCTCGGTAGCCACCACCGAGAAGCCTTTGCCCATCTCACCCGCCTTGTTGGCCTCAATCGCTGCGTTGAGTGACAACAGGGTGGTTTGATCAGCGACACCAGAGATGGAGGATACGGCATCGGTGATGGTATCCATCTGGTCGTTGAGCGCCTTGATGCGGTCTGAGGTTTGACGGGTGGATTCACCAATCGCATTCATCGACTCCATCATCTGGCTGGAACGGCTATTGGCATCGCCCACCTTGGTGGCGATACTGCTACTACTGCCCGCTACGGTACCGGCATTGCTCGCCAACTGCTCTGCACTCTGTGCAATCTCACGCAGGGTGACCGAGAACTCATTCAGCGCACCCGCCTGCTCTGTTGAGGTTGCGGACTGCTGACTGGATGCCGCCTGAATCTCATTCACTGTGGTAGAGATCTGTACCGAGGCACACTGGATACGATCCACCAGTGACATCAGGTTAGAGCGCATATGGTCGAAGGTACCTGCCAATTGACCGAGCTCATCTCGTGTTGAGACGGTAATCGGTTGTGTCAGGTCACCCGCTGCAACCCGTTGCGCACCCATGAGTAGCTGGTTAATCGCTGCAAGAATCGGACGAGGTACCGCATAGAGTACAAAGGCACCCAGTAGCACACCGACCACAACCAGAATCATCAGCAGATTCTGTGCGTCATTACCGGTACCCTGCAGGTTACGAGACTCGCTGGCGATGGTGCTCCAAGCACCATCGGAGAGGTCGGTTGCCAAAACCAGCAACTTCTCACCGGTCTGCTTCAATGAGTCCTTCTGAGCATCGATACCGGCATTGGCCGTAGCTGTATCAACGACTACCTGATCGGCATCAACAACCGCATTGCGGAACAGCTTCTGATACTCCAGTAGCTGTTTACGCACCTCTCCCATCTGCAGGGTCATCTTCTCATCCCCGCTCTCACGACGGACAACATCTGCAATGGAGAGCGCCACGTCAATGGTTGAAACGGCGCCATCCGCGAATGATTTCTTATTGAGCTGCAGGTAACGGGCAACCTGAATCTGCATGGTCAGTAACTCACGATCCAGATCAGAGAGGAAGGTACCGAGAACAACGGCGTCTTGCACCAGCAGGGTGCTTTGCTTGGTCTTATTCAACGCGTTATCCGCAGCCAGATTAGCCTCCTCAAAGACCTTATTAGCGGCTTCGACACCCGCGGCAGCCAGCTTATCACTCGCTGTTGCTGCTGCCGTTGCAGAGAAGGCTAGCGCATCTGCAGATGCCTGAGCGGCCATCTCGGCTGCCTCTATATTCTGCTGTGCCAACCGCTCTTGTGACTCAAGGGCCTTGTTTTTGACAGCAGCAGCATTGCTGTCAAGATCGTTGCCTTTCAGTGCAGCGTTCCCTTTTGCGGTGCCTCGGGTTGTACCCAGTTTGGTCGCCTCAACGATTGCGATATCGGCATCACGATTGAATTTGGTGCGTGCGGCGGCTGCAAGGTCACGTATACGCTTATCAGCAACTACCTTATCCGCAGCGATCTGATCCGAGGCGCTCTTGGCATCCTCTTTTAGCTTATCAGCGGCCATTTTCAGGTCATTAGAGAGCTTCTCATCTGCCATCTCTTTGGCCGCTAGAGCACCGGCCTTGGCCTGATCTGCAATAGTCTGTGCATCAACGGTAGATTGGCGTACCACGTTTTTGGTATTGATCCAGAAATCATCGGTGATCCCTTTCACCAACAGGCGTAGCTTATCGGCACGGTCTGAAAGAGTGACCTTGGCCTCTTCTGTCTCAGCGATATCTTTATCAACCCCATCACGGGCATCTTTAACATTCTTCACCTGCTCAGAGAACTGTTGCTCATAGGCGTCGACCGCATCTGCCATAGCGACAAACTGTGCGCCGGTCTGAATTCCAGTCGCTTTTTCGATCTCATCACCGAGTTCGGTGGCCTTCTCCAGCTGACCACGCAGCTTGGTGATAAAGCGGCCAGAGCGGTCTAGCGCCTCCTGCTCCTCTTTAATCAGGAAGTCTTTCTCTGCATCACGGGCGCGGAAGACGGAGGTTTTGATCTCTTCAGTGACTTTTGCAAGGGCACTCTGGCGTTCTGCAATGCCGATTGAGAGGTCGTTGATCTCTACGATGGAGGTGAAGGAGATCACCCCCAAGGTGAGGATGATCAGGGTCAGCAGAGAGAGCGAGGCCATCAGCTTAGTCTTGATGGTGAAGCCGCTGGTGCGTATCAAGTCACCTGCGGAGCTGGTAAAGCTGGAGTCATCTCCTGAGTCGCCACCGTTACTGCTACTGCCATTTTTTGAGATGGCATCACGCATACGCTGGTTGAAGCCCTGAGGGGTCAGATCTTGTATATCTGAGCCATTCTCCTCTAGGGGGACTCCGTTACGAATACCGTCTGAGCCTTTTGCAAAACCCCAAAAACGAGTGTAATTATTGGCTAAATAAGCCAAAAATCAAAAAGTGACCGGCCCTCATTTGTTATAATGAGGAGCAACAAACCAGATGAAAAACAACGTACTAAGGGGGGTTTTCATGAACCAGACACGGCAAGCATTATCCTCTATTTGGAACCATTTTCAAAGCAATCTTTTCCCTTGGCTCAGTGAAGAAATTGGGGAACTGACCTCGAAGCAACAACTTCTTGTCGAAGTACTGGAGTTAGCACAAATTGAACATCACTTGCCCTACCGAGGAAAACTACCAGGTCGTCCCCAAGAAGATCGAGCCTCTATTGCAAGAGCGTTTGTTGCTAAAGCAATCTACAACATGCCAACCACAGAATACCTCTTAGATCGCCTGGATTCAGACAAGAGATTAAGAAGAATTTGTGGTTGGGAGAAAAGATCCGATGTACCCAGCAGCGCCACCTTTTCTCGTGCATTTGCCGAATTCTCCAATAGCAAACTAGCTGAAATAGTCCATGCAGAAATCATTGATCGCCAGATGGGGGAGCAACTGATTGGACATATCTCTCGGGACTCTACAGCCATTATTGCTCGTGAAAAACCGGTTGTAACCGAAGTAAAACCAGAGCCACCCAAAAAACGAGGTCGCCCCAAGAAGGGAGAAGTCCGAGAAAAAAAGATGACGCGTATTGAGAAGCAGAGCAGCGGTATCAGCTTGAAAGAGATGGTCGAGGAGTTACCTACCGAGTGCAAAGTAGGAACCAAGCGCAACAGCAAAGGGCACCAAAGCAGCTGGACTGGTTACAAGCTTCATATTGACTCAGCGGACAATGGAATTCCAATCACCTGCTTAATCAGCTCTGCCTCAATGCATGATAGCCAGGCAGCCATTCCGTTAGCAGAGATGAGCAAACTGCGAGTCGATAACTGCTACGATTTAATGGATGCCGCGTATGACTCCCCTCTCATCAAAAAGCATAGCGAATCATTGGGGCATGTACCGATCATTGATGAAAATCCACGAACCAAAGAGCGCAAGGCAGAGATCAAGCTGGAGCTAAAAAGTCGTAGAAAAGCGGGGCACAAATATGCCGAGCAGATTCGTTATAACGAGCGTAGCACAGTAGAAAGAGTCAATGGCCGATTGAAGGATGAGTTTGGTGGTCGTATGGTGCGAGTGAGAGGTGCGGCCAAAGTGATGACTCACCTTATGTTTGGGATCATGGCTCTCACAGTAGATCAGTTAATGAGATACGCTGAATGAGTGGCAAATTAGAACTTTTCACGCAATCAGCCGCGTCAATTTTATCGTGGACGGGGAGGCATTGCGCAAATCTTTGAAAACCATGCAAAAAGAAAGTGATTTAATGAAAATATACTAAGGCATGAAAGGTAATGAGAAAAAATTGCACCTAAAAGATGCGCAAACCGTTTGGGCCGGAACTTGTTGTTGAGTTTTGCAAAAGGCTCGTCTGACTCCGGCATTACGAAGGGTTGACCATTCTGACCGTTGCTATTCTCTTCACTCATCTTCACTCTCTCCAGTAGGAATGTTGAATTCTTATTTTATATCTCTGTTCTTAAAAACTGCTCCCCCCCTATTTAGGGGAGAGGAGTCACAATATTTCTCGTACACCACGCAGCAGGGCATCAACCTGTAGTCGACTGATGGAGCGCCCATCCCCACCATCGGTTACCGCATCGATAAAGCGTCGCTGCTCTCCATCATCCCCTTCATGCAGGGGTTGTAGCTGATCTTCATTAAAGTCTGCCACGGTGACAATCTCATCAATCAGAAACGCGGTGCGCTGCTGCTCTTCATCATCCTGCTCTTTAAACAGCAGTACGCGCTGTTTCGCATTGGGGGCTACCGAACCACGCAGCCCGAGCATCTGCCCGAGGTCGAAGGTGAGTATGGTCTCTCCACGTAGGTTAATCAGGCCGATAGCGGAGGGGGGAAGATGGGGTAGGCCTACACCTAGGGTCACCACAGAGACCTCATCCAGCGCGGTCATTGGCAGAATAAACTGCTCATCAGCCACCTTGAAGTGGAGCCATTCCGCAGAGGCCCAGATATTCTCGGCCTCACTATCCTCTTGGGCGTAGAAGTTGGCCCACTCGTCTAGTTGGGTTTCGGTCAAATTTAGGCCGATGGCGGTATCGCTAAAGGAAACTTCACTCATAAGAGAAAACTCATTCTATTTAAAAACCTGACCATACTCTGCACACGAAGCGCCTTGAAATATTACATCTACAATTTTTTATAATAGCACTCTGAATAGAAGAGTATCAATAAATAACTGCACTCTACCTCCAACTCTGCCCTAATACCGCCTGATCAATGGTCGTTTTTGGTTACCACAGGGGATCGCCCCAAACTGATGTTCGAAGGTGTGAATCATGCGGCTCTCTAACGCCGCCTGTTCATCGGTATAGGCGACTCTTACCGTTAGCAGTTGAGGCTGTTGCATTAATAGACTGAGGCGTTCGCTATGGGCCTTGCCAGAGAGGTAGGTCTGAAAACGCTTACGCAGCTTTCTACTCTGACCGATATAGACTACGCTAGAGTACCCCCCCGGATAGCAGACCTGCCGCTGTTGACTGATCTCATAAACGCCTGGACTACTCTCCAGTATCTCCCCCAACCGACTAAATGGCATTGAGATACCAAGAAGTGATTGGGGGTACTGTTTCCCAAGCGCTCTTTCCGTGCCGGAATCCCCATTTTCTTACGGCACTCATTAATATGCCGCGTGGAGATATGAATATCATAACCACTGCCAAGTCGGTCACGCAGTTCACGATCGGTAAGCAGTGGATGGCTGGCAAGAATCCTTCTTAAGTGCTCTCCGATCCAGCGCATACGCCCCGGAAACAGCTGCTTCATCAAGATTCGTTGTCCATGCACACGCACTTGTGTGTGGTTGATCAGGCGACTCAAGGTTGAGGCGGGCAGTTCAAAGTCATCCCAGCGGTCATTATACGCTGCTATCACCTGACTCGCATCCCAAGGGGAGAGCAGCAGTGCATCGGGCAGCGCTAGCCAAGGCTTACGGTAACGGTTGATCAACTCCAATACCCTTTGGGTAAGCCGGTTGCGGTAGTCGATGTGCTGCAAGATGTGGGGGGCTGTTTGTGTCTCTTCCGAGGGCAACACAAAGTTAAAGTGGCTACAACTCACGGTAAGCTTGTCCCCCACTTGGTGCGCAAAGATTTGGGGGTCACAGTTGGACTTTGCCGGGTCGCAACGACATCCGACCCCATGCTCTGAGAGCGCATTGTCGATAATTTTATGCCAGTTGGGGGTGGTTCTTGTGAGGTGACGTGCGGTGATAATTTTCCGCACCAATGATCGGTTACTGAAGTTTCCGCGTTTTTAGAGCGGGGTATTTTCCATTGCGCGACACAATA
>JABGQL010000009.1 GCA_018648825.1 Gammaproteobacteria bacterium
AACAGCCACATTGAGTCGCTGGGCGCGGTGAGGTCGGTCTATATGGAGATTTGGGGTAACGCTTTATACCAAGGATTTCCAGTGCTTGTGTTACAGTTCGCGCAACCTACCTAAACGGTACCCATTGAGTACCTAAACCCTCAATTCATAGTTGAGATCATCACACAAGCGCTAGAGCAGAAAAAGATATGAACAATAGAGGCATCGGTCAAAAAATTGCGTATGGAACAGCACTATTCAGTTACTGTTCAGCTATTGTGTTGGCCTATATTCTGATTACCTATGATCAGGATACAGGCACAGCAGACTCGATTATCGCCAGTATGATGGCTGGTATTGTGTTTCTGATTGGTGTTGGCATCGTGTTACATGTGATTGGTAAAGCTAATCTTCCAGACCTGCGGATTCGCAAAGAGGTATAAGGGCTGCTCTAAATAATGGAGGTTTTACTAGAGGCCCCTTCGATTTCACGTACCAAACGGGGGAGTAGATATCCCGGCAGCCGCCCCCGTAGTTGATGGTGTAGTTCAATGGCAGCGGCCTCAGCGAGATCAAAGTGGTGGCTACCACTGACTCGATCCAATAGATGAAGATAGTAGGGGAGTACCTTGAGAGAGAACAGGGTATGGCTCAACTGCTCCAATATCTCAACTTGATTGTTTACCCCATTGAGTAGCACACTCTGATTAAGTAGTGTGATGCCATGTCGGTCTAGAGCCTGCAGCGCTGTTGCGACCGCTGAATCGAGTTCGTTGGGGTGGTTGCTATGGATGACCATCACCACTTGGAGGCGACTCTGTTGAAGGCGTTGTAGTAGCTGCGGCGTGATGCGTCGTGGAAGGACAACAGGGATACGGCTGTGAAGACGTAAAGTTTTCAGGTGAGGGATCGCCTCGATCTGGTCGATCAGTGCCGTGAGCCGTGCATCACTTAAAACTAGAGGGTCTCCTCCGCTAAGAATTACTTCGTGGATCGAAGTGTCACTCTGTAGCCAGTCGATGGCTGTTTTCTGGTTTAGGTCGAGGGAGTGATCTTGGTAGGGGTATGCTCGGCGAAAGCAGTAGCGGCAATGGATAGCGCAGGCGGCAGTGGTGATCAGTAGTGCTCGACCCACATATTTTTTCAGTACGCCGTTGGTGCAGATGGCTCTGCAGTCACCTACTGGATCAGAACTATATCCAGGGAGGATGCTGTTCTCATGTTGGGTAGGCAAGATCTGTTTGAGAAGTGGATCTTGCAGGTTTCCAATCTGGATACGTTGAAGATAACTCTCTGTAGCCCGTATCGGAAACTGCTTGTCTCCCCCCGCCATCTCTTCAATCGATGATATGGGAAGTTGAAGTCGTTGTGCCAATTGTGCAGGAGTCAGGCGAGCCTGAGACAACTCCTGTTGCCAAGTAGGTTGCAGTGTGTACACATCAGAGAGGGAAGCGGGTATCATATTGCGCTATTTTCCAATATATGTGAGCAGGATGCCATGGCTATAGTAAGCACAAGTGAATTCAGAAACGGTCTTAAAGTGATGATTGATGGAGACCCTTGTACCATCGTTGATAATGAAATGGTGAAACCGGGTAAAGGGCAAGCCTTTAACCGTGTAAAGCTGAAGGCACTGTTAACGGGGCGCACCTTAGAGCGCACCTTTAAATCGGGTGAATCACTGGAGCGTGCCGATGTGCATGAGGAGGAGTATCAATACTCCTACTCTGAGGGAGACCTCTACTACTTTATGCACCCAGAGAGCTTTGAGCAAATTGGTGCTGATGAAGCAGCGATGAGCGAGGCCAAGCAGTGGTTGAAGGGGCAAGAGATGTGTCTAGTGACGCTGTGGAATGGCAATCCTATCTCTGTCACTGCACCCAATTTTGTTGAGCTAGAGATCACAGAGACGGACCCTGGTCTGCGTGGTGATACCTCTGGTGGTGGTGGCAAGCCAGCAACGCTAGAGACCGGTGCCGTAGTGCGAGTCCCTCTATTCGTCTCTGAGAATGAGATGATTCGCGTCGATACCCGTACGGGTGAGTACGCCTCTCGGGTAAAAGATTAAACTCATGTCGATTGCCCCTCTTCTGCAAGAGCGCGCCACTTTTATGCGTGCGATTCGTACCTTCTTTGCCGAGCGTGAGGTGATGGAGGTGGAGACACCGCTGCTCTCTACGACTGCTAACAGTGACCCGCATGTGGACCCTTTTTCTACGACCACCCAAGGGCGTGATGCAGAAGGGCCAGAGAAACTCTATCTCCACACCTCTCCTGAGTTTTTTATGAAACGTCTGCTGGCTGAGGGGAGTGGTCCCATCTTCCAGCTGGGGCCCGTGTTTCGTGCAGGAGAGATCGGCCCAATCCATAATCCTGAGTTCACCATGCTGGAGTGGTATCGCCCTGACTTCAGTATGGAGCAGTTGATGGATGAGGTGGAGGATCTGGTCACTAACTTTGTCGACTTGCCCTCTATTGAACGATTGACCATTGCGGAGGCATTTGAGCAGGTGGGTGTAGAGAACCTCTATGACACCTCGGCTCAACAACTACAGGCGATTGCAGTTGAGATGGGGTTGCCCTCAGCAGATGAGTTGGATCTCGACTGGGATAGCTGGGTAGACTACTTTATCGTGTTGGCGATTCAGCCACGTTTCGCCCATGCGGCGCTATTTTTGACACACTATCCAGCCTCACAGGCGGCGCTCGCTCGGATCAGTCCAGACAACCCTAATGTTGCGGAGCGCTTTGAACTGGTACTGAATGGGATTGAGATTGCCAACGGCTTCCATGAGCTGACTGATGCCACTGAGCAGCGCAAGCGTTTCCAGAAGGAGTTGGATCAGCGTGCAGAAGAGGGGCTAGAGGCTCTGCCGATGGATGAACATCTTTTGGCGGCCTTAGAAAAAGGTCTGCCAGATTGCTCTGGTGTTGCCATTGGGGTAGATCGTTTGATGATGTTATCGATGGGAAAAGAGCAGCTCAGTGAAGTGATGCCTTTCCCCATCCAATCGGTGTAATCGCGCCTACTGAATCAGACCATACTCTAGGCTGCTCTTGAACAGGTCTAGATTACTGGTCACTCCCATCTTCTTCATGATATTGGTCTTATGGACCGAGACGGTCTTGGGACTGATAAAGAAGGCCTCTGCAATCTGTGATGCATTCTTGCCATTCAATAGCTGAGAGAGGATCTGGAACTCACGCTTGCTGAGGTTTGGGTTTCCATTGTCACGTTTAGGTGCCAGTGAAGAGAGGGCCATCTGCTGCATAATGTCACTGGAGAGCTGGGTCTGCAGAGGCTGGTCATTGAGATCATCCCAGTAGATCGTCTCAATACCCTTAACCAACTCATCGATACCACAGTTTTTGGAGAAGTAACCGATGGCTCCCATATTTAGCATCTGCGTAATATGAGGTTCACGATCATGTTCGCTCAGTACAATCACTCGGGCATTGTGATTCTGTTTAAGTAATTTGGGCAGGGCCTCAGTTCCATCCATGATTGGCATACCAATATCGAGCAAAATGATATCTGCAGCTGTTTCACTGTAGAGGTTCAACAACTGTTGACCATTGGCGGCTTCGCCAACGACTCTAATTTTTTGGCTATTTTCCAGTGACTGCTTGAGAGCAGTACGGAAGAGGGACTGGTCATCGGTAAGGATTGCTTTAATCATAGTTCTGTCAATTTATTGTCTGTTGTCTGTTTGTAATGTGCTTGTAACCTCCTTTGAGCAAGTGGTGTGCCAACCCCTGTTTTAACCTCATCTGAATTTAAATAAGGGAACTCTTACTGATGATTAAGCCCTCTCTATGCGCAGAAACGGGGGTAAAGGCCGATAATGTAACCATGGTTTTGGGCATGGTGCTTCAGATCAATGAGACATGAATCAATAGAATATGCCTCAATGAAAACTGTAATGATCAGGAGAAATGGAAAATGACATCTGTCGATTTCAAAAAATTCA
>JABGQL010000065.1:0-24135 GCA_018648825.1 Gammaproteobacteria bacterium
AGGGAGAAGCTATACTTACCCCATCGGTAGGGGCTGTTACAGCAAGGCCCCTCTCAAAAATCTATTTCCAAGAGTGAGTTAAACCATGAACTGCGATAAAAAAGTCTTGATTGTTGATGATGATTCCAGCGTGTTGCAGCTCTATCGGCAGCTATTGGGGGTAAAGTCGGAAGCACAGAAAAATGAACACATGCTTTCAGAGTTGATGTCGCTGGTTGAGGTGGAAGATCAGCAGAAAAAAACCAGAGAGAGCTGCGATGTCACCTTGGTTGACCAAGGGGAGGCAGCGGTGGAGGAGATACAGGGAGCACTTCAATCAGATGACCCCTTTCAGCTACTATTTCTGGATATGCGTTTGCCTCCGGGGATGGATGGTAAAGAGACGGCGGTTCAGGTCCGTAGAATACAGCCTAAGTTACCGATTGTATTCGTTACCGCATTTTCAGATCACTCTGAGCAGACGCTGAAAACAGCCCTGCCGACTGCGCCCATCTACTTCAACTACAAGCCGTTTGCTCGGCTGGAATTGGAGTCGGCTATTCAAAATTTGTCTCTGTAGTGAAAGAGTGTAAAGATACGGTTGTGAATCGTTGCAGAGAAAGTGGGGGCTGATTCTGCAAATGTTTACCTGTGCGATTAATACGAAGGTGTTCTGAAAATATGAATATACAACTACGATGGTTCCTGTTGTTGGGGGGAGTGATGTTCCATCTACAGGGGGTGGCAGCAGGGAGTGGAGTGACTCCAGAAAAGATTCACCTCGGTTCAGTGCTTGCCTTGAAAGGAAAGGCACAAGGGCTAGGCCAAAGCATGCGGTATGGATTGAATGCCGCTCTGAACGGACAGCAGGTGGGAAAACGGACGGTTGAGATTCACTATCGTAATGATAGTTACGAGCCCTCAAAAACGGTTCCAGCGGTTCAAAAACTGATCCGGCAACAGCAGGGTATTTTTCTAATGGTGGGCAATGTAGGTACCCCTACCGCTAAGGTTACGCTACCGATGCTGAAACAGGAGAGGATACCCGCCGTTGGCTTCTTTACCGGAGCCGATATTCTGCGTCCAGGCAAAGGGGATGTCATCAACTACCGAGCCAGCTACCTGCAAGAGACGGCGGCAGTGATTCGCCAAGCGATAGAGCAAGGGGGAATCTCTACCGGCCAAGTGTGTGCCTATGTGCAGAATGATGGTTATGGTATGGCTGGGCTGCAGGGGGTCGTTGCGGCTTTGGGACAGATGGGAGCACAGAAGCAACAGCTGGGTGCGTTGAGTCAGGTGTTGAGAAAAAAAGGGGTCAATCCAGCACGAAACTATATCGGGCCAGTGGGGGTGTACCGCCGAAATACCCGCAATGTGCTGAATGGCTATAAATCACTAAAGCACTGGGAAGAGAAGAGTGGTTATACCTGCAAAATGGTGGTTACTGTAGGGGCCTATGACAATATTGTTCACTTTGTTGAGCAGGCACGAAAGAGTGGTGAGTCGTGGCTGGTCTCGGCAGTCTCCTTCACCGGAGCGGACCACCTGCATCGCCAGTTAAAGAAAAAAGGGTTGTTGAAGCGTGTAATTATGACGCAGGTGGTGCCTCTGCCTGAAGAGAAGCTACCGGTTATTGAGGCTGCGAAGAGGGCGCTGGGCAGCGAGTTTGGCTTGGTCTCTCTGGAAGGGTATCTGGTTGGAAAGATGGTACTCAATGCGCTGCAAAAGATGGAGTCTCCCCCCAGCCGTTACCACTTCCTCAACGCTATTCGCAGTAGCCAATATGATTTGGGAGGGGTGGAGATTGACTTTACCCGTAATGGATATCAGGGCTCTGATTTAGTCGTTACAACGGTAGCAGGAGCGAAAGGTTTTCTACGGCTTGCTGCAGCGGACTGGAAGCCGTTGTTGAGTGACTGATTCAAGCCGTTACCGGAAACGCCCCGTTTTAAGTCTTAGATACCGGCTGTTGCTGATTCTGATTCTGCTGGGATGGGTGCCGTTGGCGCTCTTTGGTGGTCTGGGCTACCAGCAGGCCAGTCAAGCACTGGTAGAGAAAGAGATGGAGCAGATGGTTGCCCTGCGAGATCTCAAAGTGCGAGAAATTGATACCTACTTTCAGCAGATGGAGGGACAGGCACGCACGCTCTCTCGAAGCCCGTTAATGATGGATGGGCTGCAGCGGTTGACCCCCGCCTTTCAAGCGCTGGATCATGGTTATGAGCACTCCATGCTGGGAGTAGGTGCTGTAGACCACAACGATGGTGAGGCGTTGAGGCGAGCCTTGCAGGAGGAGTTGGAACTCAACTTGATGGCGTCGCTCAACCACTACTATAAGCGGCAACTGCTGCCCTCTCTGGAGCAGCAGACCGTGGCCTCTCCACAGGGCGCTGAGGAGATTATTCCTCATGGACATGCGGCACATCGTGCACAAGTGCTCTACCTGGTCGATAACCCATTTGAGGGGGGGAATCGAGAGTGGCTGGATGATGCAGGCGATGGCAGTGTATACAGTCAAGCCCATCGAGAACTCCACCCCATTGTGCGTGGATACCGACAAGAGTTTGGTTACTATGATCTATTCTTGGCCGACCTAGAGGGGAATCTGGTCTATAGCGTTACGAAAGAGGTCGATTTTGGCACCAATCTGGCGAGTGGTCCACACCGAGACACGGCTTTGGGGCGCGCATGGCGTGCTGCAATGGCGGAAGAGGATGGAGATGCGGTGGTGATGGAGGGAGTGGAGGCCTACCTCCCCTCTCTCTATCAGCCAGCAGGATTTTTTGCCTCACCGGTACTCGACCGAGAGGGGCAAAAGTTGGGGGTGTTGCTGTTCCAGTTCCCACTCGATCGTATCAATACCATCGTACAAGATCGGCAGGGGTTGGGTGAGAGCAGTGAAGTGGTGTTGGGGATGAGGGTCGGAGGGGCGCTTACCTTTCTTAATGAGCTGCTGTTTTCCAGTGAATCCCCCCAGCAGAAAGAGATCAAGATGGGAGAGGAGAAAGCACTGCCCATGCAGTCTGCGTTGAACGGCAGTGTAGGGTCGGGGCGCACGAAAGATTATCAACAGAATGAGGTGTTGGCAGCGTGGGCACCCGTCACTCGTCTGGGGTGGGGGTTGGTCGCCAAAATTAATCGAGAGCAGGCACTGGCCGATGCCACCGAGCTACTGCAGCGTACGTTGTTGAGTCTGGCTATCTTGACTCTGGTTATTTTTTGGGTGGCGTGGCGCGGAGCGGCCTCTATCGTCAACCCGGTTGGGCACTTGGTGGACTGCTTTCGACAGGTTCGCTCTGGAGACTTTAGTGTCAGGGCACCGCTGTCACGTGAGGATGAGTTAGGGCAGTTGGCGGAGGCCTTTAATCGAATGACTGAAGGGCTCCACACCACCACCTCTTTAAAAAATCTCAATGAGATTCTCGCTTCGATGGGAGAGGGGGTGTTGGTGTTCGGTGAACGGGGGAAGATTGAACACTGCAACCCTGCATTCAGTGCATTGAGTGGATATTCGTTTGAACAGGTCCTGGATAGTCAGGAGAGCGCCCTCTTTGAGCTGCTTCCCGAAGGTGCATTTCAGGATCAAGAGGTGTTGATGAAGACAGCGGACCGGGAAAAGATCTCCGTGCTGCTCTCACGCTCACTCTTGACTCTGCATGGAGAGGTCTCTGCGCATTCCGTCTTAGTGTGCCGAGATCTGACAGAGCGCAAACGGATGGAGCAACAAGAGCAAGATGCAGCCTTTCAGGCGGGCATTGCGGAGATGAGCGCCTCTATTTTGCATAATATCGGCAATACGATTACCGGGGCAACCAGCCAAACCATCAAATTAAAGGGGTTTAATAAAGGGTTGAGTGTTGTTGAGAAAGGGCTGCAGCAAGGGGCAGAGCGTATGCAGCAGCTGCTCGATAAGAGGGACTCGATAGATTCAGAGTCACTGTTTAAAGAGATTGAGTGGGGGCAGAAAGTATTTACCTCAACCGCAAAAGTGGTGAAGGATGTGAGCGGAGAGGAGGGGCTGAGTCTTGTAGAGTCCAAGCTGGGTAAGAGTATCAGCCATATCTCAGAGATCATCTCTCTACAGCAGAGTGCAACCCGAGGGGGGACACATATCACCCAATTTGCACTGCGTGGGACAGTTTTAGACAGTATGGAGATGATTCACGACAGCCTAGAGCGTTACAATATCTCTTTTGAGTTAGAGATTGATCCGTCGATAGAGCATGTCATGCTGCCTAGAAACCCTCTGATTCAAATGTTGTTGAACCTGTTCAAAAATAGTATGGAGTCGATTCGGCTGCGCATGAAACAAGAACCCTCACTAAAAGGGCGTATTGACGTGTATGTGGTACCTCAACAGGATGAGATGTTCCTGTTAACGGTACGAGATAATGGTGCGGGTATTGATCCAGAGGTTGCAGAGTCGCTGTTTCATTTTGGTTTTACAACCAAATCGACAGGCTCCGGTTTTGGGCTGCATGCCAGTGCCAACTTCGCCAGCAGCATTGGTGGCGATATCCGAGCGAATAGTAAAGGAATCAATCAGGGGGCAGAGATGAGAGTGTCACTGCCGCTCGTGGTTAAGAAGAAAGGATAAGGATATGTTGATGATTCAGGGAGGGCCGGCGCTGTCTCGGTTCCGTGTGGAAAAAATGGTATGCCAGCTCGCAGAAGCGGTGCCAGCAGTCAAAGGGGTCACCACGCAGTGGCTTCACTTTGTGGATCTCCATAGTGCATTGAGCGATGCGCAGCAGACTATACTGAATCGTCTGCTGGAGTATGGTCCCTCTCATCATGATACGGTGGTTACGGGACGTCAGTGGGTGGTTGTCCCCCGTTTGGGAACGATCTCCCCTTGGGCGACCAAAGCAACAGATATTGCCAATAACTGTGGGCTGGAACAGGTGCACCGTATCGAGCGCGGTATTCTCTGGGGTATTGAGTTGGATGAGGCGCTGGATGAGAAGAGTGAGGCTACCCTGCTTTCGCTTATCCATGATCGCATGACCGAGGCGGTACTGGAGTCTGCGGATGATGCAGAGGTGCTCTTTACCACCACTGAACCTGCGCCACTGATCAGTGTTGATATTCTTGGGGGCGGCCATGCAGCACTGGAACAGGCCAATGGCGAACTGGGGCTGGCACTGGCTGAGGATGAGATTGACTATCTGGTTGAGAACTTCAGGACGATGGGGCGTAACCCCAACGATATCGAGCTGATGATGTTTGCCCAAGCGAACTCGGAGCACTGTCGCCACAAGATATTCAATGCCGACTGGATCATTGATGGGCAGTCGCGTGAAGAGACCCTGTTTGGGATGATTCGCGATACCCATCACAACAATAGTGAAGGGGTGCTCTCTGCCTATAAGGACAACGCCGCTGTTATTGCAGGCTCCCGAGGTGAGCGCTTCTTTCCCAAGGGTGGAAAGTATCAGGCTCAGGAGGAGGAGATCGATATTGTCTACAAGGCAGAGACCCACAACCACCCTACCGCAATCTCCCCCTTCCCCGGTGCAGCCACCGGTGCTGGCGGTGAGATCCGTGATGGTGGTGCCACTGGACGTGGCTCCAAGCCCAAGGCGGGACTGGCGGGGTACTCCGTATCCAATCTACGTATCCCCGGTGCAGAGCAGCCGTGGGAGACCGATCACGGCAAGCCCTCACGGATTGTTACAGCGCTAGAGATTATGTTGGAGGCACCGATTGGTGCAGCCGCATTTAATAACGAGTTTGGTCGTCCAGCGATTAATGGCTACTTCCGTACCTTTGAGGAGAAGGTGCCCGGCCCCAGTGGTGCTGAGGTGCGTGGTTATCACAAGCCTATTATGTTGGCTGGGGGAATGGGGAACATTCGCCGCCCTGATGTAGAGAAGAATGAGATCCCACCCGGTACTCAGATTGTGGTGTTGGGTGGCCCTTCGATGTTGATCGGCTTGGGTGGTGGTGCCGCCTCCTCGATGACCAGTGGCAAGAGTTCCGAGAACCTTGATTTTGCTTCTGTACAGCGTGGCAACCCAGAGATGGAGCGCCGCTGTCAGGAGGTGATTGACCGCTGCTGGCAGTTGGGTGAAGAGAATCCTATTGTCTCCATCCACGATGTGGGTGCGGGAGGACTCTCCAATGCGGTACCTGAAATTGTTAACGACTGTGGACGTGGGGGCAAGTTTGAGTTGCGTACCGTTCCCAATGATGAGCCGGGTATGTCACCGCTGGAGATCTGGTGTAACGAGGCGCAGGAACGCTATATCCTTGCCATCTCTACGGAACGGATCGAAGAGTTCCAGGCCTTGTGTGAGCGTGAGCGCTGCCCCTATGCGGTGATTGGTGAGGCAACCCAAGAGCAGCAGCTGGTGGTTGGGGATGGCCACTTTGATAACAGCCCCATTGATTTGCCGATGGATGTACTGTTCGGTAAGCCGCCGAAGATGCTACGAGAGGTGAAACACCAGACCTTTCATAAACCTGAATTTGAGACCGCAGAGATTGACCTCAGTGAGGCGATCTATCGTGTTCTGCGTCTGCCTACCGTGGCCAATAAATCTTTCCTCATCACCATTGGAGATCGCAGCGTAACCGGATTGGTTGCGCGCGATCAGATGGTTGGCCCTTGGCAGGTGCCGGTTGCGGATGTGGCTGTGACCGCAACCAGCTTTGATACCCATACCGGTGAGGCAACCGCGTTGGGCGAATGTACCCCGACGGCACTGATCCATCCAGCCGCCTCTGGACGTATGGCGATTGGTGAGGCGTTGACCAATATTGCGGCCTCGCGGATCTCTGCCCTGAAGCAGGTGCGCTTCTCCGCCAACTGGATGGCCCCGGCGGGACACCCCGGAGAGGATGCTGCTCTGTTCGATACCGTCAAGGCGGTCTCCGAATTGTGCCAGCAGCTGGATATCTGTATTCCGGTCGGTAAAGACTCCATGTCGATGAAGAGTGTTTGGGAGCAGGATGGCGAGCAGCACTCCGTCACAGCCCCGCTCTCGCTGATCGCCTGTGCGATTGCCCCAACCGTGGATGTACGCAAGACGCTAACCCCTCAGCTGATCACCGACCAAGGGGATACTGATCTGATCTTGATTGATCTGGGTAAGCAGGCCAACCGTTTGGGTGGCTCTGCACTGGCGCAGGTCTACAAGCAGGTGGGCCACCATGCACCAGATCTGGATGACCCGTTGGCAATCCAACACTTCTTCGAGGCCATTCAGGCCTTGAATGAAGCCGGGGCTCTGCTGGCCTATCATGACCGCTCTGATGGTGGCCTGTTTACGACCCTCAGTGAGATGGCCTTTGCCGGCCACTGCGGTATTTCGGTGCTGTTGGATGATCTCGGCAGTGATGCCGTTGCAGCGCTCTTCAATGAGGAGCTGGGTGCGGTCATTCAGGTGCGCCATAGCGAGCTAGATAGCGTGCAGGATCAGCTACGCGAGTCGGGGCTGTTGAGCCACAGCCATGTGCTGGGTACGCTCTCTGATGATGATCGCATCACCATACGTCATCAGGGTAAGATCTTGATCAATGAGACGCGGGTGGAGCTACAACGCGCTTGGTCAGAGACCAGTTGGCAGATGCAGAAGCTGCGTGATAACCCAGACTGTGCAGACCAAGAGTTTGACCGCCTGTTGGACCGTAGTGACCCTGGTGTCGGTGTCTCTCTCCCATATGATCTCAATGAAGATGTTGCAGCCCCTTATATTCATAAGGGGGCACGTCCCTCCGTAGCCATTCTGCGTGAGCAGGGGGTGAATGGGCAGGTAGAGATGGCTGCAGCCTTTGATCGCGCCGGCTTTGAGTGTCACGATGTCCATATGAGTGACCTACTGGAAGGAAGAACCCAGTTAGATGCGTTCAAAGGGGTGGTGGCTTGCGGTGGCTTCTCCTATGGTGATGTACTGGGGGCTGGTGAAGGGTGGGCAAAATCGATCCTCTTTCACAGTGAAACCCGTGATGCCTTCACTCAATTTTTTAACCGTGAAGATACCTTTGGGCTGGGGGTCTGTAATGGCTGCCAGATGATGTCGGTGCTACATGAGCTGATTCCCGGTGCGGAACACTGGCCTCGTTTTGTGAAGAACCGTTCCGAACAGTTTGAGGGGCGCTACTCGCTGGTAGAGGTGGTTGAGTCTCCCTCCATCTTCCTGCAAGGGATGGCGGGTGCACGGATGCCGATTGCGGTGGCACATGGTGAAGGGCGTGTCGAATTTAGCGATGCAGAGAAGCAACAGCAGGCGGCACTGGCACTGCGTTACATCGACCATCAAGGCAACCCTACAGAGAACTATCCACTCAACCCCAACGGCTCAGTGGGTGGCGAGACGGGATATAGCACCAGTGATGGTCGTTTCACCATCATGATGCCCCACCCAGAACGTGTCTTCCGTGCAGCACAGCACTCTTGGCACCCCGCTGAGTGGGCGGAGGATGGACCGTGGATGCGCATGTTCCGTAATGCCCGAGTCTGGGTCGGTTAATCTTGAATTGAGGTCTCAGCTATTTTTTTATTACTTTTCTTATAGGTTTTTTCTATGATAAGTGAATGATTAGTAATTGTTCTTATGGCGGTGTAGAATCCGCCTTTCGACTAAAACAGTCAAGTATTTTGGGTGGCTGTGAGAGGGGTTAGAGAGGTAGAGGGATGGATTCATTACAGCAAACAGATGATCAACTATTGAGCTCATCGAATCGTATCGTCTATAAAGGCTTTGCGATGATTCTGGTCTTTATGGTGATATTTTTACTGATTAACCTGCAGCAGATTAAGCAGGTTTCAGAGCAGATGCACCTGATTGTGGAAGAGAGTACGTTGAAGAGCCAGTATGCACAGGCCATGCGTGATGCGGCCAGAGAGCGTGTTACGCTGCTACTCATGGCGCTCTACGAGCAAGACCCATTTGTGCAAGACGAGCTGTTTATGAGCTTTGATAACCAAGCTGGCGCCTTCATGATGGCGCGTGTCAACTTGAAAGAGATGGTGTTGACGCCACTGGAGGAGGAGGCGTTAACTCTCTCTACAGAGGATGCACAGCAGGGGACTGAGGCGCTTAATAAGGCACGCGATATGATTGAGGGGCAGGATATGACCCTAGACCTTCAACATGAAGTGGCTGAGTTGATCGCAGAAGAGGTGATTCCTGCCCGCCTTGGTGTGCTCTCAGCGATGCAGGAAATTCAGGAGTCGCAGTCTGAGGCTGGGAAAGAGGGGTTGCGGGTTGCAGAGGCGAGCCGTTTCCAGACCTATCTGTTATTGATTGCTCTGGGGGTGGTGGCGCTGATTGGGGGGCTTTGGGTGGCCGTTCAAGTAGTGAGACAGAACAGCCGTATTGGTGCCTCACTGCAGCGTGCGAAAGAGAGGGCGGAAGAGGCGGTGCTAGCCAAGAGTAATTTCCTCTCCAATATGAGCCATGAGATCCGTACCCCAATGAATGGCGTGCTGGGTATGGCAGACCTGTTGCGTAGAACCGACCTGGATCGCGAGCAGAAAGAGTACCTGCGCACCATGGAGGGGTCTGGAAAGGCGCTGTTGGTGATCATCAACGATATTCTCGACCTCTCCAAGATTGATGCCGGAAAATTGGAGCTGGAGCTGCTCAACTTTACCCCCAAGCGTATGCTAGAAGATATTGTACGTACCTTTGAATCTCAGGCAGGAGACAAGGGGGTTACGCTCTATCTGGAATTTGGGCGTGCTATTCCAACCTATCTGGTGGGGGATGAGACGCGGCTGCGACAAATTTTTAATAACCTGTTGGGTAACGCCCTTAAATTTACTGATCGGGGTGAGGTGAGTATTACGGCATCACTGCTCAGTGCGGATGCCAATCAGGCGAGGGTACACTTCTCGGTGCGTGATAGCGGGATCGGTATACCAGCAAGCAAGCAGCAGAGCATCTTTGATGATTTTGCACAGGCCGATGGCTCTACCACCCGCCGTTTTGGAGGGACCGGGTTGGGACTCTCGATCACCCGTAAATTGATTGATGCAATGGGTGGTGAGATTCAACTGGAGAGCGATGTTGGCGTCGGCAGTACCTTCTTTTTTGAACTGACCTTTGAGGTTTCCAATCAGGAGCCTTTTGTTAAGGAGGCCCAGCGGCCACTTCCAAAACAGATGGCAAAAGGGAAGCGTTTCCTTGTCGTGGATGATGTGAAGGCCAATCTGTTGGTGGCACAAAAGATGTTGGAGCTGTGCGGGGGAGAGGTTGAGGTTGCTCTACATGGAGGACAGGCGGTAGAGCGGATCAGCGAAGACTCCAATTTTGATGTCATCCTGATGGATCTGCATATGCCGGAGATGGATGGCCTAGATGCAACCCGTAAAATTCGGGAGATGGGGCTGAAGTTGCCGATCATTATTCTCACTGCATCGGTTGAGGAGCAGGAGAAGATTGCAGCGTTGGCAGCTGGTGCGGATGAGGTGCTACATAAACCGATTCAGCTGCAACGGCTATATGAAACCATGTGGAATCTGATGGGAGAGAGTTATGTCGGTGAACATCCTCCGAAGATTTTGCAAGGGGGGCAGCTCAATGAGATGAGGGAGCTGTTTGGTGATGGTTTCGGTGCGCTGCTGGTCTCCTATATGGGTGAGTTAGATAAAATCCTGAAGCAGCTAGAGAAAATTATCGTTTCAAATCGTGTGGTAGAACAGATGGAGCAGGTGAGTGAGCTGTCGCATGCGATCAAATCATCGAGCATGAGTGTTGGAGTACATCCGGTTGAAGAGATTGCCAAAGAGATGGAAGCGTTGGCACGAGATGGAAATAGCGCAGAGTTGCCAGAGCTGTTTGAGGAGTTGAAAGTTACCGTAGAAGGGGTGATAAGAGAGTTACAGCAGGAGATATAGGAAAGATTATGAGGGATTGGTTTGACACGGCTTACTGAGTTGGATAGTGTGATAGAGCTATAAGCGAGTGGCATTAGGGGGGGAGGGTGCCGAAGCAGCTTGAATAATAATAAGCACGATATCTTGAGTCAGGATATGAGTGACGTTGGTCAAAGGGGATGGTTGTATGAAGAAGAACTTGCCGGTAACGGATAAGATCTATGAGGTTCGGCATGATCAAATTCTGAACTCGAAGACAGATCTGAAGGGCGTCATTGTTGATGCCAGTAAAGACTTTGAAGAGGTGAGTGGTTTCTCAAAAGAGGAGCTGCTCTACTCTCCGCACAATATTAACCGCCATCCCGATGTCCCTTCGGCCGTCTTTGAGGATTTGTGGAACACCATCCAGAATGGAAAATGTTGGAATCAGGTAGTCAAGAATCGGCGTAAGAATGGTGATGCCTACTATGTGGCGGCCAATGTTGCTCCGTACTACAACAGTAATCACAAGCATGTGGGCTACCTCTCGGTGCGCACCCCTGCATCGGCAGAACAGATCGCCTCCATCGATGGTATCTACAAGCAGATTGAGAGTGGCAAACTGGTGATCCATGGTGGAGTGGTGATGAGTCGTTGGGAGGGGTTGATGTCCCGTATTAACCCAATGACGCAAATGGGTATTGGTGCCAAATTGGGCGGGATTTTTATGCTCACCATGTTGGGTGTGTTGGGTATGCTGGCATGGATTCGTACCTTGCCGGCTGAGAGCCCGATACTCTGGGTTCCGTTTGCTGCGGTTATTGTCGGTACGTTGACGGTATGGATGGTCTCTAAAAAGCAGATTGTTGCGCCTCTAGAGTCGATCCACGAAACCATTAGCTGTGCCACAAAAAATCATCGACTGAGCCCGAGGATTAAGCTCTACCGGCGGGATGAGTTCGGCAAAATCGCTGATGCCTACAACGCCATGATGCAGATGATGCAGGCGAGCGTGAGTGAGACCAATGATGTCACCAAGATGACGGCTGCTGGTTATTTCGATCGGCGCATCTCCATTGAGATGGATGGAGACTTCAGTATTCTGAAAGAGACCATCAATGAGACCATCCACAATAATTTTCGCTCCATCAACTCGCTCTACAAAGTGCTGATTGGGCTCGCAGAGGGTAACTTCTCTTCTGACTTTAAGCTCTCTGCAGAGGGTGACTTTGCGATTATGCTGGGCACAGCAAAAGAGGCGATTGATAGCTTGGCCAATGCTCATAATGAGATTAATGAGGTGGTCCACAAGATGGCAGAGGGGGACTTTAGCGGGCGTATCTCCGCCTCATTGCAGGGCGAATTTGCAAAGTTGCGGGAGAATATCAACCAGAGTCTGCAGCAGTTGGAAGATGGAATGAACAACATCACTTCAACAGCTAATCTGCAGTCAGATGGCAAACTCTATGCACGTATTGAGGGCAAGTATAAGGGGCAGCTTGCAGAGTTACAGCGGACATTGAATGGCTCTACAGAAGAGATTTCAAAAATTGTGTATGAGGTACAGAACAGCTCTACAACACTCTCTACTCACGCCTCTAAGGTCTCTGACTCTGGCCATGAGTTGGCCCATTTGACGCAGCAGCAGGCGGCCTCGGTTGAACAGACGGTTGCCAGTATGGAGCAGATGGCCGCGAGCGTAGAGCATAGCACCGAACACTCCAGACAGGCGGCGGAGTTGGCGAATGAGGCGGGTGAGAAGACCGCTAGGGGCAGTGAGGTGATGTTCCGTGCGACCACCTCAATGGGGCAGATTTCTGATGCCTCCGATCAAATTGGGGAGATCATTACGGTTATTGACAGTATCGCCTTCCAGACCAACCTGTTGGCACTCAATGCTGCCGTGGAGGCGGCGCGTGCAGGTGAACAAGGGCGTGGTTTTGCTGTGGTTGCGGGAGAGGTGCGTGCACTGGCTCAACGCAGTTCCGAGGCGGCGAAAAAGATCAAAGAGCTGATTGAGCGTACCCTAGAGCAGGTCAATACTGGGGTGAATGAGGTGAATCAGCTAGGGGAGTCGTTGATGGAGATTCAGGGGTCGGTGGATAAACTGAATATGATTGTGGGTGAAATCAGCAGTAATAGTCGTGAGCAAGGTCAGGGCATTACGCAGGTTAACCAAGCGATGCAGCAGATTGATAGTGCGACGCAGAGTAACGCACTGCAGGTGGAGGAGAGTGCAAGTAATAGCCAAGCATTGACTGAACAGTCTCAGCTCTTGAATCAGATGATGTCACGCTTTCAGTTAAAGGCGTAAGGTAGTAACAATGAGCACAGCACTGCTGTCAGTGACCGAGCAGCTGGATGCCATTGAGCAGAATAACCGTATCCTTGCGATTGATGATGATTCGGCAGTGCTGGACTATTATCGGGAGATCTTTGATCCGGCAGGGGGGAAAAACCGGGATGTTTGGAATGCTCTGATGGATGTGGTGGGTGACGATGAGCATAAACATAACCTTGAAGCGCCACAATATGATCTGACCACCGCAACCAGTGGTGAAAAGGCGGTGCACTTGGCGCAACAGGGGCTCTCACAACAGAGCCCGTATAGTGTCGCCTTTGTAGATATGCGGATGCCGGGGGGGATGGATGGTTTAGAGACCGCACAGGAGTTACGTGCGCTTGATTCTCGTATCATGTTGGTTATTGTGACCGCCTATTCAGACTATCAGCTGGAAGAGATTCAGCGACGCCTGCTGCATGATGTACTGTTTCTGAATAAACCACTTTCAATGGATGAGGCGATGCAGACGGTGCGCATGCTCAACCAGAATTGGAAGGACCGAGAAAAGAATAAAGTGATGAAGATGCAGATGGTCAGCCATGCGAAGATGGCTGGTCTGGGTAATATGGCGGTACGTATTGGTCATGAGATCAATCAACCTCTATCCTACATCAACGGCATGCTGCAGCTGCAGAAGATGGGGTTGGAGCAGGGTGATGAGCTGGATGTGGAAGAGATGGTGAGTGAGGTTGATCTTGCACTGCAGCAGACCGTGCGTATCAAGGAGATTATTGACAGTCTGCGGGTGTTTGCACACCCAGATAAAAAGTGTAGAGAGGATGTGGTTTTGGCCCAGGCGCTGGAGCATGTGCAGCGTATCTTTAAAGGAAGGCTGGAGTCTCAACGTATAACGTTCCGGGTCCAGTTAGAGGATCAGCAGATGACGGTCCATGCTAATCCATCACAGCTCCAGCGTGTGCTGACGAATTTGATCAGTAATGCCATTGATGCGTTGCTAGAGAAGCGTGAAACAGAGGGCTCTGGATGGAAGGCAGAGATCTCTCTGGAGGCGCGCTTAAAACGGGATCGTCATCAGGTGCAGATCGATTTTTTGGATAATGGTACCGGTATCCCGTTAGCGCTCCAGGGGAGAATGTTTGATCCGTTTGTGACCACCAAAGAGCCGGGCAAAGGCACTGGACTGGGGTTGTCAGAGATTCATGGTATGTTGAAGGAGCATAATGCATCTATTGAGTATCAGGCAGTTCCGGGGCAGGAAGGCGCCCATTTTATAATGATGTTTCCAAGCATGTCTCCAGACATGTTATCAGTGGATGAGGAGAGTTAACGAATGAGTGGTGAAGCGAAGGTTTTGATTGTGGATGACGAAGAGGTGATTCATAAACTGTTTAAAAAGATGCTGGTATCAGAATCTTACCAGCTGTTTTTTGCTACCAATGGAGAGGATGGATTGGCGCTGTTTCATCAACAGAAGCCGGATGTGGTGGTGCTGGATTACCGTATGTTGGGGGCAACGGGGGATGAGTTTATGGAGCGCCTCAGTGATATGGAGCTGGCAAGAACCTCAGTCATCATGATCTCCGGGCATGCGGTTCCCGATATTGATCTTTCAGAGCGTAATCAACGTAAGCTATTCGCCTATTTTGAGAAGCCATTTTTTGAGATGGGTAAGCTCAAAGAGACCATTGAGCGTGCAGTACAGCGCAACCGCTGATAGCAGAAGTGCACCCTAAATAGTGAGCATTGAGAGTTTTCTTGCTCTTCGGTTTTCTATTGTTTAGATGGACTGATAAAATAGCGACTTTCTATCAGGGATCTGGAGCAGAGTAGCAATGGCACTTCACAATACGGACGACCTACGTATAAAAGGCATGGAGGAAGTGGCGGCACCCGAGGCCGTCCATCAGCAGCATCAAATCACAGATGTGGCTGCCGAAACCGTTTGGGGTGCGCGCAGTGCAATCCACACCATATTACAAGGGGAGGATGATCGTCTCTTAGTGGTTGTCGGCCCCTGTTCGATTCATGATGTAGATGCAGCCAAAGAGTATGCGGATCGGCTCAAGCAGCAGTTAGAGCAGCACAGCCAAGAGCTGCTGATTGTGATGCGGGTCTACTTTGAGAAGCCGCGCACTCGTATTGGTTGGAAAGGGTTGATCAATGACCCCGATCTGGATCAGCGCTTTAATATCAACAAAGGGGTCGCGCTGGCACGAGAGGTACTGCTGGAGATTAATAATCGTGGCATTCCCGCCGCAACGGAATTCCTTGACCTGATCACCCCACAATATATTGCCGACCTGATCAGCTGGGGCGCAATTGGTGCGCGTACCACCGAGAGCCAGGTGCATCGTGAACTGGCCTCTGGTCTGTCCTGTCCAGTGGGCTTTAAGAATGGCACTGATGGTAAATTACAGATTGCGATTGATGGTCTCTGGGCCGCCTCGCAGCCACACCACTTTCTCTCTGTGACCAAACAGGGGCACTCTGCCATCTTCTCCACCGGAGGTAATGAGGACTGCCATGTCATTTTACGAGGGGGAGATGGTCGACCCAACTATGATGCGGAGAGTGTGCAGGATGCGGTTAACGATCTACAGCAGGCAGAACAGAATACTCATCTGATGGTTGATCTCAGCCACGCTAACAGCCGCAAAGACTACAAGCGACAGATGGATGTGGGGCGTGATGTGGCCTATCAGATCCGTGCGGGTAACGCCAATATTATGGGGGTGATGGTAGAGAGCCACTTGGTTGAGGGTCGTCAGGACTTGGAAGATGGTAAAAATCTGACCTATGGACAGAGTGTCACGGATGCCTGTATCAGTTGGGATGCTACGGTCGAGCTGCTACAACAGTTGGCTGACGCGGTGCGCAAGCGCCGCGAATGCGCGGCGGCTTGATTTTGTGAAGTTACTGCTGATCGGGTTGGTGCGCGGCTATCAAATTGTGCTCAGCCCCTGGATTGGTCAAAGTTGTCGCTTTAACCCCACCTGCTCCAGTTACGCCATCGATGCCCTGCGAGAGTATGGAGCTCTGCGGGGGAGCTGGATGGCAATCTGCCGTATAGGGAAGTGCCACCCTTGGCATGAGGGGGGAGATGATCCGGTACCTCCAAAGGGTGGGGGCTAAAAAGAGGTGGCAGAGAGGTGATAGAGACGTGATAGAGTAGTGCGATGTACCGCTTGATTCATCTTTTCCGTACCTCCATTGGCCGCAAGCTGATGATGGCTCTGACCGGGTTGATTCTACTGCTGTTTATTGTGGGTCATCTGGCTGGCAATATGACCATCTTTGTCGGTGCCCCAATTCTCAACAGCTATGCCCACTGGCTACAGCACAGTGTCATGTTGTGGCCCTTCCGTATAGTGATGCTACTGGTGGTAGGGCTGCATATCGTGATGGGGATCGAGTTGGCGCGAGAGAATCGCCACTCAGCCAGCAACGGCAGCCGCTTTCCTAGCTGGTTCACTCGTCATATTCTTAACCACCATATGCTCTGGAGCGGGCTGGCGGTACTGCTGTTTATCCTCTTTCATGTAGCGCACCTAACGCTCGGTGTGGGTGCCGATGCCAGCTTTTATCAGCTAGACAGTAACCAAATGATGGATGTCTATCTACGGGTGGTAGAGGGCTTTCTCAATCCATGGATCTCTCTCAGTTATGTGGTGCTACTGCTATTGGTTGGATTGCATCTACTGCAGGTGGTGCGGGGGCTGTTTCAGACCCTCGGTTTTTACCATGAGAACTATCAACAGTTGTTAGACCGATTGGCATGGGGGGTAAGTGGTGGGATCACCGCTGGCTTTCTCTCCATCCCTGTTGCGGTCTGGGTGGGGGCCGTATGATATCCAGCAAAGAGATACCCGATGCAAAAATCCCTGATGGCCCTTTAGAGCAGAAGTGGGAGCGCTGTCTTGATGGGCTCAAGCTGATCAGTCCCAACAACAAGCGCAAGTACAAAGTGCTGGTAGTGGGTACGGGTCTGGCGGGTGCCTCGGCAGCGGCCACACTGGCAGAACTGGGTTATCAGGTAGAGAGTTTCACCTTCCACGACTCGCCGCGCCGCGCCCACTCGGTTGCTGCGCAGGGGGGGATTAATGCCGCCAAGAACTATCGTGGTGACGGAGACAGTATTCACCGTCTCTTCTATGACACGATCAAAGGGGGCGACTTCCGCTCCCGTGAGGCCAACGTCTATCGTTTGGCGCAGGTTAGCAATAACATTATCGATCAGTGTGTGGCGCAGGGGGTGCCGTTTGCCCGCGAGTACGGGGGGTTGCTGGATAACCGCTCTTTTGGTGGGGCGCTGGTCTCACGTACTTTTTATGCGCGAGGACAGACCGGGCAGCAGCTGCTGTTAGGGGCCTATGGAGCGCTCAATCGGCAGATCCACACGGGACAGATTAAGCTCCATACCCGTACCGAGATGGTGGACTTGGTGATGGAGGCGGGGGTGGCTCGCGGTATCGTCACCCGTGATCTGGTGAGTGGAGAGATACAAGCTCATCTAGGGGATGCAGTGGTGTTGGCAACGGGGGGCTACAGCAACGCCTTCTACCTCTCTACCAATGCAGCGACCTGTAATGTGACCGCCAGTTACCGTGCCTACAAGCGTGGAGCCCTATTTGCCAACCCCAGTTTTACCCAGATCCACCCCACCTGTATTCCGATGAGTCATGAGGGGCAATCAAAGTTGACCTTGATGTCTGAGTCACTACGTAACCATGGGCGTATCTGGGTGCCGAAACAGGCGGCTGATCAACGCTCTCCTCAACAGATTCCAGAGTCAGAGCGCGACTACTTTCTGGAGCGTAAATACCCCGCCTATGGCAATCTCTCTCCACGTGATATCTCCTCCCGTGCAGTCAAAGAGGTGTGTGATGAGGGGCGTGGTGTGGGGGCGATGGGGCGTAGTGTCTACCTTGATTTTGGCGAGGCGATTGAGCAGCTGGGGGTAGAGAAGATTAGCGAACACTACGGTAACCTGTTCGAGATGTACCAACACATCACCGATGAGAACCCCTACCAGACGCCAATGCGAATCTATCCGGCCGCCCACTACACCATGGGTGGGCTCTGGGTTGACTACCACCTGATGAGCAATCTACCGGGGCTGTTTGTGGTGGGTGAGGCCAACTTTTCGGATCATGGGGCGAACCGTTTGGGGGCCAGTGCGCTGATGCAGGGGTTGGCAGATGGTTACTTTATTCTGCCGCAGACTCTTGGGGATTACTTGGCCGATAAAAAACCAGCCACGGAGCCGACTTCAACGGCAGCCGATGCGGTGGTTGCAGAGAGTCAGCAGCAGAGTGAGGCGCTGTTGGCGCTGAATGGTGACTGCTCTATCCGCTCTCTGCATCGTGAGCTGGGGGGGATACTTTGGAACCACTGCGGTATGTCGAGAACAGCCACTGGCCTGGGGGAGGCGATTGAGCAATTAGGGGAGTTGAAGCAGAAGTTCTGGCAGCGTGGCATGGTGGGCGGCAGTGGTGAGGTGCTCAATCAGGAGCTGGAGCAGGCGGGGCGGGTGGCCGATTTTATCGAGTTTGGTGAGCTGATGTGCCGTGATGCGCTACAGCGTGAAGAGTCCTGTGGTGCCCACTTCAGGGAGGAGTATCAAGAGCAGGGAGAAGCGGCGCGTAATGATGCCGATTTTTCCCATGTGACTGCGTGGGCACATAAAGGGGAGGATCAGCCCCCAGAGAGTCACTGTGAGACACTACAGTTCGAGTCGATACATGCCGGAAAGAGGAACTACGAATGAGGTTCAATCTGCGGGTATGGCGTCAATTGAATCAGGCAAGTGAAGGGGAGTTTGAGAGCTACTCAATCGATCGTATTGGTGCGGACCTCTCTTTTCTGGAGATGATTGACCACCTTAACGAGGCACTGATTGAACAGAAGATTCGCCCCATCGCCTTTGACCATGACTGTCGAGAGGGGATCTGTGGTGCCTGTTCATTGATCATTGATGGCGTGCCGCATGGGCCTATGGGGGCAACCACCACCTGTCAGCTCTATATGCGTCACTTTGAAGATGGGGCTGAGATTACCATTGAGCCGTGGAGAGCGGGACCTTTTCCCGTGATTCAGGATCTGGTGGTTGATCGCTCCCCCTTTGAACGTATTCTACAGGCGGGTGGGTATGTCTCCGTACATACCGGAGAGGCCCCCGATGCCAATGTGTTGCTGGTCTCTAAAGAGGTGGCTGAGCGTGCCTTTGAGGCCGCCAACTGTATCGGCTGTGGGGCCTGTGTTACGGCCTGCCCCAACGCCTCGGCGATGCTGTTTGTGGCAGCCAAGGTGACCCACCTTGCACTGCTCCCACAGGGGCAGCCAGAGCGTGAGCGTAGAGTGGTGAAGATGGTTGAGGCGATGGATGCTGAGGGTTTTGGAAACTGCAGTAACCACTACGCCTGTGCGGACGCCTGTCCCAAACAGATCCCACTTTCGCTGATTGCACGGCTGAACCGAGAATTTCTACAGTCGGCCCTGCTGGGTCGTGAGTTTGGTGAGGATGACCTAGACTGTTGTCATCAGGAGTGACCGTTTATGGATGGTGACTTAGAAAGTCGTGTTGCGGCTCAATCTGATGAGCAGTTGCTGCGCTCATCCAACCGTATTATCTATAGAGGTTTTGCGGTTATCCTGCTGTTCGTCTCAGTTTTTCTAGTGGTTAGCCTTATCCAGACGCAGCAGATCTCTCAGCAGATGCAACAGGTGATTGAAGAGAATGCTATCAAAGGTCAGCATGCACAAATTATGCGCAATGCAGCCAGAGAGCGAGTCACCATGTTATTAATGGCGCTTTATGAGCAGGATCCTTTTGTAAAGGATGAGCTGTTTATGGAGTTTGATCGGCTGGCAGGGGCCTTTATATTGGCTGGGAGGGGGTTGGGTGAGATGGATCTCTCTCTCTTAGAGCGGCAGGCATTGGAGAAAGCAACTCTCTATGCGCAGCAAGGTACAGTAGCGCTGAAAAATGCGCGGGACCTGATTATGGATCATGAGATCACCCAACCTTTACAGCATCGTGTAGTTAATTTGATCTCTGAAGAGATTATTCCTGCCAGACTGGGGGTGAGCATGGCAATCAATGAGATTCAGCTAGTGCAGCAGGAGGCAGGTGATCAAGCGCTGCAGATGTTGGCACAGAGTCGTGTTCAGAGCAATTTTCTGCTGTTGCTGCTGGGGGTTGCGGTGTTGGTGAGTAGCTTCTGGATTACACGCTCTGTGGTACGTCAAAATGGCCGTATTGGGGAAACTTTGAGCCGTGCTAAAGAGGAGGTAGAGCAGGCAATGGTGGCCAAAAATGATTTTCTCTCCACCATGAGCCATGAAATTCGTACCCCGATGAACGGCATAGTAGGGCTCTGTTATCTGTTGCAAAAATGTGAGCTGAATAGATCTGTTAAAACCTATGTTGATAAGATAGAGGGGGCGGCCAACGCACTCCTGGATATCATTAATGACATTCTCGACCTCTCCAAAATCGAGGCGGCGCAGCTGGAGTTGGAGGAGATTGATTTTGATCTGGGCCAGGTGTTGGAGCAGGTCTCCAGTATTACCCTGTTCAAAGGGAGAGAGAAGGGGTTAACGATGTCGCTGGAGAGAGACCCTGATCTCTCTTTTCTGAAGGGTGACCCTACCCGGTTGAGGCAGGTGTTGATCAATCTGATCAACAATGCGATCAAGTTTACCGAGGAAGGGGGGGTGGCAGTGGTCGCCTCAGTGAAGGAGCAGAGTGAGGATGTTATTACACTCCAGTTTCGTGTAGAGGATAGTGGAATAGGGATCTGTGAGGCGCAACAGCTGCGGCTTTTTAAACCATTCTCTCAGGCAGAACGTTCGACTACACGGAAGTATGGTGGTACGGGATTAGGGCTCTCTATTTCAAAGCAGTTGGTCGAGGGGATGGGGGGAGAGATTGGGGTAGAGAGTGAGCTGGGTGTAGGGAGTACCTTCTTCTTTACGCTTCCGTTCAAGCGGGGGTATGAGTTGCCGCCTTCCCAACAGGGGTACTCTGAGGATCAATCTTCCAACCTTCCTTTGGAGGGTATGCAGGTGCTGGTGGTAGAAGATAACAGAACCAACCAGATTGTGACCGAGCAGCTGCTCCTTGATGAGGGGGCAGAGGTGACCATTGCCGAAGATGGAGTGGTCGCCTTGGAGGTGGCTCAGCAGCAGCGTTATGATCTGATTTTGATGGATATTCAGATGCCGAGGATGGATGGTTATGAGGCGACCCGGCAGCTTCGTAAGCGCTATAGTGAGCAGGAGCTGCCGATTATTGCACTGACCGCAAATGCGATGAAGGGGGATCGTGAGCAGGCGTTGGCGGTAGGTATGAATGACTACCTGACTAAGCCCATTGATGTAGAGGCACTTTTTGGTGCGCTTAAACTTTGGAGAGGAGCGGAGTCACAGCAGACTGTTGATGAATCTGTTGCAGAAGAGGTGGCTGAGTGGCCAGAAAGGTTGCCGGGGCTAGAGGTGGCAGAAGGGGTGGAGCGTGTCTCTGGGAATTGGGAGCTCTACCTGAAGGTTGTCGAGATGTTTGCCGAAGATTGTCGGGACTTCTCCTCACAGCGGAGTCAGAGTCTAGAGAGCGGTGAACAGGATCAGCTGAAAGTTTTATTACACACCCTCAAAGGCAGTGCTACCAATGTCTCCGCCAATGCGCTTGCGGAGCAAGCACTGATCTTGGAGCGTTCTCTGAAGCAGGGGCAGGTGATCTCGGTAGAGCAGTGGACCTCGTTTGATGTAGTGATGCAGCAGACCCTGACATCGGTTGATTCGCTACTCCCTTGAGGGCTATTTTGCGCGTGAGATAAATTTTCCGGTGCCTGTATGAATCTTAATCTCTTCACCCGGCTCTAGGTATTCAGGTACCTGCACCTCGATCCCTGTGTTGAGCGTGGCAGGCTTGGTGCGGCCTGTTGCAGTGGAGCCTTTGATCTCTGGTGCGGTGTCGGTAATGGTGAGATTGACCGTTTGTGGTAGCTCAATACCGAGCACCTTCTCTTCTGAAAGCAGGGCAATAATTCCACTTAGCCCCTCGCTCAAGTAGCCTGCCTGATCGCTCAGATCACTGTTGTTGATCTCATACTGGCTGTAGTCCTCCAGATCCATAAAGACATAGTGATCACCATCGTTGTAGGAGTATTGAACCTCTTTGCGCTGACAATCGGCCTCCTTCAATAGATCGTCACTTTTATGGGACTCATCCAGCTTCTGTCCGCTCTGCAAGTTGGTGTAGCGAATTTTGTAGAGGGTAGAGGCGCCACGTGATGAGGGGCTTTTGGCTTCTATAGTCTTAACGCTGTGTGGGATGCCGTTGATCTCAACGACCATTCCACGCTTCAATTCGGATGCTTTGGGCATGAGGTTTACCTGAGTGGTTCTAATTTATGTAATTATATCGCCTGTCGCATCGGTGATGTGGAACGATAACCATCAAAGGAGTTTAGTTTGTGATTTTAGTGGCACCATCCCTCTTTATGCTGTTGTTGATCCTGTTCTACAGTTGGAGCGCCCCACTGGCGGCGTTAATTTCTGACCATAGCGATAGTGCCATGTGGCTGCAGATGGGGGTAGCTACGATGATGTGGCTGTTGTCTGCACTGTTACTGAAACGCTTTGTACTGCTGAGTCTACTAAAGCTGCGGGCCAGTGCCCCCTCGAAGCTGGTGATTGACCTTCTGGGAGTCCTCTTCTTTGCCTTGGCGATCCTAGGTGTGATCGCCTTTGTCTTTGATCAACCCGTTACCGGGTTGCTGGCGACCTCAGGCTTTATGGTGGCGGTGATCGGTTTTGCATTACAGGGGATGATCTCTGACCTCTTCTCTGGATTGGCGCTCAACTTGGAGCGCCCCTTCAAGATTGGGGATTGGATTGAGGTGGATGGGAATGAGTCGGGTAAGATTGTAGAGATCAACTGGCGTGCCACCCGTTTGGTGACCATCAATGGTGAGAGTGTGGTGGTGCCTAATGGTATGCTCTCGGGCCACAAGTTCATCAACTTTAATACCCCAGAGCGCCACTTTCGTGTCAATAAAACCATCTGCGTCGACTACTCGGTTCCACCAGAGCGGGCGGTGGCGATTCTCTCGAATGCTGCAGAGGGGACCGATGGGGTGTTGAAAGAGCCTAAGCCGGTGGTCTGGATTAAGGAGTGTACGGATCGAGGGGTGCTCTATATTATCCACTTCTGGGTGGCAGACTACCCCAACCAGTTCCCCACCTCGCGGGCGGTGCTGACCAATGTGCTCAACCACCTCAATCAGGCTGGAATTTATCCCGCCATGCCGAAACGGGATGTGGTGATTGAACGGGCTCCGGTACGTGAGATTGTTAAGGAGTTGGATACCGAGGCACTGCTGCGTCGAACGGATCTGTTTCGTAATCTGGGTGATGTGGTGCTGGAGCGCTTATTGGAGGTGCTGCAGCCCACAGAGATGCCTGCTGAGAGTGATGTGGTGAGTGAGGGGGATGCGGGTAGCTCACTGTTTATTATTGTGATGGGGCGCCTAGAGGTGACCCAGAAGGGGGAGGATGGCAAGGCGCGCCATCTGGCGGTGCTGTGGCCCGGCGCAGTCTTTGGTGAGATGTCGCTGTTGACTGGGATGTCGCGCAGCGCAACGGTAAGCTGTATTACCGCAGCCACCCTGATCGAGGTGCGAAAAGCGCATCTGGAACCGATTTTACGGCAATACCCTGAGGTGGCGAATACGTTGAGTGAGATGCAGGCGCAACGTCACGCACATACCGCCAGCTTGGGGTTGACCCCAGAAGAGGAGGAGCGGGCCAAAGAGGTTGGCGTAGTTGCCTGCCTCAAAGAGAAGATGCTGCGCTTCTTCGGAATATAGGGGTAGCCTTTTCCCCCTTCCCCCCCTCAAAAAAAACAGGGGGGGAGGGTAAGCGGTTACTTGGAGATTGGGCGATACTTAATACGGTGAGGCTGATCGGCATCGGCACCGAGACGGCGCTTGCGATCCTTCTCATAGTCCGCATAGTTACCCTCAAACCAGACCACCTTGCTATC
>JABGQL010000065.1:24235-26710 GCA_018648825.1 Gammaproteobacteria bacterium
TGCGATCCTTCTCATAGTCCGCATAGTTACCCTCAAACCAGACCACCTTGCTATCGCCTTCAAAGGCGAGCATATGGGTCGCGATACGGTCGAGGAACCAGCGATCATGCGAGATCACTACCGCACAACCAGGGAAGGAGAGCAGTGCCTCCTCCAGTGCGCGCAGAGTCTCTACATCAAGGTCATTGGTAGGCTCATCGAGCAGCAACAGGTTGCCGCCGCTCAGCAGCAGTTTTGCCAAATGGACGCGGTTGCGCTCACCTCCAGAGAGGTCGCCGACCCGTTTCTGTTGGTCACCACCACGGAAGTTAAAGCGGGAGCAGTAGGCACGAGAGTTGGTCTCATAGTTGCCCACCCGCAAAATTTCCTGACCATCGGAGATCACCTCCCATACCGTCTTATCGGCATCCAGTGCATCACGACTCTGGTCAACATGGGAGAGCTTGACCGTCTCCCCCATCTTCAACTCGCCAGCATCAGGCTGCTCATCGCCCACCAGCATGCGGAACAGGGTGGTCTTACCTGCACCATTGGGGCCGATAATGCCGACAATGCCGCCGGGGGGGAGGTTGAAGTTGAGGTCCTCCACCAACAGGCGGTTGCCAAACCCTTTACCCACTCCTGAGGCTTCGAACACCAAGTCGCCCATGCGGGGGCCGGGTGGAATAAAGATCTCATGGGTCTCGTTGCGGGCCTGTGCCTCTTGAGAGGAGAGTTCGTCAAAGCGGGCAATACGTGCCTTGCTCTTGGCGTGACGCCCCTTGGCGTTGGAGCGAATCCACTCCAGCTCCTCTTTCATGGTCTTCTGGCGGGCGCTCTCCTGCTTCTCTTCGATCTGCAGACGGTTCTGTTTCTGCTCCAGCCAAGAGGAGTAGTTCCCCTCCCATGGAATACCTTGCCCACGGTCCAGCTCTAGAATCCAGCCAGCCACATTGTCGAGGAAGTAGCGGTCATGGGTGATCGCCACTACCGTGCCGGGGAAGTCATGGAGGAAGCGCTCCAGCCACGCAATCGATTCGGCATCGAGGTGGTTGGTCGGCTCATCCAGTAGCAACATATCCGGGTTGGAGAGCAGTAGACGGCAGAGGGCTACACGGCGGCGTTCACCACCAGAGAGCGTGGTGACATCGGCATCCCATGGTGGCAGGCGTAGCGCATCGGCAGCCATCTCCAGCTGACGGTCTAGCTCCCAGGCACCAGCGGCATCAATCTTATCCTGTAGTTCAGCCTGTTCTGCAAGTAGTGCATCAAAATCCGCATCGGGTTCGGCAAACAGTGCGCTTACTGCATTAAAGCGGTCTACCAGCCCCTTGGTCTCAGAGAGTCCCTCTTCGACATTGCCACGAACATCCTTCTCTGGATTGAGCTGCGGTTCCTGTGGGAGGTATCCAATATTGATGCCCGCCTGCGGACGTGCTTCACCCTCAATTTCGGTATCCAGCCCAGCCATGATCTTCAGCAGGGTTGATTTACCCGCGCCATTCAGACCGAGTACGCCAATCTTTGCGCCGGGAAAGAAAGAGAGAGATATATCTTTGAGTATTTGACGACCGCCTGGCACCACCTTGCCAACACGGTTCATGGTAAAGATGAATTGGGCCATCTGAGGATCCTTAGTATGGAATCAGTGAAAGCCGCGTAGTATACCGAAAGTGTAGGTGCACGTCCTTGTGCGGGTCATCATCCTTGATGGGCGTGAAGTATATTACCGAATACTGAAATTGTCAACCATTCAATTGAATAAAATGGTAGATCGTTAGCTACCCCCTGTGAGAGGTTTATAGGTTGGCCTACCTTCCGACGTGTTTTCTCTCTGAGCCTCTGTAGTAACAGTAAACAATGCCGCTGATATCACTGGCATCACCGCTGGCTTGAGTGGTTACGGGTCTCTCAAAGTCACAGAATTTTCTAACATCAACGGGGGCTGATGAGATGAATATATCGTTTGTAGTGCACTTCCCATCGTAGATGTCTGAGCTGTTGCACCAGTGCTCTTCGCCCCAGGCATAAGTTGCAATAGGGGCGAGTAAGGCAATCATTGAGAGCTTTTTAATCATGGAATCTCCTTTTCTATTCACTACCCACAACAGAGGTGCTCAGCTTAAGGTGGGCTGAGTAGCCCTTTTTTCTATCCATAGAGGGTGGGTAAATCTAATGAATCTTCAGTATCGTAAAATAATAATATATTTATATAGTAGCATACTCTATGGAGGTAGCCCACCGCTCTCTCACTAGCAGTTCTCCTGATTGAGTTGGACTGGGGCCTTTCGCTTTTATGGGGCTACAGAGCTACACTCATTCACCACATTTACATAAAATGGCATTGTTCGCTATTGCTGCGGCGTCTATTCAGCAAAGACGAAGAGCGTACTCCTGTTGCTCATAACCTCAGCAGAGGGGGAGAGGTGAGATGCTGCAGAGCGACCTAAGCGGCCTCTAGGGTGGTGACGAGAAGATTGGGGCAGCCATCTGTGT
>JABGQL010000008.1 GCA_018648825.1 Gammaproteobacteria bacterium
CCACTATTTCGTTAAATTGATTACCCTAATGAACTGGGGTCTGAACGGTTACACAGCCACCTCTACTTTACCGTTGAAGATAGCGGAATTGGTATCTCCCCTGCTGTGCTGGATGAGCTGTTTAAACGCTTTGAACAGGCCGACCAGTCGATCTCTCGGCGCTTTGGTGGCAGTGGACTGGGGCTGTTTATCTCAGAGAGCTTGGCCTCACTGATGGGGGGGGAGATTGATGCCTCCAGCATTCAGGATCAAGGCTCCAAATTTCAGTTAACGATCCCCTATCAACGCAGTGATATTCCAGCCTACCAACAGGGGGATCATGCCTCAAATTTCTCCTCTGTGCTCTCAGAACGTTTTAGTGGAGAGGTATTGGTTGCTGAGGATACCGTGGAACTTCAGCTGCTGGAGCGGCGCATTCTTGAAGCACTGGGTGCAACCGTTAGTGTAGTAAATAATGGCAAGCTTGCACTGGAGGCTGCGATGGGTCGCCCCTTTGATCTAATACTGATGGATATGCAGATGCCGGAGATGGATGGGATTGAGGCGACAGAAGCACTGCGTGCAAACGGCTATTCAGGACCCATTGTGGCATTGACCGCTAACGTCATGCAGAAACATCGGGATGCCTTCAATCAAGCTGGATGTGATGCTTTCCTCGGTAAGCCGATTGATAAACAGGAGCTGAAGGCACTACTCAAGCAGTACCTCTCCTGCCAACCGATACAGCCTGCCGTTACCCCTGAGGAGAGACCCGCAGCAAAACAAGATGAGATGGTAGATGATGAATTGATGGCGATCTTTGTGCAGAGCGCCAACAACCACCGAGAGAAGTTGATTGATGCGCTCTCTGCCAAAAATTGGAGACAGATTCGGGAGACGGCTCATACCATTAAGGGAAGCGCTACCTCTTTCGGCTACCCTGAGCTGAGCCAGCTTGGTAAAGAGATCTGTGATGCCATGGATCAGGGTGAACAGGAGAGCGTTACCGATCAGGTGCTGAAGCTGTTACTAGAGATCGGTAAGGTGATCTCCTGAGCTGAGGTTCGGCTATCAAACTGCTGCCGTAAAAAACCTCTCCTCTGTTCCAGCACTTTGATTTAATATGGAGGGTCACACTTCATCCGCATTGCCGATAAGTAACCCCGAATGACACTATTACTCACCTATATTCTCGCGGCACTACTTTTCTCCTTTCTCTGCTCGATTGCAGAGGCGGTGATTCTCAGCATCACCCCTGCCCATATCGCCCTGTTGGAGAAGAAGGGACACCCTGCCGCAGGCAAGCTGCAACAGCTTAAACGGGAAATCAACCAGCCACTGGCTGCAATCCTCACCCTCAACACCATTGCCCACACCGTTGGTGCTGCAGGGGCTGGAGCACAAGCAACCGTGGTGTTTGGCAGCGGCTCCATCGGAGTTGTCTCCGCACTGCTGACACTGTTGATTCTGGTCTTTTCAGAGATCATTCCCAAAACATTAGGCGCCTACTACTGGCGTGAATTGGCCCCGGTTACTGCACAGCTGCTACAGCTACTGGTGTGGTTGCTCTACCCTTTTGTATTACTCTCGGAAAAGATCACCGCACGCTTCGCTGACGAACCGATGATGAGTGGGATGAGCCGTGGTGAGTTTCAGGCCATCTCCAAACTGAGCGAGGCGGAGGGGCAGCTCTCGGAACGTGAGAGCACCATCCTCAATAATCTGCTGCGGCTACACGACACACAGGTAAGTGATGCGATGACCCCGCGCCCGGTGATTTTTTCACTCTCTGATCAGGTCACCGTAGAGACCTTTTTCCATAAATATGACCACACCCCATTTTCACGCATACCGATCTACGACGAAGAGCCTGAGCAGATCACTGGGTTTATCCTGCGTAATGATATTTTACTGGCACAAGCACGCGGTAATGGACAAAACCCGTTAAGCAACTACCGCCGGGAGATTATGGTGGTGGCAGAGTCAACCACGCTCTCAGAGGCCTTTGATCAGTTCCTGCGACTACGTACCCATATGATGTTGGTGGTGGATGAGTATGGCAGTGTTGCCGGCATTCTCACCTTGGAAGATCTACTGGAGACACTGCTAGGGCTGGAGATTGTCGATGAGAGTGACAAGACGGTAGATATGCAACAGCTCGCACGTAACCTGTGGCGTAAACGCGCTGAACAGATGGGGCTGAAGATCAATCCGTAAGTGCACCCTGCACCCCCTCTGCAGAGGGGTCGGTTGACTTAAGTCACTTTAGACCGCTCTGAAATCACTTTTATAAGCCACTCTGATTTAGCATACCACTCCAGAGTTATACACGAAGTCTTCACCTACAGCATGGCCGACACCGCTCAAAAACCACCCACCTCCCCATCTTGTCCTTCACCTTGGCCTTGGCGCATACTCGCCATTGATGATGAGCAGGAGATGTTGGATACCTATCGGGCCGTCCTTGAGCCACAAGAGGTGTTGACCACACTCCCTGCCCAAACCCAGACGATCCAGACTCTGTTGAATGAAGATACACCTCCTGAGCAGCCCACCTTTGAACTCGATACAACCACCAGTGGAGAGGATGGCCTGAGCAAGGTCGACGAAGCACTACAACAACATAACCCCTACGCAGTCATCTATCTCGATATGCGTATGCCCTCTGGCTGGGATGGGTTGACCACCGCAAAAAAGATTCGGGCGATCGATCCTGAGGTTAGCATCATCTTCATTACCGCCTATAGTGACCGCTCACTGGATGATATTCGACACCAACTCGGCATCAAATTTGATTTTTTACGCAAACCATTTATCCCCTCGGAGCTACTCCACCTCACCCATCTTCACGCTGAACACTGGCACCAGCAGAGCCAACTGCAGCTACATAAAATACAGCTAGAGGCGATCATCCAGGCTCGCCAAAATGAGCTGCAACGCGCCAAGCGAAAGAATAACTTGCTACTGGCTGAGAAGAGCTATGATCAACATGAGCTTGAGCTCATCCTCAATGCCATGCGCGAAGGGGTGATCGCAGTCGACCATCGAGGCAACATCACCCACGCCAACCGCTCTATCGAACGACTGTGTGAAAAAACAGAGCAACAGCTGCTCGGTACCCCGGCAGTCAACCTCTTCTCCAAGAGTGTTAATGATGGCACCATGGGCGCACAGACGCTGACTCAGCTCCATACACGACTACAGCAGTTAATCAGCAACAACTATGCGCATATTGAGGCGTGGATTGAAGACACCCTGTTACCCGTACTACTGATTGATGAGTCCGGCACAATCCTCAATACCAACCCCATCATCCGCAATGTAATTCAGTGGGAGCCGCAACAGCTGATTGGCAATAGTCTTGATCTTCTGCTTCCTAAGGCGATGCGCAAAGGGCACGCTGGGCTGATGAAACGGTTCTTTCAGCACCCTAGGGCACGCAAAATGGGGCGCTCACAACGGTTCCCCCTGCTACAACCTGATGAGACCTTAGCCGAAATAGAGATTGGCCTGCTTCCACTACAGCTGCATGAGCAGAAACGGGTACTGGTACTGCTGAATGACCCCGCACAACAGCAGTGGTGGGAGCTGTTTAGCATCACCCCCTTTGGACAGCTCTTCTTTGAGGAGGGGGACCTCAACATGGGGGTGGAGATCCCTCAGAAAGAGGGGGCAAATATTCCGGTCTACATCTCCAGTTCACCACTCTACCGTACTGGGGCGCAGAGAGAGCAGCACCATGGAGCCATTCTGGTAGTTCATGATCTGAGAACTGCACTCACTGCAGAGCGAGAGCAGCGCGCCAATCTGGCAAAAGATCAGTTCCTCGCCTCAACCAGCCATGAGTTACGTACCCCACTGAC
>JABGQL010000054.1 GCA_018648825.1 Gammaproteobacteria bacterium
GTTCGCCACTACGAAACATTAAAAGCGTGTAAAATTTTCAGGAAACTTCAGTTTGTCGAAACTGATGGGTGGTAAGATCAATGTCTCCAGCACAGAGGGGGTTGGCTCAAGCTTTGAGTTTGTGCTTCCCTATCGTCGTAGTAAGCTACCGGTAGTTAAAGAGAAAGTGAAGCAGAAGCGGGCTGAATACGAACAGTTTAGTGGTCAGCTACTGCTTGCTGAGGATCTTCCTCCCATCCAGAAGATGGTCTCTCGCCTGCTGGAACGTATGGGCATCACCGTCACCATCGCAAATAATGGCCAAGAGGCTGTTGAGCTAGCTATGGCTCAATCTTTTGACCTAGTTCTTATGGATATGCAGATGCCGGTGATGGATGGCATTGAGGCGGCTCGCACCCTGAGAGCTAAAGGTAACCAGACGCCTGTGGTACCACTTACTGCCAATGTGATGGAGAAGCATCGCCAGCAATTCAAAGAGGTAGGGTGTGAAACTTTCCTAACCAAACCGATCAACAAGAAAATGTTGATGACCGTGCTGCAACGACACCTCAACAAAGCAGAGACCTAATCTGCAGCCCAAATAGGGAGGCGGCAGAGTAGCATTGAAAGGAGTTCGCTTGTGGAGAAGCAGTACAAGATTCTGGATAAACAGATCGTCTACGACGGCTTTTTTCAGATGGAGAAGTATCGACTACAACACACGCTGTTTAATGGCGGTTGGTCACAGCCAATCTCGCGTGAGCTATTTGAGCGGGGCCACGCAGTAGCGGTGTTGCTCTATGATCCGCATGAAGATGCGGTGGTGATGGTTGAACAATTTCGTATTGGTGCACTGCAACATGCCGACCACCCTTGGTTTATTGAGATTGTCGCTGGAATGGTAGAAGAGGGGGAGAGTGAGAAGGAGGTCGCCCTCCGTGAGTCGGTGGAAGAGGCGGGGTGTGAGGTGAAGCGAATGGAGTTTATCGCCCGTTACTGGGTTAGTCCCGGTGGTACCTCTGAGACCATGGCGCTCTATTGTGGTGAGGTGGATGCAACACGAGCAGGCGGGGTGCATGGTCTGGAGCATGAAGATGAAGATATTCTGGTTCATGTCGTTGCCTATGAGCAGTTGCTGGAGATGTGGCAGCAGGGGCAGCTCAACTCAGCTACACCTCTACTGGCGGTGCAGTGGTTGATGATGAATCGATCCCGTTTGCGGGAGGAGTGGAGCCGACCACTCTGATAGAATAGTCGAATGAATTTTTCAGCCGCAGAGACAACAGCAAAATTACAGCAGCGTGAGCGTTCGCTGTTTATGCGAAAGTTGGTGCGTCACAACCTCACCTCCTTGATGGGGTTGTATGAAGAGAACAGCTCCCTGCTGTTTCGGTTGATTCCAGAGATTAGGTCGTTAGAGGTAGGGAGTGAGCAGCAACTTGAAAATCCACTGCCATTAATCCTGAAGATTCAGGAGCAGAGCCCTTACACCACTACCCTGAACCTGACCCACCGTTTTATCGGGGAGAGCGGGGAAGAGGAGGAACCCTCTGCCAAGATCCGCCTCTACTATGATAGTGACCAAGCTGAGGTGTTATCCATGAGTCAGGGGGAGTCGTTGCGCTCCTTCCTCTCATTGATCAAGAGTGGTGAAGAGAATTTGGATGCGCGCTGGCGGCTCAATCTCTTTCTCAACCACTGGCTACGCTACTGTTTAGAGCAAGGCTATCAATTTTGACTTGAGGGGCCCTTGAAAAGCGGTTGAGTCGTCCCCATAACCCAACGGAACCATTTTTTTGTCGGCATAATCTAGTGCAGACAAGGTGTATTGATTTAGTTTTAACGTATTGAATAAATTAGGAGAGAAGAAGGAATGACAACCGAATCGCACAAGGAGACCATGGGGTTTCAGGCAGAGGTCAAGCAACTGTTGAAGCTGGTGATTAACTCGCTCTACAGTAATAAAGAGATTTTCCTGCGTGAGCTGGTCTCAAACGGGGCGGATGCCTGTGACAAACTCCGTTTTGAGGGGTTGTCGGATGATGCCCTGTACGAAGATGATCCAGAGCTAAAGGTAGAGATCACCTTTGACAAAGAGGCGAAAACACTGGTGATCGAGGACAACGGTATCGGCATGAACCGTCAGGAGGTGATGGAGAATATTGGAACCATCGCCCGCTCCGGTACCAAATCCTTCTTTGAGAAGTTGACCGGTGACCAGCAGCAGGATTCTCACCTGATCGGCCAGTTTGGTGTCGGTTTCTACTCCTCCTTTATCATTGCTGATGAGGTGACCGTTGAAACCCGTCGTGCAGGTCTGGGTGCTGAACATGGCGTACGTTGGGTCTCAGGGGGCGAGGGTGATTACACCTTAGAGACCATCGACAAGGCGCGTCGTGGTACCCGTATCTCTATGCATCTGCGTGATGAAGAGGAGGAGTTCCTTGATAACTGGAAGCTGAAGTCACTGGTCCACAAATACTCCGAGCACATCACCCTGCCCATCATGATGGAGCCAGATGCGCCACCGCCTGCTGAAGAGGGTGAAGAGCCAAAAGAGGTGGAGCCATGGGAGCAGGTCAACAAGGCGACCGCTCTCTGGACTCTCAACCGTAATGAGATCTCCGAAGAGGAGTACAAAGAGTTCTACAAGAGCGTGGGTCATGATTGGCAGGACCCGATGGATTGGGTGCATGCCCGAGTTGAGGGTAATCTCGAATACACCCAACTACTCTATATTCCCGCTAAGGCCCCATTTGATCTGAATGATCGTGAGCGCGCCCACGGCATCAAGCTCTATGTACGTCGTGTCTTCATCATGGAAGATACTGAAAAACTGATGCCTACCTACATGCGTTTTGTGCGTGGTGTGATCGACTCTAATGACCTGCCACTCAACGTCTCTCGCGAGATTCTACAGAGCAGTAAAATTGTTGACCAGATCAAGAAGGGCTCGGTGAAGAAGGTACTGGGGCTGCTAGAGGGGATTATTAAAAAAGCAGAAGAGGGCAAGGGCGAAGAGGAGTACGCCAAGTTCTGGAGTGAGTTTGGACCGGTCTTCAAAGAGGGGTTGATCGAAGACACCTCCAACCAAGAGCGCATTGCCAAGCTCTGCCGTTTTGCAACCTCTGAGAGCGAAGGCTCTGAGCAGAACACCTCGCTAGAGACCTATGTTGAGCGCATGAAAGAGGGGCAGAACAAGATCTACTTCATCACTGCCGAGACCTACAATGGGGCGAAGAACAGCCCGCATATGGAGGTATTCCGCAAGAAGGGGATTGAAGTACTGTTGCTGAGCGATCACGTGGATGAGTGGGTTACCCAGCACCTGCGTGAGTTTGATGGCAAGTCTCTGCAGTCCATCACCCAAGGCGACCTTGACCTCGGTGAGCTAGAAGATAAGGATGAGAAAGAGGAGCTGAAGAAAGAGGAAGAGAACTTCAAAAAACTGATCGAGCAGATGAAAGAGGTGTTGAGTGAAGAGGTCGATGATATCCGTGTCACCAACCGTCTCACCGACTCTCCCGCCTGTCTGGTTGCGGGTGCTGGTGCTATGGATGCCAACATGGAGCGTATCATGAAGAGCATGGGGCAAGAGGTTCCTGGCTCTAAGCGCATCATGGAGATCAATGTAGAGCACCCACTGATTGAGCGCCTGCAGAATGAGACCGATGATGAGCGTTTTGCCGACTGGAGCCGCATCTTGTTTGATCAGTCTCTACTGGCTGAAGGTAGCCAGTTGGATGATCCAGCCAGCTTTACTCGTCGTCTGAATGGGCTGTTGCAGACCCTTGCAGGTTAAGACCCTGTACCAAAACTCACGCGGGATTGTGCTTCAATCCTGCGTGAGTTTTCTATTTTCTACGCTGCTGCTCAGTGGAGCGGCAGTGGCCGATTTACAGTCGGATATCGATGCCATTATCGACTCGCCAAAGAGCCCTGCAGCTCTCTGGGGGATCCGCATCGAAGAGAGCGATAGCGATCGCGTACTCTACTCCAGAAATGGAGATCTCCCCTTTGTTCCCGCCTCGGTAGCCAAGATTGTCTCTACCGCAGTGGCACTGGACCGCCTGGGACCAGACTACACCTTTACCACCCATCTTCAGTTTCCGGTAAAGGCGATCCCAAAAGATGGGGTGATCCGTGGTGATCTACAGATCATTGGTGGCGGTGACCCCACCTTCGGTACCCCAGAGGGGGCGACCGGGCGCAAGGTGCTGCATAAATGGGCCAAACGGCTCGCCAAAGAGGGGGTAAAGAAGATCAACGGCCACATCGTTGGGGTCGATGATATCTTTATTGAAGAGCCGTTGGGGCAGGGGTGGGCCTGGGATGATGAGCAGTACCACTTCTCTGCAGAGTCCTCCGGGCTGACCATACATGGCGGTGCTGCGGGGTATCGTATTGATGGTAACAAAAAACAGCGCCTGAAGAAGAAGCAGATCCACCTCTACCCAAAGAGTGATTACCTGAAACCGCACGTCCGGGTCACGGACGAGAAGCGACAGGTGAAGATTACCCGCAGACGTGGTACCAACCACTTTGTGGTTGAAGTACCGGAGTCGATGAAGCGCAACCCTGCGATGTCAGGAAAGGTGACGGTCAAAAACCCCACCGAGTGGAGCGTAACCCTGTTTAAGCAGGCGCTTGAAGAGGCGGGCATTGAGGTCAGCGGCAAGGCGGTGGATAGCGACTACCTGCGTGGCTTTGAGCCAGCGACGGGTTTGGTCTGGAGCCACCACTCCAAGCCACTCAAAGAGATACTGCCACTGGCCAATAAGCGTAGTATCAATCTGGTGGCGGAGCATCTGCTGCGGATGAGCGGTCTGCAACGCAACCAGCAGGGGGAGATCACCCGCCCCGGATCAGTAACCGGTGGTCTACAGCGAGTGGCCCAACTCTTCAAGAGGTTGGGGATAAAGCCCTACCGCTACAAAATGGTGGATGGCTCCGGCCTCTCCCGCTACAACCTGTTCCGACCAGAGGACCTGGTGACCTTATTAAAAGGGATGGAGGCACACCCTCAGGCAGAGGTCTATCGTGACTCACTCTCTCAATCGGGCAAAGATGGAACCCTTACCTGGCGTTTTCGTGAGACTCCGCTGGAGGGCAAAGTGTGGGCCAAGACCGGCACCCTCTCCTCCATTCGGGCGATTGCAGGACACTTGAAAACGCCGAAAGGAAAATGGCTCACCTTTACGGTCATGGTCAATAACTACGCCTCAGGCAGTCGAAAAATCCGCAACCGGATGGATAAAATTCTACTGAAGGCAGCAGAGTGGGCAGATAAAAAGCAGCCCAAGAAAGAGACTAAGAAAAAATCCAAGAAAACAGTCAAGCAAAAGGAGAAGTAATCATGGAACTATCTGAAATCAAACAACGTATTGAGGCTGGAATTTCTGGTGCTACAGTGACCCTCACTGGGGATGGTTGTAACTGCGAAGCAACCGTCATTAGCGACAGTTTTGAGGGGCAGGGGTTATTGGCACAACAGCGTGCAGTGATGGCTACGGTCAATGATGTGATTGCCAGTGGTGAGCTGCATGCATTGGCGATCAAGACCTATACTGAGGCCGCTTGGGAAAGTCGGGCTAAATAATAGCGGATAAAGATTGTTATATAGCATTATTTGGGGAGACTCCTCATAATGGATCTTATTGTTGTACAACAAACGGTTCAGATTGTGGCTTCTCGCTACTATTGATTGACACCACAACAGACTGTTGGATTACTCCCCCCGCTTGATGGGAGTGCCTGTGTTTGGGCGCGAGAATCACAATCTAACCTTATTCGTTATAGAGTACGTAACCTCTCAATAAGTCCATGAGGATAAAAGTTCCTTCCCCATTGAGGGGGAAGGTTAGGATGGGGGTGGGGTGCCGTTAGATTAAAAGTTCAGTGATCGTGTGGGAGGTTCTAATCGTTTCAGTGACTATCTGAATAGAGGCGAAGTAAAATTACTGAAATCGGATATCTTGTCTAAACGGGGGAATAGAATAATGACTGTAGATCAAATAACGTTGCAAAAAATTGCGGTAGAGGTGGTTTCTGATCCGGGAATCCTGACCGATAACCGCAATACATTGTGGAAACAGGTGAACGATGGTGGGGAACCGTTTATTCGACCTTCTCTTACAAGTGACTCCATAAAATGAAATGGGTCCGCTCTACTCTATTGATATTCTCGATGACTGTTATCTCGGCCCCCCTCTGGGCGGCTGAAGAGCTCTATCTGTTAAGCCCCGAATCAGGCAGCAAGACCCTTCAATTACTGAAGCTTGATTTTGAAAAATACCTTTCCAAGCATGGGGAGTACTCGTTCCACCCCTTTAATCAAGAAAAAGAGCTACAAGAGCTGATTGAAAATCGGCCTCAGGCCATTGTGTTTATGCCAGCTGAGAGCTACCGAAAAGTCTTTCACCGATACCGTTTGACGGCAGTAGCTGTGGGAACTGTCAATGGAGTAGCCTTGAAACAGCACCTGTTGGTGGGACGACAGGGCAGTAGTCGGGATGCACTGCAGGGGGCGGTGGTTATGCCTTTCTCAGAAGAGGTGGGACGTGATCTACTGGAACAGCTGCTGGGCAAAACAGAGGCAAGCAAATTAGAGATATTGACCGTGCCTAAAGGGGTCGATGCCTTGATGTCTGTCGGTTTTGGTATGGCCGAACTGGCCTTAACAGATCTTCATAGCTTTGAGCAGGTTGCAAAGATTAACGGGCAGTTAGTTGGGCAACTGTCTCAACTGGCAGTGGGGGCTGATCAGTTCAATACTGTGATCTCCGTACCGGAACGTAAGGTACTCTCCAAGGAGTTGTTGAGTGTACTGATGGAGATGAAAGAGAGTGCAGAGGGGCGTAGACTGTTGCAATTCCTGGAAATAGAGGGGTGGAAGCCCCCCTCCAGAGAGGAGCTGATAGCACTGGAGCGGATGCGATGAGAGGGGGTATGAGTACGATGTGGATGATGAACCGAGTTATCGAACAGTGCTGATGTTTGGTGTTAAAGGAAGCCTGTTCCGGCAGATTTTTCTCTCGTTGTTGCTGACGCTGTTGTTGGCTCTGGGAGCGCTCACTTGGTTTCAGATCTCGTTGCAGCAGGAGATGCTGTTTGAAGAGTTAGAGCAGCGCGAAATGATGATGTCGGATGCGTTGCTTGAGCGCTCCTCTGACCTGTTGGAGCTATTGATTGAAGAGTCTCAGGATGATATCAGATCGTACAACTTTTCTAACCTATCCAGCCGCCTTCACCAAGCGGTTGAAGAGCAAAAATCAGGGCTGGTCTATGCGCTACTGCTAGGGCCAGAGACGGTTGTGGTCAATACAGCCTACCCCAGTAATGAATTGACCCTGTTCTCAGGAGAACAAAACCAGCTGCTTCAGCAGATAGTGGAAAAATTAGGTGTCGACTCACTGGATTCGGAGTTGCTGCTTCAGCTCTCCAAAGAGATCTATCTGGATGAGAGCGCCTTGCAGGAGGTGCAGTGGGGCAGCTTGCTGATCGGGATAACCCAGCAACCCCTGCTGCTTGAGCTTGAGGGAGCCAGAGAAGAGATGCAGCTGCGTATTGATGCGCTCTGGATGCGTGCGCTGATGCTGTCAGTCGGGGTTGCCCTTGCGGTGCTACTGCTGAGCCTGTTATTGGCCCGCAAGATGGCAACACCCTTGACTCAATTGACCCGTGCAGTGCACCGTTTTTCCAAAGGGGAAGATGATATTTTTAGTTTGCTGGCCTTGGGAAAAGAGGGAGAGGTTTCGGAGTTGGCGACTGCATTTGCGGAGATGGGGGAGGATGTACGCAGAGCCTATCGTGAGTTAGAGACTCATAACGCCCTGCTGGAAGAGACCGTTAAGGCGCGTACCTTTGAGCTGCGCTTGGCGGCAGAGCAGGCCGATGAGGCCAACCGCTCTAAATCAGAATTTCTTGCCAATATGAGTCATGAAATTCGTACCCCAATGAATGCAATTATCGGATTGGGGGGGTTGGTGTTGAAGACAGAGCTGAGTTCTTTACAAAAGAATTATCTGGAAAATATGCACCAATCTGCTCACTCTCTGTTACGACTGTTGAATGATATCCTCGATCTCTCCAAGGTAGAGGCGGGAAAAATTGAGATTGAACAGCATGAGTTTGATCTTCAAGAGTCAATGGAAAAGCTGCGATTAACGCTCTATACCGGTTTGGCAATGAATAAAGGGTTAACCCTCAAGACGCAGGTGGATGAGCAGGTTGCGAGTCGGTTATCAGGTGACGAGCATCGGCTATCTCAAGTGTTGACCAACCTCTGTAGTAATGCGGTGAAATTTACCGAACAGGGAGGGGTTGAGATTGTGGTAACTGTGGAAGCCAGAAGCTCAGCTGAGAAACAGTGGGTTCACTTCTCGGTCATTGATACCGGCATCGGTATGAATCGCCAGCAGCAGAGGCAAATATTTGAGGCATTTTCTCAAGCAGACAGCTCTACCACCCGAAAGTTTGGGGGGACAGGGTTAGGGTTGGCTATCAGTAAAGAGTTGGTGAGCCTGATGGGGGGATCACAGATTGCGGTGGAGAGTGAACAGGGGCAAGGCAGTACCTTCTCCTTTTCCATACCGTTTGATGTAGTGGAGATGCAAACGCTTGAACATGCCTCTCTTGATGTGCCAGTATTGAGCCCAACGTTACTGCAGGGGTTAAATTTTCTGGTGGTTGATGATGTGGCAACCAACCGGTTGGTTGCTCGGGCCATGTTAGAGGGCTATGGAAGTCAGGTGACTGAGGCAGAGAGTGGGCAGCAGACGCTGGATATTCTGGAAGCTTGGAATGAAAGTGGAGAGTGGGCAGATGCCATTCTGTTGGATATCAGAATGCCTAAAATGAATGGCTTTGAGGTGAGTGCTGAGATTCGTGCTCGCTATCCTGAGCGACAGATTCCTATTTTGGCACTGACTGCAGATGTAATGGAAGAGAACCGCAAAGAGGTGGTTGAGGCCGGAATGGATGGCTTTGTTGCAAAACCACTGGTGTTAGAGGAGCTGCTACAAGAGTTATGGCGTCTCTCTGTTGTTGGTGTGGCAGAGGATGCTACTGTAGAGGGATCTACAATAGCCTCTACAGTCCCCTCTACAGTGCTTCCTGAAGAGGGCGCAGCGCACTCAACGGAGAGCCCGTTGGACCTGATGATGCTGCAGAAGGTACTGCAGGGGGCGTTGCGTAAACGTTGGGATGAGGTGGTGATGTTGCAAGATGTGGATACCATCTCAATTTTCGCAGTGGAGATCAAACAAGCCGCAGAGCAGTTACAGCTGGATACTGTAGTGAAGTGGGCGGCCGAACTAGAGCAGCAAGTAGAGCACTTTGATGTGACGGGGATGAAAACGCTATTGGCGCAGTTTGCCTCTATTTTGGAAAATGAGCAGTAGGGGAAGATCTGATGTTTAGAAAAATGATGGTTGTGGGGTGCCTACTCTTCTCGGCGGTATCTGGGGCGACAGAGTTACCCCGTTGTTTATTGGTCTACTCCTACCATATTGGTTATGCATGGAATGATGGGATCGATCGTGGGGCAACTCAAGTTCTAGAGGGGCAGTGTGAGATACGCCGCTTCTACATGGACTCTAAACGTAATCCAGAGCCTAAGTATATTGAGAAAAAGGCAAAAGATGCATACGCTCTGATTGAGCAGTGGAATCCTGATGTAGTGATTGCTGCGGATGATAATGCCTCCAAGTTTTTGGTGGTTCCCTACCTGAAAGATCACAAAACTCCGGTGGTTTTTTGTGGTGTGAACTGGACCACAGAGGCGTATGGGTACCCCTTTAGTAATGTCACGGGTATGATCGAGAAGGCACCGCTGGAGCCTCTGTTTATTCTGGCCGAGCAAGCCTTAAGTGCTGAGCCATCTATGCAAAATGACACCCTGCGCCACCTTCACTTTATCGATGCGGACCGCCTTAGTTCACACAAGGAGTATGACCGTATTCGTGAACATTTTGAGAATGACCGTATGCAGTTTCACCCATATTTTGTCGAGACCTTCAAACAGTGGAAAAGCGCTTTCTTAGAGGCGCAGCAGGGGGATCTGGTGATGGTGCTGAACAGCGCAGGTATCTCTGGTTGGGAGCAAGCTGAGGCAGAGCGCTTTGTCGCCAAATATGGAACAACACTCTCTATCGGTATGTATGACTGGATGAGAGAGTTCAATATGGTGACCATGGCAAAAGAGCCAGAAGAGCAGGGGGAGTGGGCTGCAGAAGTAGCACAGATGATATTGGCAGGAAGCTCACCTGCAGAGATTCCCATTGCCAGTAACCGTCGTTGGAACAGTTTTGTTAACCGACGGCTGCTCTCAAAAACAGAGTTGGTGTTACCCGATACGTTTATCCAGCGTGCACAGAAAGTGGGAGAGTAGAGTGGTTTTTAGAACAGGTATAACACTGTTATCACTGCTGCTCTGTATGCAATCTCTGGTTTGGGCAGAGAGTGTAGAGAAGCCGCTAGACCCTCTGGTGTTGCAGTTGCGTTGGATTACTCAGACTCAGTTTGCGGGCTATTATGTGGCGTTAGATAAAGGGATGTACCGTAAAAATGGGCTGGATGTAATCATCCTTCCGGGAGGCCCCAACCTGAAGCCTGCCCAGAGCCTGCGAGAAGGGTTGGTTGATGTCAGTATTGAGTGGTTGCCTCATGCACTGGTTCAGCGTGAGAAGGGGAGTGACTTGGTCAATATTGCACAGATCTTTGATCGGTCTGGTTTTACTATCAGTTGTCGCAAAGACCATGGCATCCAAAACTTAGAAGACCTGCAAGGAAAACGTGTAGGTTCTTGGTTTGTTGGTGATGAGGAGAAAGTGCGGGCTCTGCTGCGTAAGAAAAATATCAAGGTAGAGTTCTACCCCCAAAACTTTAATCTTGATGAGTTGGTCAGTGGCAAAGGAGACTGTATCTCCACCATGCGTTATAACGAGTACCTGCAACTACTGGATAAAGGGATGCAGAAAGAGGAGATTATCACCTTTGATTTTGATGCGCTGGGGATGGCGATGCAGGAAGATGGGTTGTATGTGACGGAGCAAAGTCTGAAGCAAGAGGGGATGGAAGATCGACTGGTCCGTTTTGTGGCGGCGACCATTCAAGGGTGGCGTTACACACTGGAGCATCCTGAAGAGGCGCTAGAGATTGTATTGGACAATGATCCGACTGGCGCACTGGATGAGCATCACCAGAGAAAGATGTTAAAAGTGGTGATGACGCTGCTGCACAGCAAACGTGAACAGCTTGGTCAGTTGACACAGTCACAATATCATAAAACAGTGGATCAGCTGTTAGAGGGAGGTGTCTTACAATATCAGGACTCAGGTGGCTACAGTGAAAAGATCTGGAACAAGGCGCAACTGCTGCTCCATTAAAGAGCACCTCTAAAGTAAAGGTCCCCTAAAACTACTTTTATGTTGAATATACGACAACGCCTCTCTGCCACCTTTGGAGGTTTGGCCCTGCTGGTTATGGTTGCGGCAGGGCTGGGGTGGATTGCTGCGGACCGTATCTCCAGCTCTCACCACCAGACCTTGGTGCGGGCCATTCCTATGACCATTCAGGCTGAACGCATGACGGAGGCAGTACGTCACTTGATCCGTCTTGTGGTGGGGCTACGACATGCCACTTCAGAAGGAGACCGCTGGGAGCGTCTCTATCAAATCAACCAACAAGAGAAGCAGCTTGAAGCGCTGTTCAAACAGCTCTTTTCTAATGAGCATAATGAACATGCTGAGTTTGAGAATATACATCAATCATTGAGTACGCTGTTTCGTGGCTTGAAGCTGAGTATCTACCAAGTGGATGAGCATGTTCAGCTATTGTTTGAGTTGGAGCAGCAGCAACAGCGCCTGTCGACTCAAGTGCAAAAAGTACAACAAGATTTTCTGATGCAGCTGACTCCGCAAATCAATCTGGGCTGGAATCTGCTCAATACCAGAGTTGAAGGTGGAGTGAGAGTGCGTGAGCGTTCTATACAGGTGGACCACCTTCGCAGACTCTATGCTGCTGTGGCTGCAGGGACACAACTGAGCCAGAACCTCCACTCGGTGCTGTCGCAGCGAGATGAGCAGCAGCTGGCGGCGATGGAGAAGAGCAGCCAAAGGCTGTTGCGAAGGGTCAAGCGTAATGTTCAGAGCATTCGTACAGAGCGAGAGGGGCTGGATCAACTGCTGCAACAGTTTGAACATCTTATGCAGCTTTTTGCCTTCCAGCAGCAACATCTGCAGTGGCACAAGCAGGAGCACTCTCTTGAGCAACTACTGAAGCAGTTAGAGCAGCAGACTAATGATAAGGTCAATCAGCTGGTTCAGTTGGCGCAGAAAAAGATGATCGAGAGTACTGACCATACCAACCACCTGTTACTGATGGGGCGTGATGGGATTGCACTGTTCTCATTGCTTTTCGTATTGATGGCGCTGCTTGGGGGGTGGTATGTGCATCGCCATGTGGGTCAAGGATTGCGGAGGATGATTGAGGCTACACGTAAACTCTCTAACGGTTTTTTGGAACTCTCTATCCCTTATCGAGATCATTATGATGAGCTGGGGGATATGGCCAATGCACTGGAAATCTTTCGTCGTCAGGCGAAGGAGCGTAATGAATTATCTGTAGCATTGAAACAGTCCCAGCAAGAGCTGGAGCAGCGGGTAGAGCAGCGTACAGCTGATCTGAGTGATGAGGTAGAACGTCATAAAGAGACGGCCATCAAGCTGGAGCGGAGTGCCCGCTATAAGGCTGAATTTATCGCCAATATGAGTCATGAGATTCGTACTCCGATGAATGCGGTTCTTGGGTTGAGTACGCTGCTGCTACAGACGGAGTTGGATAGCAAGCAGCGTCACTACCTAGAGAATCAACAGAGCTCTGCGCAAACACTGTTACGGCTGTTGAATGATATTCTCGATATCTCCAAGATTGAGGCAGGTAAGCTGGATATAGAGCATCGCCCGTTTAACCTGGAAGAGGTGCTGAATACGCTCCATGCAACGGTTTATAATGGGTTGGCAATGAGTAAGGGGTTAAGTATCAAAATTCAATGTGCGCCTGATGTACCGTTGGATTTAATGGGCGACTCTCACCGCCTGCAACAGGTGTTGATTAATCTCTGTAGTAATGCGATTAAATTCACTGAGCAGGGGGGGGTAACGGTGGAAGTTTCTCTGTTGGAATCAACCAAGGATTGTGTAAGTCGATTACGTTTCTCTGTGGTTGATACCGGAATCGGGATGAGCGTAGCGCAGCAGCAACAGATTTTTGATGCATTTGTGCAGGCAGATAGCTCAACCACACGTAAATTTGGTGGGACTGGGTTGGGGTTGGCGATCAGTCAGCGACTGGTGCAGCTGATGGGGGGGCAGGCGGGTATCCAAGTGGAAAGTAGTGAAGGGAGTGGGAGTCAATTCTATTTTGAACTGGGATTTGAGCATGCGCCCCAAGAGCTAGACACCCCACTAGACCTCTCCACACTACTGCAACAGCGTAAAGTGCTGGTGGTGGATGATCAGGCGGCTAATCGAATGATTGTGGGGGTGATGTTGCAAGAGATGGGTGCAGAAGTGGTTGAAGTAGAGAGTGGTATTGGTGCGTTATCACTGCTGCAGGAACAGTCTGGTTTTGATCTGATCCTGATGGACTTAAGAATGCCGGAAATGAGTGGGATAGAGGCTACAGAGGCGATTCATAAACAGGGACTATCTCCCCGTACTCCGATTGTCGCCTTGACCGCTGAATCGAGTAGGGCGAATCGAGCAGAGGCAGAGGCAGCGGGTATGGTCGATGTTATTCTCAAGCCGATCGACCCTGATTTACTGGAGCGGTTGCTTACACGGCTATTTATGGATGAGGGGAAAGAGAGCGCTGGTGTTGTTTTACAAGCAGGTCCCAGCCCAGAACAGCAGCAGGATGATCCCCTGCTTGAGCAGATGGTTCTCTCCTCTGAAGCACGGCTAAGCTTGTGGCATGCGGTTGAAAAACTGTTTAATGAGGTGAAGTTAACTCAGGATGTTGATATCATTGAGAGTCTTGCGGAACAGGTGAAAGGAATCGCCAAGGTCGAAAACTATGCCCAACTTGAAGCGTGGGCAGTTCGGTTGATTGAGCAGGTTGCGTGTATGGATGTGGCGGGTATAAACCGCTCACAGGAAGAGTTTGAACGGTTTCTGAAGAGACCATAGATGAGAACGCCGTAATGAATGAGTTACCCCGAGTACTGGTAGTGGATGACCAGCCCACCAATTTGCAGGTTGTGGGGGGGGTGCTGCGCGAGAGTAAAAAATACCGGGTTAGTTTTGCCCAGAGTGGGGAAGAGGCCCTGAAGTTGGTGGATACTCTGAGCCCCGATCTGATTCTGTTAGATGTGATGATGCCCGGCATGGGAGGGCTTGAGGTGTGTGAGCAGCTTAAGAAAACCCCTGTACTGAGTGCAGTTCCCATTATTTTTCTTACCGCCAAGAGCGAAGCGAAGGATATGGTTGAGGGGTTCGAGGTTGGAGGGGCCGACTACATCACCAAGCCGTTTGAGCCAGCGGTACTGTTAGCCAGAGTCGAGGCTCACCTACAGCTCTACCTCTACAACCAGCGTGAAGAGGAGATGAGAAGCAAGGAGCGTATCACCTCCTATCAGAATGGCCTGACTGAGATGGGGGCCTCTGTACTGCATAATATTGGTAATGCACTGGTCGGTGTAAATAGCCGCATCGCTCCGATTGAGGGTATGGCAACCAAGATGAGTGACCTCGGTGCCGCGTTGAATAAGGCCTATATTCTGCTGGATGAAGAGGGCGATCAAGCGCGTGTGCTACAGATACTGGATTTGGGGGCGAAACTGTTGAAAGAGGAGTATGCATCCGTTTTGAAAGAGGATGCCATGCAGTTGAAAGCCTCGATTTATCACGTGAATGAGATCATTGATGCCCAGCGCAGTTTGACCACAAAAGGGCTCATGTCCTCTCATTTTGCGGTTGAGTCAATGATGGCTGATGTGACTACCCTGCTGGATGATGAGCTAGATAAACGCAAGGTGAGATTGCTGATTGAGAGTAAGGGTGAGATTCCCGAGGTGTTCTTGCCACGTAGCCCGTTGGGACAGGTGGTGGTTAATCTAGTAAAGAATAGCTATGAGGCGATCTCAGAGCGGATTAAACAGAATGAGCTACCTGAAAATGAGGGGAAGATTCAGATCCGTTTAATGTCTGAAGTCGCTGTTGATGGTGAATCCAAGAAAAATAGCTACTGGTATTTTGATGTGATTGATAATGGCGTAGGGATTGCTGCTGCTGATCTCGACTCGGTACTGCTCTCGGGCTACAGTACCAAGCTTAGTAGTGCCGGTTTAGGGCTACATAGCGCAGCCAACTTCTCTGTGGCAATGGGTGGTGAGCTAAAGGTGATGAGTGACGGCCCCAACCAAGGGACTCAGATTCGTATTCGCTTACCTCTTGAGTGTAGTCGGAACTGTTATCAGGTTCGGAAATAGGCGGTTAACTCCGGTAGATCCACCTCAGAGAGTGTTAGCGGATAGGGGTGGTTGAGCGCCTCTTTCTCTTTTAATCGTGCCTTGCACTCCAGCCCCAGTTGCGGAATCAGGAAGGTACCACGCTGTTTCATAATATCTACCAAGATCCCCTCCCCTTGCCAGCTCTGTTGTTGGCGTAGCCACACCATACTCCAGTGACGGTTAGAGAAGCGTTCTGCTCGGCGTACATTTCCAATCACCGCTTCGGCAGCACCGACCCGTTCTGTTAATGCTTCACTATCGAGTAGAGGGCGCTGCTCAATCCATGCACGTAGCTGCTGGTGTGCAACCAAGTCTAAGTAACGTCGTAGGGGACTGGTGACCTGACTGTATTGGCTCATCCCCAAGCCAGCATGTGGTGCGGGCTGACTCTTTAACTGGCTGCGCCGGAAACGGCGACGGAAGGCGTACATCTCCGCAAGGGTCTCTGGTTGCGGATAGGGGTTGCCCTGCTCATCGGGTCCGGGTGGTGGCTGTGTGGAGTAGGGGAAGGGAATCTCATGCTGCTGTGCAAAGCGGGCGGCGGCTTCACCGGCCATCAACATAAACTCGGTGACCAAGTCACGACTGCGTAGTTTAGGTAGCGGGGTGATCTTCACCTCATCCTCTACCACCCGGATCTTTACCTCGGGCAGCTCTAGACGAATCGCCCCCTGCTGCAACCGTTTTTCTTGATACTGCAAGGCCTTCTCATAGAGTGGTGCAAAGTCGCTGTTGTTGATCTCTTGATCGACGCTGGCATAGGTTGTGCGATTCACCTTAATCCAACTGGTGACCACCTCAATCTGCTCTATCTCGGCCTCCTCGGAGAGGGTGAAGCTGAAAGAGAGTGCTGGGGAGCGTTGCTGTAACCCCAGCCCAAGTAGCTCTGTAGCCTTGGGGGGAAGCATAGTCAGTGTTCCCTCTGGTAGATAGAGGTTGGCCCCCCGTGCACGGGCCTGTAGATCCAGTTCACTGTCTGGGGTGATCAGTGCGGCTACATCTGCAACATGAACCCAGATACGCTCTCCCTGTAGGGAGATGGCATCGTCTGGGTCTTGATTGCCCTCATCATCAATGGCCCAAGCGGTGAGGTGAGTAAGGTCAACCCGCTCCTGCTGTGGCAGATCAGGCACCTCACCACAGGCGGCCTCACTCTCGACCTCCATGCGTGCGGGGTAGGGGTTGTAGTTGGGCTCCCAGTAAGCGGTATCCAGCAGCAGGTGGTGGGCATTTTCTGGGCGTTGATCGCGTCCCAGATCGCGCAAGATGCGGCTCACTTCGCTGCGCTTCAGCGCCAGCATCTCGACATCACTTAATTCCGTATGGTCCTCGGGCAGCAATGCTCCACTACGCAGTCGTTCAAGGAAGGCCTCCTTCTTTTGTTGCGCCTCAAGCTTGGCGTTACGCGCCTGCTGTACCTCCTCAATATGCGCTCGTGGATGGCCTTGAATAGCATCTGGAGTACCATGAAAATAGAGCGCCTCGCGGATGATTTTCCAGCTGCACCAGTGGGTGTGTGGGGTGCTTTCACCAAAGATTAGCTCACTCAACTCCTCCAGTGCGAGAGTCTCATCCCCCAGTAACTCCCACGCCTCCTCAATCTCCCCCTCCAGTGGGGCATCCAGTGTGGAGAGTGAGCGAAGTGGCCCAGGGTGGAGTAGTACAATATCCTTCTCTCGAACCCGTTTGCTCTTGCCGTTGGGTAGCTGGATCTCGATCTTCTCTTCAACTGCAGTGATTCGTGCCGGTCCGCTCTTGTAGAGCACCAAGCTCTCTTTCTGTAAGGTAGAATGGTTCATAGTAAAAGGATACATTGAATCCTCATAAGCGGATAGTGGATAAAAGATAACGGGACCATGGAACAGAAGAGTAAACAGCGTTGGGTGATGATGGCGGTTGTACTACTGCTATTGGGTGGTGGTCTTTCAGGTTACCTCCTGAATGGAGCAGGGAGTGAGACGATAACCCAATTGCCGTTGGTAGAGGGGTGTCAACTAGATCAGAAGGGCTGTAGTGCAACCCTACCCAACGGTACTGTAATGCAGTTTGAAATGACCCCGAAGCCGCTGCCGACTACAGAGCCGATTCAAATGAGAGCTAGTTTCTCGGCGGGTATTCCAGAACGTGTTGAGGTGCTGTTTGAGGGCAGGGATATGTATATGGGATTTCTTCAGTATCGTCTCAAACCAACGGCCGAGGTGGGTGTCTATCAAGGGAAGGGGAGCCTCTCTATCTGTACCCGCCGTCTGATGGCGTGGATTGCAAAGGTAAGGGTGACCCAGAATGGCGAGACCGTTGAAATCCCCTTCGCCTTTGAAACCCTACACCTGTAACAAATATAGAACACTATGATCCGTATTGATTCACTGGCCATCCGTCGTGGCCCACGCCTGCTGTTTGAGAACAGTAGCCTCTCCATCCACCCCGGACAGAAGGTGGGTATCACCGGTGGCAATGGCTGTGGCAAGTCTAGCCTGTTTGCGCTGATTCAGGGAGAGGTCTCTGCCGATGAAGGGGTGCTTACCATTCCAGAGCGCTGGGTGGTTGCCCATGTGGCACAAGAGACCCCATCGCTCGATTGTGAAGCGATTGATCTGGTGATGGATGGAGACCGCGAACTGCGCCGTCTGCAACAGCAGCTGGAGCAGGCCGAGCAGACAGAAGATGGTGTGCGACAAGGGGAGCTGTATGCCGCGATGGAGGCCATTGATGGCTTCAATGCACGCAATCGGGCTGCCCGCCTGATGCAGGGGCTGGGTTTCTCTGTGCCGCAGGAGGGGATGCGGGTGGACTCCTTCTCCGGCGGCTGGCGTATGCGGCTGAATTTGGCACAGGCGTTGATGGCTCGCTCTGATCTGCTGCTGCTGGATGAGCCCACCAACCACCTTGATCTGGATGCGGTGTTTTGGCTGGAGGCGTGGCTTAAACAGTATGAGGGGACACTGCTGCTGATCTCCCATGACCGAGATGTGCTCGATCGGGTGGTCGATGGCATTATCCATATTGAACGACAGCATATGGAACTCAGCTCCGGTAACTACAGCGCTTTTGAGCGCGCACGGGCCGAGCGTTTGGCACAACAGCAGTCGGCGCACGAGCGCCAACAGCGAGAGCGGGAGCATATGCACAGCTTTGTAGAGCGCTTCCGAGCCAAGGCGACCAAGGCCAAACAGGTGCAGAGTCGCATCAAGGCGCTGGAGCGGATGGAGACTATCGCTCCGGCCCATGTAGACTCCCCTTTCCATTTCCAGTTTATGCCCCCGAAGAAAAATCCGCATCCGCTACTCACCATCGAGGCGGTGCAGGCGGGGTATCGAGGTGATGCTGGTAACATTGTGATTCTTGATGAACTCTCCATTACCTTGAATCCCGGAGACCGTCTGGCACTGCTGGGTCGCAACGGTGCTGGAAAATCGACCTTGATGAAATTGCTCTCTAGTGCCTCTACCCTGTTGCAGGGGCGACGAGAAGAGGCGCAGGCGCTGCAGATTGGCTACTTCGCTCAACACCAACTGGAGCTACTGGATCTGCAGGCTACACCGCTACTTCATATGCAACGTAACCACCCCGAAGCGACAGAGCAGGAGCTGCGAGATTTTCTTGGTAGCTTTGGTTTCAATGGAGAGCGGGTGCTGGAGCAGGTAGGCCCATTCTCCGGTGGAGAGAAGGCGCGCTTGGTGTTGGCGATGATTGTGCGTCAACGGCCCAACTTGCTACTGCTGGATGAGCCGACCAACCACCTTGATCTGGAGATGCGCCATGCATTGACCGTTGCACTGCAATCCTACCAAGGGGCGCTGGTGGTGGTATCCCATGATCGTTATCTGCTGGAGGGGGTTGCGGATCAGTTCCTGTTGGTCGCTAGACAGCAGGTGGAACCTTTCTCTGGAGATCTGGATGACTATGCGCAGTGGTTGCGTGCTTCTGATAAGCAGGTTCAGCCTGCTGAGGCGAATTCGATTCAGAAGGAGGCCACGCCGATGCTCAACCGAAAAGAGCAGCGCAGAGCAGAGGCTGAGTTGCGAAAGCAGCAAGCACCACTACGTAAACAGGTGAACACTCTGGAGAGGTCGATTGAGAAGTTGGAGGGCAAGCGCGTACAGCTAGAGCAGCGCTTGGCAGAACCAGACCTCTACCAAGAAGATGCCAAGGTGGAGTTAAAGCAGTTGCTGCAGGAGAAAGGGGGGATTGACCAGCAGCTGGAGAGAGAAGAGGAGCAGTTACTGCTACTCTATGAAGAGCTGGAGTGAGTGTTTGATCCCTTCTTGGTTAGGAGTTTTGGGTATCCGGAAGATCGGGTTGCTCTGAGTAGACTCGGAAAGCTCATTGCATAGGGGGTTGAGGTTGCTGGCATCATCTATCTCACCAAAAGCGGACGACTGAAGTTGGTGAACCTGAGTTCGGGCAACGCGAGCTTTCCTGTCTCTGAAGGGTTGGAGAAGTTGGTTCAGTAAGCGACCAAAGATGACTCATAGCTGCCGTATTAGGTGTAGCCCAAACTTCAGAATTTGGTTGTTTGTAGATTTTATTGTAATGCGATTGGTAATTGTTCTCAACAAAGTGTAGAATCTGTGCTCACCATTAACAAGCACAGGAATTTCATAAAATGAGCGTTACCAAACCATCCTATCACCTACTGAAAAAATGGATCCTTCCAACCTTGGTCGTAGCAGTGCTTCCCATTGCCGAAACGGCGCTTGCAGCAACAGAAGAGGTGGTGGTCTACTCATCACGCAAAGAGCACTTGGTAAAACCTCTGTTTGACTCTTTCCAGAAAGAGACCGGCATTATGGTCAAGTACCAGACAGGCAAGGCCGGTCCACTGATTGAGCGTATTAAGCAGGAGGGGGAGCAGACACCTGCGGATATGCTGATTACCGTTGATGCTGGAAACCTCTGGTATGCTGGATCCCAAGGGATCTTTGCAAACATCAAGAGTGCTGAACTCAGCAAAGCGGTTCCTTCTCAGTATCGTGATTCTGATGGACTTTGGCATGGGCTATCGGTTCGCGCCCGTACCATTGTCTATAGTACGGAGCGAGTAAAACCTGAGAATCTGACCACCTATGCCGATCTGGCCGATCCAAAATGGAAGGGGCGTCTCTGTCTGCGCACCTCCAAGAAGATCTATAACAAGTCACTGGTCGCCTCAATGATTCACCATTATGGCGAGGCTGAAACTGAGAAGACGATCCGTGGATGGGTCAGCAATCTTGCAGTCAAGCCTTTTGCCAAGGACTCTCACCTGATCAAGGCGATCGACTCTGGTGCTTGTGATGTAGGGATTGTCAACACCTACTACTTTGGTCGTGCCGAGAGTAAAAACCCAAAAATTCCCGTCGCTATCTTCTGGCCTGACCAGAATGGAAACGGTGTTCACGTCAATATCTCAGGTGCTGGCATCACTAAGCATGCACCCAATAGGGAGAATGCCACCAAGCTGCTGACCTGGCTAGTAGGTCCTGAATCACAGAAGATTCTGGGGGGGCTGAACAAAGAGTACCCCATCAATGGCGGTAGTTCAGTCGACCCACAGGTTGCTGCATGGGGCCATTTCAAGGCGGATACAATGAATCTGGCTGAGACAGGAAAAAAACAGGCATCTGCAGTCAAACTGATGCAGCGTGCACGATACAAGTAGTTAGGCTATCGCCTTTTTTCTCTCTACTCAGGCACCCCGAACCGATACCGTTTGAGTTCGGGGTGTCTTCTCTTTATCGATTTCAGCCATGCAAAAACAGACCTCTCCTTTTCAAATAGCGACCTACCTGATGGGCCTGTTGGTTGCTCTCCCCTTTATGGTCATCCTTCTCTCCTGGGGGGAGATTGATCAGGAGATCTGGGGACATCTACTCGACTATCTCTTTATTGACCTGCTGACCAATACCTTGTGGCTGATCCTTGGTGTTGGAGGAGGGGTGCTGGTGTTGGGAACGGCACTTGCCTGGCTCACCACAATGTGTGAGTTTCCGGGGCGCAAAATCTTTGACTGGGCACTGATGCTCCCCTTTGCGATCCCCGCTTATGTACTCGCCTTCGTGATGCTGGATCTCTTCAGCTACGGCGGCCCAATTTACAACGGATTTCAAACCTTTTTTGGGGGAATGATCTCACCCCCCGATATCCAGTCGACTGGTGGTGTGATTACCGTCTTTGTACTGGTCTTCTACCCTTATGTCTATATGTTGGCTCGTACAGCATTTGCCTCTCAGGGCAACTCTCTGCTGGAGGCGGGGCAGAGCCTAGGGCTCACCCCTTCTCAGGCCTTTCTGCGTATTGCGCTGCCGATGGCGCGCCCCGCCATTGCGGCAGGTGTGGCTCTGGCATTGATGGAGACACTGGCCGATTTTGGTGCTGTATCCATCTTCAACTATGACACATTCACTCTTGCCATCTATACCTCTTGGGATGACTTCCGCAGCCTCTCCACTGCTGCCCAGCTCTCTTCACTGTTACTTTTGTTTGCACTACTGGCACTGTTTGGTGAGAAATCGATGCGGGGTAAATCCAAATACCACCAGACCACTGGACGTGCACCGTACCGCTTCCAACTCAAAGGGGTCCGTGCCTGGAGCACAACTGCCTTTGTGATGCTGGTGCTCGGAGTCTCTTTCATCCTTCCCGTTACTCAACTGCTGTTTTGGGGGCTGGGTGTGATCGATCAGGAACTGAACAGTCGCTACTTCGAGATGCTTATCCATACTCTGGTACTGGGAGGGGGAGCTGCACTCCTCGCTACTCTGGGTGCCTTTGCATTGGCGATGGCGCGTCGTAAGGGGGGAGAGTGGAAGATTGAGTCTGTGGGGCGGTTGATTACCCTCGGTTATGCTCTCCCTGGTTCAGTACTGGCCGTTGGCATCATGATTCTCTTTGCCAACTTTGGGCATGCCATGAATGCAGTACAGGGCTGGTTGGGACAGCCTCCCACCACGATTATGATGCAGAGTGTGCCGGCACTGCTGTTTGCCTATCTGGTACGTTTCCTCACGGTTGCCCATGGTCCGGTAGAGAGTTCACTGTCCCGCATCAAACCCTCTATGGAAGAGGCAGCCCGTTCTCTTGGAGAGAATAACAGTGGTGTGGTACGCCGCATCTACCTGCCGATCCTTACCCCCGGCATCTTCATGGCTCTGCTGATGGTGATGATCGATGTAATGAAGGAGTTACCCGCCACCTACCTGTTGCGCCCCTACGGTTGGGATACCTTTGCTGTTCGTACCTATGAAATGGCCTCTGAGGGGATGTGGGAATATGCAGCACTACCGGCTCTCTCACTGGTCATTATTGGGCTGTTGCCGGTGATCTTGCTGGTGCGGAAATCAAAATAAGGAGCAAGCGATGACGATCCATAACACACACCTCTCTCTATCCCATATTCAGTGCCGCTATGGAGATAACATTATAGTTCATGATCTCTCTTTGGAGATTGGTAAAGGGGAGCTGGTCTGCTTGCTGGGGTATAGTGGCTGTGGAAAGACCACTGTACTGCGTGCTATTGCCGGGTTTGAACCGCTTCATCATGGCTCAATTATCCTTAACAATAACCTGCTCTCCTCGTCCACTCAGATGGTGCCTGCCGAGCAGCGTAACTTTGGGATGGTATTTCAGGACTATGCCCTCTTCCCCCATCTGACCATTGAGGAGAATATTGTCTTCTCCCGCAGAAATGAGAGCAAGGCAGCACGAACCCGCCTCTCTGATGAGCTGCTGGAGCTGGTTGGGCTGAAAGGGCTGGGGGTGCGCTACCCTCATGAACTCTCTGGAGGCCAGCAACAGCGTGTTGCTCTGGCACGTGCACTGGCACAAAATCCTGAAGTGATTCTGATGGATGAACCCTTCTCTAACCTTGATGTTGAGCTGCGTGAACGGCTGGCGACCGAGGTGCGTGAAATTCTCAAGCAGCGGGGTATTACCGGCATTATGGTAACCCATGATCAGCATGAAGCCTTCGCTATTGCCGATAAGATTGCCGTGATGCACAACGGCACCATCCAGCAGTGGGACAGTGCCTACAACCTTTACCACCAGCCTGCTAACCGATTTGTGGCGGAGTTTGTTGGTAAAGGGGCGATGCTGCGTGGTGTTATTATCGGTGAGTCCCTGCTGGAGACTGAACTGGGGGAGTTGCATGGTGAAAATAGCAATAGCCTGCTCGATGGCTGCAAGGTCGATATGCTGGTGCGTCCGGATGATCTCATTTTTGACGCTGAGGGCCTCCATGAGGCGACTATTACCCGTAGCAATTTTCAGGGTGCAGAATCCCTCTATACACTACAGCTATCGTCCGGGCAGGAGATTCTGGGGCTCTTCCCTAGCCATCTACAGCAGTCGGTTGGAGAGCAGATACGTTTTAATTTGGATATGGATAACATGATTATCTTTGAGTGCAATGTGGACCATTCAGAAAATATGGGGGCCATGCACAAACAAGGGCACTGAGGGCAACTGCGTTGATGCAAGGGGCGGGCTTGTGTCATCTGATTAGGTCGGTACCAAGTGGCTGGTATTGATTCTTTCATCTTAGCGGACTCCATTGCTACTGTCGGTGATGGCTATCAATGCAGTATCTTCTTGAAGCCGTACTTGGGTACGGTGTTACATTGCAGTCAATACTATTGATCAGGTTAGAGGTGAGCGATGCATACACATACGATTGATGAATGGAAACACAGCCATGACTTTGTACTGGATAACCAACAGGGCGAACGGATGGCGTTTTATGTGTTGGGGCTGACTGCGGTAACAATGGTGATCGAGATCGTAGCTGGCATGGCTTATGGGTCAATGGCCTTGCTTGCGGATGGATGGCATATGGGAACCCATGTTGCAGCATTCCTGATCACGATATTTGCCTACCGTTATGCACGGGCGCATGCAAACAACCCTGACTATGCATTCGGAACAGGAAAAGTTGGGGTATTGGGTGGTTTTGCCAGTGCAGTTGCTCTTGCGGTAGTTGCGCTGGTGATGCTGTTGGAGTCTGTACAGCGCTTCTTCACACCACATGCTATTCAATTTGATGAGGCCATTATGGTTGCTGTAATTGGATTGCTGGTCAATGTTGTCAGCGTATTTCTACTCAAAGATGACCATCACCACCATGGGCATGATCATGGACACGATCACCATCACCATGGAGGTCACCATCACGACCACAACCTGAAGGCCGCCTATATGCATGTGATGGCGGACGCCTTCACCTCTCTTCTAGCGATCGTTGCTCTGCTGTCTGGAAAATACTATGGATGGGACTGGATGGATCCAGTGATGGGAATTGTGGGTGCCATTATTATCACCAAGTGGGCCTATGGCCTACTTCAAGAGAGCTCTCCCATTCTGTTGGATGGGAGCATTGATCGGGAGTACCTTGAAAGCATCGAGCAGACGATTGAAGCGGATGCCGATAATCGGTTATCGGACATCCATATCTGGAGAGTCGGCGCACACCACTATGCTGCGATCATTACTATCGTTACCCACTACCCGCAGAGTGTTGAGCACTACAAGTCATTGCTTCAATCATTTGATAAGCTATCTCATGTGACCGTTGAAGTAATTCAGTGCAACTCTGAACCTTGTATCCCCGCTTGAGGCATCAACTAGAGGACGATTGATATGAAGAAAGCAGCTATTATTATTGTATGTGGTTCTTTACTGTTTCTGGCTAAGATAGCTAATGCAGCAGATGGAGTGGTCTACAAAAGTCCTACTTGTGGCTGTTGTGGTGATTGGATTGAGCATATGGAGCAGAACGGCTTTGAGTTAGATATTGCCAATGTAGAGAGTGTGGTGCCGTATAAGCAGCAATTTGGTGTTCCGTATGGAATGGGTTCTTGCCATACTGCGATGGTCGGCGGCTACTTTATTGAGGGGCATGTTCCGGCAGATGATGTTCAACGCCTGCTACAAGAGAAGCCAGATATTATTGGTCTCACCGTGCCAGGTATGCCGATTGGCTCACCAGGCATGGAAATGACCGGCCGACCTGCTGATTCATACAATGTCTACGCAATTGATAAAGAGGGAAATCAGTCAGTGTTTGCTCGTTACTGATGATGCGTTGCATTTTTGCTGTGTCCGTTAATCGAAGATAGAGAGCCCAATATGAAATTATCAAAATCAGCAGTGTACATGATGGTTACATTATTGATATCACCAGCCACACAGGCAGATGATCGGAAATTAGTGCAGATGCCCAAGATGATGCAGGAACATATGTTAGGTAATATGCGAGACCATGTGAAGGCTATCCATGAAATTTTGTCAGCACTATCGAGGGGGGAGCTGGATCAAGTTGCTCTGGTAGCAGAGGAGCGTTTAGGAATGAGCTCTCTCGACAATCATGGAGCCAGTCATATGGCTGGCTTTATGCCAAAACAAATGGGAGCAATAGGAACCGACATGCATGGCGCAGCAAGCCGATTAGCCCGTATTGCCGAGGAGGGGGATCGTCTTGAGACATATGATCAATTGAATGAGGTAACAGCAACATGCGTCGCCTGCCATGTTGGGTATCGTATAGGATAGAGGTGAACAAGCGCTTGGATAAAATCAGAAAGGCACTTGCTCTATATGAATGGCAGTTTTGTGTATAAAGTGTGAGCTGGGCCTGTTCTGAGGTTAGGGGCTGCTTTCCAAA
>JABGQL010000007.1 GCA_018648825.1 Gammaproteobacteria bacterium
ACAGCCACATTGAGTCGCTGGGCGCGGTGAGGTCGGTCTATATGGAGATTTGGGCGATATATCTTGGTGGGCCTTCTGGACTAATTCATGTACCCTTTTTTCATATTTTCTATGGGTCTCTGTATGTGCAGTAGCATCTGGATAGTTGATTCTTATTAGAATAAGCTCCTCCCGGTGGAAGTGCTCAAAATAGAGGCTCTCAAAGGCATCTAGCTGCTTAAGCACTGAGACATCCTCACCACCATTGATTGAATCAACCATCCAGTTGATCACACCAATCAATGTTTGATGCTGCTGATCCAGAAGTGGGTGGTTGACACTCAGCGCTTCATTCCACTCTATCTTCTCTAACTCTGCCTTGCTCATCGAAAGCGCCCTTTTATTAGATCACATAAAAATGTGAGTATAACTTAGTTTATAAGCAACGCCTACTTCTAGCCCAGCATAAAGCGACTTTATGAAACTATTGGTCTCCTCAACGGAAAAACAGAGTAACCGCTTTGGTTTAGGGTGTCATAAGCTGATACCAGAGTGACGCAGTAGTGCGTCAATCTGTGGCTCACGCCCTCGGAATTCGATAAACAGCTCCATCGGATCACGTGACCCGCCCTGCTCTAGAATCGAGGAGAGGAAACGCAGCCCGGTATCGGCATCAAAAATTCCATTCTCTTCAAAATCGGCAAAGGCGTCCGAGGAGAGTACCTCGGCCCATTTGTAGCTGTAGTAACCCGCTGCATAGCCTCCGGCAAAGATGTGAGAGAAGCTGTGGGGAAAGCGGTTGAATGAGGGGGGTTTCATTACGGTCACCTGCTCACGCACCGCATCCAAGGCGCTGTAGATCTGCTCACCATCGCCTTGAGGGGCCTCTGAGTCATACTCTAGGTGCATCTTGAAATCGAACAGGGCAAACTCCAGCTGGCGCACCATCACCATGCCAGACTGGAAGTTGCGGCTCTCCAGCAGCTGCTCAAACTTCTCCTTCGACAGTGGCTCTGCGGTTTTATAGTGTCCAGAGAAGAGCGGTAACGCCCCCTCCTGCCAGCACCAGTTCTCCATAAACTGGCTTGGCAGTTCAACCGCATCCCACGGTACCCCGCCAATCCCAGCCACACTGGGGAAATCAACTTGAGTCATCAAGTGGTGCAGGCCGTGACCAAACTCATGAAACAGGGTCAGTACCTCATCATGGGTGAGTAGTGCGGGATCTTCGCCAATGGGTGGGGTGAAGTTGCAGGTGAGGTAGGCAACGGGGATCTGCACCCCCGCCTCCATCTTACGGCGGGTGATGCAGTCATCCATCCATGCTCCACCGCGCTTCTGTGGGCGCGCATAGAGGTCGGTATAGAACTGTCCACGCAGTGCCCCCTCCCGGTCAGTTACATTGAAAAAGCGTACCTCTTTATCCCATAGATCCACATCAAGCTCCGCCTCAATCTGGATACTGTAGAGGCGCTGCACTACGGCAAACATCCCCTCTAGCACCCGATCCACTGGGAACCACGGCTTCAGCTCCTCTTCAGAGAGGCTATAGCGCTGTTGTTTAAGCTTCTCGGAGTAGTAGGCGACATCCCACGACTGTAACTCTTCCAAACCATCACTCTCATTGGCAAACTGACGCAGCTCCTCCAGCTCCTGCTTGGCGACATCCAGTGAACGCTCTGCCAAATCCTCCAGAAAGGCGATCACTTGATCAGGTGAGTCGGCCATCTTGGTTGAGAGGGAGTACTCCGCATAGTTGTTGAACCCCAGTAACACAGCCTTCTCATGACGCAAGCTGAGGATCTGCTCCATGATTGGGGTGTTATCCAACGCACGGTCATGTGGCCCCTGATCGGAGGCGCGGGTGACGTAGGCCTCGTAGAGCTCTTCACGCAGCTCACGACTCTCTGCGTAGGTCATCACTGCAATGTAGGAGGGGAAGTCGAGCGTAAACAGCCACCCCGCCTGTTCACGCTGCTCTGCGGTCTGCTTCGCCATCGCAATGGCAGAGTCGGGTAGCCCCGCCAGTAGGGACTCATCGCTGATACTCTTCTCCCACTGGTTCGTGGCATCAAGCACATTCTCGCCAAACTTGGAGGTGAGCTGTGACAGCGACTGGCTGATCTCACGAAAGCGCTGCTGCTGTTCAACTGGAAGATCGATGCCAGAGAGACGGAAGTCACGCAGCGCATTCTCTACAATCTTCTTCTGCGATGGCTCTAGCATACGGTAGTTTTCACTCTCCGCAATTTGACGGAAGGCGGCATGCAGCCCTTTGTGCTGTCCCATCTCTGTTGCATAATCTGAGAGCAGCGGCAGGCAGGCGTTATAGGCATCCCGCAGCTCTGGACTGTTTTTGACCGAGTTGAGGTGGCTCACCGGAGACCAGACCCGCCCCAGCCGATCCTCCATCTCTTCGAGGGGCTGTACCAAGGTATCCCAACCGAATGAGCTCTCCTGATCCATCAACCATGCCACTGCCTCACGGTTCTCAAGCAGTAGATCCTCCATCGCCGGGAGTATATGTTTGGGTTCAATCTTTGAGAAGGGGGGCAGCCCCTCCATCTCCAGTAACGGGTTGTGTTCAGACATAGCAGTTCCATTTGCGGGTTTCAATTCCGGTAAACTATCAGCTCCACCCCACTGCTGCAATGGACAACCGCAATGAACAATATCCGCCCCTACAGAGAATGGTCACCACAGTTTGACGAGAGCGTTTTTATTGACCCCTCAGCACAGGTGATTGGGCGCACTAGGATTGGGCAAGATAGTTCGATCTGGCCGCTGGTGGCGGTACGCGGGGATGTCAATTTTATTGAAATTGGTGAGCGCACCAATGTACAAGACAACAGTGTGCTGCATGTGGCCCGCCCCACCGAGAAGAACCGTGATGGGTTTGCTCTGGTCATAGGGGATGATGTAACAGTAGGCCACGGGGCCATCCTCCACGCCTGCAGAGTGGGAGATCGCTGCCTGATCGGGATGGGGGCAACGGTGCTGGATGGGGCCGTTTTAGAGGATGAGGTACTGCTGGCTGCGGGGAGTTTAGTGCCTCCCGGTAAGAGGCTGGAGGGCGGGTATCTGTGGCGTGGAAGTCCGGCACTCAAGGCTCGTGCGCTGACAGTGGAGGAGATCGCCTTTCTCAAAGAATCTGCTATCCACTATGTGCGGTTGAAGGATGAGTATCTCTCTGCAGAACGGGGTGGTTTGTAGCTAAATCAAAGGTGCTTCTACAATTCATCTTCATCAACTGGTTTAATATCAGGCACTTTTGACATAGCCTCCAAAAATGAGGCCTCATTCCCTTTTAATGACCTTTTTTTCAGATAACTCTCTGTCAACAATGCTGATATTTTCTCAGCTACAGCAGAAGAAATAAATTGGTTAATTGAAACTCCTTCCTTTTTAACCAAGGACTTTACTTCTTCGTGCAATGAATCTGGCAACCTTAAACTTAATGCGCTCATTTTAATATTCCTTTTTTCAACAAAAACTCTCTCGGAGTTAATACTTCAATACCAAACTTACCAATACCTTTAAAATCTTTTTTATTAAATGTCACAATATATTCGCACTGTGACTCTACAGCTACTTCAAGCACTAAATCATCTTTTGGGTCTCTCAAAAATGGCCTCCATAAATAAAACACCTTACGGATTCTAGATTTACTTAGAAGATA
>JABGQL010000132.1 GCA_018648825.1 Gammaproteobacteria bacterium
CCGTATGTACGGTGGTGTAGGAGGGGGCGTCAGTGATGGCGCTTCCTACCTGATGGGGGAAACTCTCTCCCCGCTCCAGTGCTCACTTGGATCGGTTGGCAGAGCTGGAGAAGAACAGTATTGAGTTTACCGATAAGGTAAAAGATGATGTACACGCGCTTGCAGCCGATACTACTGAAGTAGAGCTAGAGGGCTATGCAGCCCGCCGTCATGCTGAACAGTCGCTCGCCCACAAGTGGTTGAGCTTCGAGAGTGAGGAGTTGAAAGAGGCCGCACGTAAGATGCTGCACTGTAGATCCTCCTCCACAATCTGCATGACTGAGGCGGGTGAGGTTCGTTATATCTGGGATGAGGTGTGTGGGCTGGGGAAGATCTGCCCTGATGAGGGACGGAAAGAGACCCAGCGAGTGGTCAAGAAGTACGTCCCTGAACTACGCAAGTTTGCACAGCGCCGCCCCACGCACCGCCTCTTCTATGCGGTGTTTACTCAACCAAATTTTTCGCTCGGTTCCCTGAAAGTGGGAATGGACAAGATCATGTTGGACCTCAACGAGAGAGTCCTTAAAGCGGTGGAGGTGATCCCAGAAGAGGAGCGCACCAGCCGCAAAGCTACCCGTATCCGCTTTCCCCAGATTAAAGGGGCGTTGACCACACTGGAGGCTCCTCTGTCTGAGGGGCTGAAATGGAATGTGCATGTGAATGCAATCCTGATGGTCGATGGCAGATTTGACTACAAGGAGATCTGTGAAGCATGGGGCCACAACGTAGAGATCAGAGAGCTGAAAGAGACTGATGAGCAGTCACTCGGCCAGACAATTCAAGAGGTACTCAAGTACTCCGTCCAGCTGGTGACCACCAAGAGTGCCAGCAAGCGAGAGAGACACGCCACCAATGCCCCAGCCTTCTCTGAGTGGACTGAGCAACAGACGCTGGAGTGGTGGAAGGCGATGAAGGGGTTCAGGCGCACCCGCTCCTATGGGGAGATCTACGCGCTGGAGAAGGTGAAGTGGAATAACGCTACCCAGTTCCAGCGGGAGAAGTGGTTAAAAACGGCTGGTATGCCTCAAGAGTGGGCCACCATGGAGTGGTTGGACATCCCTAAGGATAACCGCAAGGCTCTTAAAGAGATCGTTCTGGGGGCTGATAAAGGCGATCCAGTGACCCTTATCGCTATTGGGAGAGCAATTTTGAATGACGCTCTTACTTATAGCGTTGACTTGATAAAGGGGAATAACTTTTTCAGTTCAACCAGTCGTAAACAGACAACTTACCAACCTGGCTATGGTCACGAACGTTTTGACACCGGACCACCGGGCTATCACTGATTTTTAATACTGCACAGGAGCAGAATATGAGCAGAGCAGCAGCAATTGAGGGGATGAGGGGCCAGCTACAGAAAGTAGCGGATATGCCTCGTTGTCAGAAACAGGATGAACTGTTTCAAAGCGCAGTACTTGGGATGCTGAATATCATTGATTCAATGGATGAGCAGCTATCGAGACCAGCTGGTGTTCCTTATCAGGTAGAGGATGATTTGGATAGCCTCGACGGTACCGGACTGGATGAGGTGGAGACACCTGCTATTGATCCGGTGGAGCCTGAAGACAAAACAGATTGGAGCCAACTGAAATGACACAACCAGAATTGATACTGGCACTGCGCAAGCGCGGTGCACTGCTGGAGGAGTGGAACGCGCTTTATCGTGAGTTGATGGATAGTGAAGCGGCAGGTCTGCTTACTGGCATGGCTGAAGGGGGACAATTCAACCCAATGGACTTGATGGGGATGATGGGTAATCTCAAGCCGATGGTAGGAGCCATGAAGCGCATCAAGGAACTCTCTGAACTGCTGATCACTCTGGATACCCAGATTCTCGAAGGGATGACGGGCTTTATCGGTATGGCACCCGCACTGGAGGGGTAGAGCATGGCAGAGATCGGACGGATTGATTGCGGTTACTGCGGAAAAGATAGCGCTCTACTGCAGTCTGCAACGCGTGAGCAGCTGAGTGTGGCCTGTCCCGATTGTGGCACCCATATTCTACAGAGAAAGGCGGGTCAAGACCTGTTGAGAGAGCGCATGAGTGCCGTGATTGAGCGCTCAGAAAGCGCTCCCACGAGCGCTCCAGAAGCGCAAAAAAAGCGCTCCCGTTCAGCGTTCAGCCGCACCGCCGATAGTCTGTTTCGGAGGGGCAAATGAGCGAAGAGCAAGAGCTGTTGCAAGAGGGGATGCGTGAGGCGTTACAGGCGGCAGTTGCCGCCGATGTGGATGTATCCACGGCTCCCAAAGAGTTTGGCTTCGAAGGGGTGGAGGGTGTTGAGGTTCAACCGGATGAGGTCACCAGTGGTGAATCTTCTGGGGTCCGCTTTCATGAGGTTGGGGATGATCAGCCAACCGAGAGCACTACAGCGGTACAGCCTATAGATCTGGAGATGGCAATCATGGTGATCTCTGGTGCGCTATCTACTGCGGTACCTGTACTGGCTGGGGTCAAGCTCGACGGTGATACCTATGACCACACCGCCCGTTGTTGGGCGGTGGTACTGGAGAAGCGCTTTCCTGACGGTGGATTGTTCCGCTTTCTTGCACCCTACAAAGAGGAGCTGTTGGCAGGGTGGGCCACGATCACCTTTGTTGGGGCCATCCGTGAGGCCCGTAAAGAGAAGCAGAAGGTAGCGGCGCTAAAGGAAGAGAAGGCAAAGAAGGCAGAGAAGGCCGAGGTGGTGGAAAGTGAAGCGCAGGAGTGATGGCATACTGTGGTACGTGGTGGGGAAATCCCGCTCTGGTAAGTCTGCCTTTGTAAACTATATACTCAAGTTGTACAAACGGGTGCTTATCCTTGATCCTAAAGCGGATTTTGCTCGCAGACCGGACTATATTCGCTGTGACACAAAGCAACAGTTGTTTCAGGCAATCTCTGAGAACTTCACAGGTAACGCCAAGATTGCCTACACTGAGTACAGCCGTGAAGCGCTCGACTACTTCTCAAAGATGGCCTTTGCATGGTTGAAGGCGGCACCGTGTGCAATTATCACTGATGAGATCGGTGGTATTACTACGGCTGCACAGGCAGTGGGCGGTTGGGCCAAGTTGCTGATGCAGGGGCTGGGGTATGGAGCACACATCTACGCACTGGTGCAGCGCGGACAGGATGGTGATAAGACTATGAGAGCCAACCGCACCTTCTCCCATATCTGCGCTCATGAACCGGAAGAGGTGGATTACTGCGCCAAGGCGATGGGGATACCCGCCGCTGAGGTGCCTATAATGCCAGAGAAGGAGGGTAAGCCCATCGGTTTTCTTCAGGTGCGCAGTGGTCGCATCATTCAGCGTGGCACCCTCGATATTGTCGGCAAGAAAGACCACCAGAGAGTGCGCTATCGGACCGCTGGAAAGGGGCAAAGAGTACTCAAGGTTGCGGCGAATGGGTGCCTGATCTAACGCCGTTTGTAATATTGGCGGATTCAACCCTGAAGTGCAATTTTTTCTCCGAATGATTTCCCAAAAAAC
>JABGQL010000082.1 GCA_018648825.1 Gammaproteobacteria bacterium
TGCTGATTGCGATTGTCATTCTGGTGGTTGCCAAGCCGTTTTAGAGGCTACTGGACTATATCAGCACCCAGCTGCTCTCTGCGCCGAGCCTCATCCATGGCATCACGAATACGGATCAGGTCGCCATCCAGTGCGGGTTGTCCATGCCACCATTGGTAGTCTGGTGACTGGTGCCCCACGCCATAGAGCACATTCTTTCGATGATCGGTCTGACGCTGCTTTAATGATGAGCACAGATCACCCGTGAGAGTATCCGCCGTGGCCATCAACGCATCCCCCTCTGCCAGTTTGAGATCTGCAATCTCTAGCTGACGTTTTCCGTTGGCAAACTGTTCACGAATATAACGCGGGCTATGGCAACCGACACAGACCCATTGGCGCACTTCTGGACCACGCTCTGGGGTCATGGTGTCCCTATGGTCACCTCCATAGAAATGGCAGTAGCTGCATCCCGGCGCTCTGTAGTTACCCACCAGCAGAGGAGCACTCCACTCCTGTCTGTTGGCTTCAATGGTGTTGATCACGCCATGTTTTGATGTTGCATAACTGTGGGCTGCGGGGCCTCGGTGGCAACCCACACAGGTCTCATCCTCCCTGGCCTTGATGGTCATGAGTTGAGCTGGGCGCTGATGACGATCACCATGACAGCCACTGCAGCCCACTATTGAGGCCTCACCATGGGCCGTAATACGCCACTGCTCCACCAGATCGGGATCACGCTCTGTATGGCACGCCACACACTCTTTCTCCGTGTAGAGGGCTTCTGGTTGCACCTCTTCAGCCCATAGCGGCTGTATGCAGAGAAGAAGTATAAGCAGACTTCCGAACCCCCTTTTCATCAGTTCTGCTCCCGGTTGTAGTCCGTGTATGCGCCGCTCTTCCAGAGATCAGAAGGCACGCGATTAATCCCTGCCTTCAGCTCTGCTTCAGAGAGGTTGCGCAGCCGTGTGGCTCGGCCTTCGATACGCTCCAGAGAGGCATCCATCTTCCGATGCCCCCGCTCTACCCCCGCAGAGTATCCATGTGCAGCCGATTTGTACGCACCCAGATTATCAAAATACCACATCTCAAAATAGTCCCGCTCGATACCAGAGACGTTGTAGAAGGCCGATGCCTGCCCCTCAAAAAAACCGATACGCTGTTTCGCCCAGAGACTACCCATCGGGTATTCTGGGCGATCCTCTGCTGCAGGCTGGATCAGCTGATCTCCCCGCAACCCCTTGAGGATAGACTCTGCCGCATAGAGTTTCTTCCACGCCTGTTTACGCTCTTGGTCCAGCTCGGACAACCACTGCTCCGACTCACGCTCACTATGGCAATCACTGCATAGCGCTATCCAACGTTCACGCAGCACCCTGTTTTTGGAGGTGTGTGGGTTCACCTCTCTCAAGCCAAATTTCCACAGTGACTTATCGGCCACCTGATGCTTACCCTTCTCCATATGACAGTAGGCACAGGTTGGGGCCTTATAGTTCCCTTTGGTCAGAGGTTTCGACCAGTCCCAATCCTTCCCCTCAGCCAGATAGATCTTTCCATGGGCAGAGTTGAAGTAGGTCTCATCATCAGGATGGGGTGGCCCAGAGTGGCAGGTGATGCAGGCCTCTGGTCGACGTGCCTCAGCCGCATCAAAGCGGTGCCGCGTATGACAGGAGTCACATTTGGTGGCAACAGAGTGACACTGTACACAGGCCTGCACCTCACCCTTGGGCTTATCTGCAAAATGGGGGGCATCCACCGCCCGTTCCATCGCCAATACATGGCTGGGAAACCCATAACGGGCCTCATCGACAAATTCACCATGCTGCTTTTGGTGACAGTTGGCACACACCTCAGGGGTCGGTAGGTGCAGTTGCTGATGATCACTACCGTGACACTCATTACAGTAGACCGGTTGTTCCGCTTGTGCATGGCGACTGTTACGCCAGTCCACTACGATCCCCGGCGTGATCCCCTGATGGCACTCTATACAGAGTTTTGACTCAAATACCCCCTCAACAATCTCGGTCGATTGGTAAAAATTTTCCGGGTCCCAATACCCCTGCACCGGATCAGCACTCCAGTAGCGGGAGTAGAGTCCAGTACCATCGCCCCCCTTGCTCCAATAAACCGTAGCAGCCCCAGCCAACACCACCAACAGTGCAAGCAACAGAAGAGTGAACACAATGCGTCGTGAACTCATCTTTTATGCCCCCCAGTAAACGCTCGAACAGCAACCCGCAGCCCCACCCCCAACAGCAGAAGAACAGGGAGCAGCGCCAATATCCGGCTAAACCAGAGTGGAAGTGTGAACCCCTTCTCCAGAGGGCTTTGTACCACCTCAGCATCTCCCGCATAACGCTGTAGATACCCCAACAACGTCTCCTGCTGCTGTGAAGAGAGCACCTCCACATGGCCCATCCACCCTCCAAAGCGGTTAGAGACCTCCATCAGCAGAAACATTTTTGAACTCACCTCACTCCACTCAGCAGCGGTATGGCGATCCGGTCCCGGTAGGTTATGACATTGGGTACAGTATTGGCTCAACAACAGAGCACCTTGTGCCGTTGCATCGGGCAGCAGCGCCAAGGTAAGACCGGGTGGTAGTCTGTCCTTATACACTTCACACAGATCAATCTCTGCCTGCGGGTGGCTTGCACCCACAGGAGATAAGGAGAACAGTAGCACCAGCAGAGAGAACAGCAGTCTCATCCTCGCCTCCGCATCTTTTGTGAAACCGTGAGCATACCCTCTGCTGCCCTGCGTCCAGCCGCCATTGCAGTGACCGCCAAATCTGGACCATGGGTGTTATCACCACCCGCCCAAATTTTGGGATGTGAGGTCCCCCCCTGCTGATCAACCTGAATACAACCCTCCAGATCGGTCTCTATGCCAAAATCAGCAAGCCAGACGGGTGGATTGGGCCGTTGCCCTAGAGCAAGAATCACCCGATCTGCCTCAACCGTGGAGACACCGCTGGCTGTATCAAAGTCGACCGCAGATACCGTTCCACTGCCTTGAACCTGCAGTGGCCTGTATTCAAACAGAAACTGAACACCCTCTTCACGCGCCAAGGCGACCTCTTTGGGTGAGGCCCGCAGGCCCGTTTCAGCCCCACGATAGGCGATCGTCACCTTTGCCCCCAGGCGCAGTGCCGCACGCGCACAGTCCATTGCACTATCCCCGCCCCCCACAACCACTACATTGAGCCCACTAAGAGACTCCTCTACCCCTACATTGACTGTAGTCAACCAATCCAGCGCTTGGCTTACCCCTCGTAGATTCTGCCCCGGTAGTTCAATGGTGCATGACTTCTGCGCCCCCAGCCCCAGAAATAGCAGATCATGCTCTTCAAGTAGCGCGGATAGCTTTTCACCATCTACCGGCACTCCTAAAGAGAAGTGGATACCCGCCTGTTCGAATAGCGCCTTACGCTGCTCTAGCAGCCCCTTATCCAACTTAAAAGATGGAACACCGCTCTGAAGCAGACCCCCAATCTTTGTAGACTGCTCATAAATGGTGACCGCTACTCCTCGTTGGTTAAGGTATTGCGCACACGCCAACCCTGCTGGACCTGCACCGATGATTGCCGCACTCTGTTTTGTTCGGTGCTTGGGTTGAGGTAGAGACCAACCAGCACTCAACGCCTGTTTCGCAATGCCGCTCTCAATGGCTCCAATGGTTACGGCCCCCTCCAGCCGACCTCGGGTACACCCCCCTTCACAGAGACGGTGCTGAGGGCAGATGGTGCCGCACACCTCAGGTAACGGCGAGGTGGCGTGAACCAGGTCACCCGCCTCTATCCAATCCCCTTTGGCTGCAGCTTCCAACCAGTCGGGTATGAAGTTGCCCAACGGACAGCCATTTCGACAACCGGGCATGCCACAATCCAGACAGCGCTGCGCCTGTTGCTGTAACTCATCCATAGAGAGGGGCTGTTCGGTCTCCTCCCAATCGCCCATACGCTGTGCCAGAGACCGAGGCACAGGCGCTATGCGAGGCAGTGGCTCATTGGGTTCTCTCTTCAGCAGATAGCTCGCATTCTGATGTAGCGTGGGCTGGAAGCGGTTGCGTATATCACGGATCTCCAGTGCATCCGTAGGACAGGAGGTGATGCAACGCGCACAGCCCATACAGTCCTCAAGCCCCGTAACAGCCCCGGTCTGCTGCCCCTGCTTCCATACTGGAATCCCCATATCACAGACCTGATCACAACGTCGACAATCGACACACTGCTCCCTATCGAGTTCAATGCTGTAATGCCCCGCATGGTTGAGCAGGCCAAAGGTGGCACCGAAAGGGCAGAGAAAACGGCAGTAAAATCGGTTCCCGGTAAATGGGATAATAAAAAAAGAGCCAAAGTAGGTCAGTCCAACCACCATTCCAAACAGGCCAACCAAGGTTACGGTCCAACTGTTTGGGGGGAACTGGGTCGCCACCATCACCCCCACATACCAGAGAAAGAAGAACCATTTGCTATGACGCAAGCGCCACGCCCACTCTCCACGCAGGGAGAAGCGACGAAAGGAGAACCCCACTGTTTCACGGATGCCTACACAGGGACAACCAAAGCCACAGATCACCCTACGCCCAAAAAAATAGACCAGCAGTAAAACCAGAAAGAAGGTCAGGGTTCCCGGTGTGTGCAGTGCCGGAAAGACCGGCTGACTCCAGACATAACCGATATAGGGTTCAAATTGCGGCAGCAGCCATGGGATCAGCCACCAGAAGAGAGTGACCACCGTAACCAAAATGATCAGCCGTTTACGGGTATAGGCGTTCTGTTCCGAAGCAATACGCCAAACCCCAAACCCCAGAATAATCGCATACTCGGTATAGCGGTTGAGCCAGATCGGACTCTCATAGAGGTAGAGCCAAGACTCATTGAGCCACCCCAGAAAGGCTAGCATAAAGGCTGCCATGGAGAGAACCATCACCCAACCTTTATAGCGCCCCGGCAGAAGCTCTTGGTGCGAAGCTCCGTTGTCGCGCGCACTGTAGGTTATCAGAGAGGGGGGGCTGTCCATCTTCATCACTCTTACTCTGATTTACTCAGCATCCCCCCGCCTGAAGTGAGCGATCATACGCGGAAGAAAGGCGACCGCAGCGAGTAGAGCCAGTGCCAACAACCCCTTCTGGATCAAACCCTCACCACCTGCCACAGCCTCACGCCCCGCATATCCCAGATAGGTATAGGCAATCGCCCCCGGTAACATGCAGAGATAACTTGCAATCACGTAGTGAAGCAGGCGAATACGGGTCAATCCCAGTGCGTAGTTGAGCAGATTAAAAGGGAAGATGGGTACCAGTCGAACAAAGGCGACAAAACGCCATCCTTCACTTTCAACCCCCTCTTTCAATCGCTTAAGTCGCCCCCCACTCTTCTCCTCCACCCAGTCGGATGCCAGATAGCGTGAAATCAGAAAGGCGATGGTTGCCCCCAAGGTCGCCCCAGTCAGATTGACAAAAGTGCCTAACACCGGACCAAAGAGAGAGCCACCCGCCAGTGTCAACATTGAACCGGGCAAGAAAAATACCGTCGCCAGTGCATACAGCAGGATAAAGGCGATCCATGCCAAAGGCCCCAACTCCCCTACCGCCTCAACGATCACCGAAACATCCAGTGACTGCCCCCACCATAGGGCCGCCCCCGCTGCAGTAATCAGCAGAAGCAGAGCGAAAACAGGCACAAGGCCCTTTTCCTGTTTCATAATTCGCATCCTTTCTATCACTTCTTTGCTATAATTTATCTAAAGATCATAACATCAATAGATCTATTGAATTATTGAAGTACAGGGAGCAGAAGGTGTCAACCAATAATTTCAAACATGACCTCTTCAGTCAGTTTGCCCGAGTCGCAAAGGCGATGAGCAACGGCTATCGATTGGAGCTACTGGAGTTCCTGGCGCAAGGGGAGCGTAGCGTGGAGGCTCTATCGCAGGTATCGGGCTTGACCATGGCCAACACCTCTCAACACCTGCAACAACTGAAACAGAGTGGACTGGTGGCTAACCGCAAACAGGGCCACAAGGTCTACTATCGACTCAGTGGAATGGACGTGATGGCCCTGACCAGCTCTTTGAGGGAGGTGGCTGAGCGGCACCTGACCGATGTGGACCGCCTTGTAAATGACTACCTGAAGGTGAAAGACAGTCTGGAGCCGATACCTCTCCACGAACTGCTGGATAGAGTAAGAGATGATCTGGTTACGGTGCTGGATGTCCGCCCTGAAGAGGAGTACAACTCTGGGCACCTGCCCGGTGCAATCAATATTCCACTAGCCGAACTGGAAAAACATCTGCATGAGCTGAATCCACAGCATGAAATAGTCGCCTACTGCCGAGGACCACACTGCGTATTGGCATTTGATGCCGTTGCCAAGCTTCGGGAAAAGGGGTGGAGCGCCAATCGATTGGATGGTGGCCTTCCTGAGTGGAAGCTAGAGGGGTTGCCTGTTGAAAAACCTCTTTAACACCCGCTTCACCCATAAAAAAACCGGGCAACAGCCCGGTTTTTTTATACTGCTCTGTAACGCTTGCTTACGAGCAACCACCACCTGAAGATGCCGAGCTGCAGGTGCCACAACCACCCTCAGCCTCCTTGGTGTTGTTGAATACAAAGCTGGGGCCTTGAGGACCATTCACGTAATCAATCTCTACACCATCTAGACTCGCCAAACACTGTGGGTCGACATAGATATTGAGGTCACTGGTCTCCATTACGGCATCGTTATCTTCTACTGCATCCGCAAAGGTCATACCCCACTGGATGCCACTACAGCCGCTGCCCGCGACATAGATGCGCACACCTTTTATATCTTCACTCTCTTCAGACTTCAGCAGTGCAGCCAACTGTTGCTGCGCGTCGCTAGAAATCTTGAACTCGTCTGTTACTGCTGTTGCCATGGTTAAAACCTCGTCTATTTCATTGAACCTTTATTAGATAATAAGCAATTGTACCAGCTCATCTGTAAAATTAAAGCCTATCCCGACAAATTTAGTCAGAATTTATCATTCCACTCTGCACTGGTCAACGGCAACGCTGGAGGATAAAATTTGCCCCATGAAAAACAGTACGATTGCATTTATTGGTGGTGGCAACATGGCCTACAGCCTGATCGGCGGGCTTGTCGCTGGAGATTGTCCCGCATCGAATATCCGCGTTGCAGACCCCAACAACGAGACTCTGGAGGCGATGCAACAACAGTTTGGTATCACCCCTTTCCCTGCAGATAACCCCGGAGCCATTGCCGAGGTCGATGCCATTGTGCTTGCCGTCAAGCCACAAATTTTGGCCACCGTTACCAAAGAGGTGGGCGAGGTACTACAAAATAGCCATGGAAAAGCACCGCTATTGATCTCTATTGCAGCTGGCGTGCGTACCCATGATATCGAACGCTGGCTGGGTGGTGATACACAGGCAGTCGTACGCACCATGCCCAATACCCCCGCTCTGTTACAGAGCAGCGCAACAGGACTCTACGCCAACAGACACGTCTCTGAGCAACAAAAAAATCTAGCAGAGTCTATTCTACGTGCCGTTGGCACCACTGCTTGGCTGGAGGAGGAGGCACAGCTGGATGCAGTCACCGCCCTCTCTGGCAGTGGCCCCGCTTACTTCTTTCTGTTTATGGAGGCGATGGAGGCTGCCGCACAAGAGCTGGGGTTACCCCAAGAGACAGCTCGCATGTTGACCCTGCAGACCGCCTTTGGTGCTGCTAAGATGGCACTGGAGCGCCCCGAAAGCAGTGCAGAACTGCGACGCAAGGTGACCTCCCCCGGAGGCACTACAGAGGCGGCCATTGGCAGCTTTCAGCAACAAGAGCTGGAGGCTATCGTAACCCAAGCGATGAACGCCGCTCGAGACCGCTCCATTGAATTAGCAGACCAGCTTGGCAAGGAGAATCCTTAAATGAACCACACCTCAAATGCGGGACTATTTCTACTGCAGATGGTCTTCAGCCTGCTGATCTTGATGGCACTGCTACGCTTTATGTTCCAGCTGATGCGGGTCGACTACTACAACCCGATCTCACAGATGGTGACTCGCTTTACCGATCCGGTGCTACGCTCACTGCGTGGAATGATCCCCTCTACTAGTAGCGTGGATGGGGCTTCACTGCTGGTGCTGTTTCTACTGCAGTATGCACACCTCTTTATCATCTCTGGGATACGGGGACTCAACACCAATCCACTGGGGTTGGCGATCCTCTCCACCACCGAAATACTCTCGCTGGTCACCAGCCTGCTGTTCTGGGCGATTTTGATTCAGGCTGTTATGAGTTGGTTCCAGCCCCACACCCAACACCCCGGAGTCTCTCTGCTACAGCAGTTGACCGATCCGCTGATGCGCCCCATCCACCGTTTTGTACCACCTACGAGCGGGGTAGATTTTTCCCCCATCATCGCTATGCTGGGGTTGAAGATGGTGGAGTTTATTCTCATCGCTCCGCTCAAGGATGTCGCTGCAATGCTACTCAGTACTGGCTGACCCTCAACGGCTGTTGCAACTCCACACCCAGCCCAAGGCAAAGAGGGATGAGATTGTGGGCGCATTGATTGCCCCCAACCCCAACAGTCAGTAAACTCCCAACATGCCAGAAACAATACCAGAAAATAGCATTGGAGTGGTCACCCCACAAATGCTCCACTTCGACCAGCCACTGGCGCTGGAGTGTGGCACAACACTACCCGCCTATGACCTGATCTATGAGACCTACGGCACCTTGAATGAGGAGAGAAATAACGCGGTACTAATCTGCCACGCCCTCTCTGGCAACCACCATGCGGCAGGTTATCACAGTATGGAGGATCGCAAACCAGGCTGGTGGGACAGTGCCATCGGCCCCGATAAGGCGATCGATACCAACCGTTTTTTCGTCGTCAGCCTCAACAATTTGGGGGGATGCAGTGGCTCAACTGGCCCCACAACCATCAACCCAGAGAGCGGAGAACGCTACGGCCCCGACTTCCCTATCATAACGGTTGAAGATTGGGTCCATAGCCAAGCTCGCTTGGCGGACCAGCTGGATATTGAACAGTGGGCTGCCATTGTTGGCGGCAGCCTTGGCGGTATGCAGGCGCTGCAGTGGTCTATCACCTACCCTGATCGAGTACGCCATGTGATGGTGATTGCTGCTGCCCCCAAGCTAACCGCTCAGAACATCGCCTTTAATGAGGTGGCCCGTCAGGCGATCCGCACCGATCCAGAGTTCCATGATGGACACTATGAGAGAGAGAATGTACTACCAGAGCGTGGGCTGAAGCTGGCACGGATGCTGGGGCATATCACCTATCTTTCAGATGAGGCGATGGGTAAGAAGTTTGGGCGTGAGCTACGCGAAGGGCAGATCAACTACAGCTTCGATGTTGAGTTTCAGGTGGAGAGCTACCTACGTTATCAGGCCGACTCTTTTGTCGGTCAGTTTGATGCCAATACCTACCTGCGCATGACCAAGGCACTGGACTATTTTGACCCCGCTGGGAAACATGGAGATGACCTCTCAGCAGCTCTACGCAACACCACCGCCCAGTTCTGCGTCATCTCCTTCACCAGTGACTGGCGCTTCTCTCCTGCCCGCTCTAAAGAGCTGGTACGTGCCTTGCTGGACAATGATCTAAAAGTTAACTATGCCGAAGTGACCGCAAATCAAGGGCACGATGCCTTCCTGATGGCGATCCCCCACTATCTCAACCTCTTCAGCACCTATATGAACCGCGTTGCCAACGAGGGAGGATTCTGACTATGCTACGTCCTGATCAAGAGATGATCTGTCACTGGATCCAACCCGGCACCCGCATCCTCGACTTGGGGTGTGGCGATGGCTCACTGCTGCGCCATCTGATGGATCACCACAACGTCGAAGGGTACGGCCTAGAGCTGGATGACAGCAAGGTACTCAGCAGTCTAAAGAGTGGTATCAACGTCATTCAATCCGATCTAGACCACGGCCTCAGCGATTATTTTGATGATGACTCCTTTGATTACGTGATCATGAGTTTGACTCTACAGGCGATGAATTTTCCTGATCAGCTGCTGGAGGAGATGCTGCGCGTCGGCAAACAGGGGATCATCACCTTTCCCAACTTTGGTCACTGGCGTAACCGCCTGCAACTACTGCTCGGTGGAAAAATGCCGGTCACCAAAACGCTGCCTGACACCTGGTACAACACCTCCAACATTCACCTCTGCACCGTGAATGATTTTGAGGCACTCTGTATGCAGAAAGGGATCCGTATTTTAGAACGCACCGTAGTTGATCATCAGCACCGCCAACCTGCACTGTTGAAGTTGGCCCCCAACCTATTGGGAGAGACTGCGATCTATCGCTTTGAACGACTCCCCTACCACCAGTAACTCCCGCTGGAGCACCCGTTATGAAGATAATCTACCCCATATTGCTGATCCTCACCACACTACTGTCGATGACGGCCCACGCAGAGCGTTCCACCCGATTTGGAGAGTACATTGTCCACTACAACGCCTTCCGCTCGGACATCATTCCACCAGAGGTCGCTCTTCGTCACAGCATCGTCCGTAGTGATCACCGTGGACTGGTCAACATCACCGTATTGAAAAAACAGGCCGATGGCTCTACCCAGCCCGTTGCCGCACGGGTGCAGGGCACCAGCCGCAACCTTGCCGATCAGATGAGTGAGCTGGAGTTCTTCCCAGTACAGGAGCAAGAGACCATCTACTACCTCGACCAGTTCCGCATCAACGACCACGACACGCTACGCTTTGAGATTCAGGTGGAGCCTGAGGGGGATGCCAACAACACGCGTGGCACCGTCAAGTTTATACAGAATTTCTATACCGACTGAGACTCTTTACGCCGGGAAACCGTTGATCTCTGCAAGCAACTCTCCAACAACAACTCCCACAGAGTCCTGCTCACCCTCATCAACCCGTTCACAGACCATAGCGCCCAGCTCACTCAAGCGGGGATGGCCAAAGGGCGCTCCACACCCTTTGATGTTGTGTGAAACTTTGTGGACCTGCTCCCAGTCTTTGCTGGAAAATGCTGCAGATAGCTCTTCTCCATACTGTTGAACAGTCTGATAAAACTCTACCATCAAATCATCTGTAATCATCAACTTATTACTCTTTTTAGTCTATTCTTGATTGATCTCTTGGATATCAATCAGGGGCAGATCCTCTCAAATAACCCGTTCATTCCCCCCATCCACAGGTAACTGCGCAGCCGTGGTCTTCGCAAACAGAGGTCCACACATCTCCGCAGTCAACTCTGCCACATCACCACTGGTCACTTCTACCTTAAGAATATTGCGTGTTTTATACTGTTGTACACTCATGCCATAGTGCTCTGCACGAGACTGTAACACTTCATCCGTCCAGATACCGGTATCAAAGACTGCATCAGGGTGAAGTGCGTTGATACGGATACCCTCGCCTCCCCATTCAAAGGCTGCAATACGCATCAGCTGAGTCAGCGCCGCCTTGGAGGCAGAATAGGCTGCCGCTCCAGCACCCGGTGCCAATACATTTTTCGACCCCATCACCACCATACGCCCACCATTGGGTGCCTGCTTAAGCAACGGGTAACAGTCTCGCATCAGTGCCAAATTAGCATCGAGGTTGACCCGCAATACCTGCTGCCACGCCTCAGTTTTCAGCTCTGCAATGGGTGTACCTCCGGGGAACATCCCCGCATTAAGTACCACCATATCGAGGCCACCAAAGCGACGTACCGCCTGTTCCAGTGCCGACTGTTGTGCAGTCTCATCGGCAATGTCTCCAGCAATGCCGAGAAAGGCGGGGGAGTCGATCAGCTTCTCAATGGCTGGATTGATATCGAATCCCACTACCGCCGCACCACGCTTGAGGAAGGATTCAACGCATGCCTTGCCAATACCTGATGCAGCACCAGTTACCAGAACCACCTCCCCCTGAAACAGCGGTGCGCTGCCCCCACTCTTCAACTTGGCCTGTTCCAGATCCCAATACTCCAGATCGAAGATGTCACTGGCTGGAAGTGCTTGCCAGCCGCCCAGTGGCTCTGCACGCTGGATACAGTTCATGGTCTGCTCATAAAGATCAGAGACCATCTCCACCTCAGCGGCACTCTTGCCCACGGCACAGAGTCCCAAGGTCTGATCCAACACCACACGCGGCGCAGGGTCGAGCATGGTCTTCGGCTCTTTGGCATTGGGGGCATGCTGATTAAAATAGTCCGCATAAGCGGCACAGTAGCCCGCCACATCACGCCCCACCATAGGGATGCGTTTGGTACGTAGCACATGGTCCGGGGTGACCGGACCACGGGTGGCAATCTGTTCCAGTTTAGGGTGCTTCACAAAGTTGAGCCCTGTCTCACTCTGGGTCATCTGCAATAACATGGGACGACCCGCTGCCGCAGAAATCTCACTGCGCAGTGTTGCTATCGCTTCATGCTGTGGAGCGGCTGGTGCCGTGATTGACTGTTGTTGCACCTCCCATGCCCCCTGTTCCATCAAGCTCTGTTCTGCCATTGAGACCAGCTCAATCATCCGCTGGTAGGAGGTCTCAGCCGAATCACTAAAGGAGAAGACACCATGATTGAGGAGGACCATACCGATGGTCTTCTCAGTCGCCTCTTGCTCGTACTGCTCCCCGATAGTACGCGCCAGATCAAATCCCGGCATTACGTAGGGGACAACAATGACACGATCTCCATAGATTTCACGGATTCGCTGCTCTCCATCCGCAGTATTGGTCAGGGTCACCACGGCATCGGCATGGGTATGGTCGACAAATTTGTAGGGCAGTACTGCATGGAGAATGGTCTCTACAGAGGGTGAGGGCGCACCCGCCAGTGTCATCTGGGTCTTCAACTCATTCACCATCTGCGGATCACTGAGTGACTCCAATTTAGCGAGCTTCTTCATCGGCTCCAACCGCACCGGAGCAAACCCAGGGGCCTCGATAGTGGCCAAATCCCAGCCACTCCCCTTCACATAGAGAATCTCCTCCTGCTCACCCACTAGGTTAGTCTCGGTGATCTTGACTGAGGTGTTACCCCCGCCATGCAGTACCAAGTTAGGGTTTTGTCCCAATAGACGCGAACTGTAGACCCGTAGATCGAGATCGTCCTTACACTGTGCGGCATCGGCTGCACTCCAGAGGGATTGAATGGGGGGTTGTTTCATCGGTGTCTGTCCTGAATTTTTTCGGTGTGCAGATGATGCCCGATTCGCCACAGCAAGAGAAGCGCTGGGACCACCATTAGTGAGGTCAATAAGAAAAAGATAAACCAGTCCCCATCCAGTCCATCCACCACCACCCCACTAAAACTGGCAACGGTGGTACGCCCCAGATTTCCGAGTGAGGCCATCAGCGCATACTGGGTTGCAGTGTAGGCGCGACTGGTGAGATAGGAGATAAAGGTGACAAAGGTGACGGTGGCAAAGGAGGAGGTGAAGTTGTCCAGCACCACCGCCAGCGCAAAGATATTGGTGTTCGGCCCCGCCAGCGCCAGCCAAGCGAAGAGCAGGTTGGTCGAGGCCATCGCAATGCCGCCAATCATCAACCCACGCACAATGCCGAAACGAGCATTGAAGACCCCCGCCAGCAGCGAGAAGATAATTGTCACCCACCATCCGATCAGTTTGGAGTAGGTGGCAATCTCACTATTACTGAAGCCGATCTCCTTGTAGAAGACAATCGACATGCGCCCGAGAAAGGCCTCCCCCAACTTGAAGAGGAAGATAAAGGAGAGCACCGCAATCGCCAGCTTCCAGCCATTGCGACGGAAGAACTCGGCAAACGGTTCTACCACCGTGACCGCCCACCACGCCATCCAGTGACGAGACTCATTAGTGGCAAGATGATGCTCCTCCAGCTCCTCCTCATAGTGGGCCTCGGCCTCCTGTTGAGTACCTGAGCGGATACTCTCCGGCTCTGGCATCTTCCACACTCGCCACGACAGCAGCAGCATCAACCCTGCCAGCATCGCATAGACCGTTGACCAATCGACTCCAGGAATATCGGAAAGGTAGAGCGCCATCGCACCCGGCACACTGAACCCGGTCCACCAGCCACTGGTGGTGATCGCTGCTGCATGAGGGATCTTCTCGGTCTCGGTGGCACCGATGATCTCAATACGATAAGCATCGACCGCAATATCCTGGGTCGCCGAGGCGATCGCAATCAACAGTGCCAACAGACTGGTCCAGAAGATACTGACATCAGGGTTGGTCATGCCAATGGCAAGTGCCGCCCCGGCAATGATCCACTGCATCAACACAATCCACGAGCGGCGTTGGCCTAGTTTGTTTCCGAGTAGTGGTACCTTGAGACGATCCAGCAATGGAGCCCAGAGGAAGTTGATCGCATAGACAATAAACACCGAACCGAAGAAGCCAATAGCGGTGCGGGTCAACCCCGCTTCCTGTAGCCAGGCACTCATCGCTGAGCCGATCAGCACCCAGGGGAAGCCACTGGAGAAGCCGAGCAGGAAGATCCAGAGCAGGCGTTTGTCGCGAAACAGTTGGGCCGCCTGAAGCAGGGTGGTGGTATTGGAGGATTGGCCCACGTTATTCACAAATGTAAGGGGGTTTCAGTAGTCTGGAAAGACGAGGAGTATATAATGCCCCCTTTGATTAAGCCATTTTCGGAGCTGATAGACCATGCAGGATTACAAAAAGGATTTTCTCGATTTCGCCATTGATGCCGATGTGCTGCGCTTTGGGGAGTTTACCCTCAAATCAGGCCGTATCAGCCCCTACTTCTTCAATGCTGGACTCTTCAACACCGGCGCACAGATGGCCCGCCTAGGGAAATACTATGCCGCTGCCATTGCCGAGAGTGGCATTGAGTTTGATCTGATCTATGGCCCAGCCTACAAGGGGATTCCGCTGGCTGCGGTCACAGCGGTCTATCTGGCAGAAGAGCATGGTCGTGACCTCCCCTTTGCCTTTAACCGCAAAGAGGCAAAGGATCATGGTGAGGGGGGGATGATTGTCGGTGCTCCGCTGGAGGGGAAGATTCTGGTGATTGATGATGTAATCTCTGCTGGAACCTCAGTACGTGAATCGGTCGATATCATCCAGGCCAGTGGCGCTGAGTTTGCAGGTGTGGTGATCTCACTGGACCGTCAGGAACGCGGTCAAGGTGAACAGTCTGCCATTCAAGAGGTGGAGTCACAATATGGGGTACAGGTTGCAAGCATTGTTGGTCTAGCAGACTTGGTGACCTACCTGAGTGAGAAGTCTGGTATGGAAGATGACTTGAAACGCGTAGAGGCCTACCGCGAGCAGTACGGCGCATAACCCTCCACCTACCTACTTCGATAAAAAAACCGGAGCTATAATAGCTCCGGTTTTTTATCGGGATAGAAAACAGCCTCTCTGCTTAGCCATCCGCCTGCTTCAGTAGCGCATCCATGCCATAACGCTGTGCAATCATTGCCAACTGCTTGCGGTAGTACATCACCGCACTGTTGTTGTTAGCCGATACGTCATAGATCTTCCAGCCGTTATCGGAGGGGTGGAAGCGGAAGGTGATCTTGACCGGGAATCCACGTGGGTGCGTAATGCGTGCGGCTACACTCACCTCTTTACCAAAACGAGAGCGTTTGGCAGGATAGAAGGTGACACGGTGGTTGGTGTAGGCGTAAGTGGCAATCTGCTGTCCCAGCGCAGTCATAAACATCTGCTCCAATTTTTTGGAGAGCTTCTGCACCTGTGCATCGTCCAGATCTTTCGACATCTTGCCTGCTGCGAGACGGGTCATGTGCTCGAAATCGAAGTATGGCCCCAGCTCCTTATTGACGAAGTCGAGCACATTGGAGAGGTCGGTACTACCGGTACGGCGTAGATAGGAAAAGGTCTGCTCAACCCCCTGACGCAGTAGCTGATCGGGTGTCACCTGACGTGCTGCCTGACGAGTCGGCTGCTGGCGCGGCTGATAGCGACGCACCGGTGCGGGTGGCTTGTAGGGGGTAAATGATGGATTGGGGCCTCGATAACCGTAACGGTCATACCCCTGCGCCTGTGCAACCGGCACCACCATCAAAATACCCAATAGGGCGACACCCAGTTTGCGGACCATACTCAATTTCATCAATGACTCCCTATACCCTGTAATTCGTTATTGTGGTGGTCATTATTAACCACATTTGCTCTCACCACAATTAAGACAAGTCATACACCCATCCATTTTGATGACGGCTTTGGTGCTGCACTTGTTGCAGAGCTGGGCACCTGCAGGAAAACTACTGCTGCTTTCGCCCTCTGGTTCTTTAGGTGAAACCTCTTCTACCTTGCCCTTGCCCTCAAATTCAGCGCGTTTTTTATCCAAAAAGGCCTTCTGATGCTCATCAACCTTATCCCCTCCGATCATGCCGATATGTTTGAGGTGGCACTCGATGCAGTCACCGATCTCTGCAACCAGTGAGGGCATGTACTTACCCCCCTTCTTAAAGTAGCCACCGCGCGGATCAAACACCGAACGCAACTCCTCCACCAGAAAGGTGACATCACCACCTTTGCGGAAGATCGCGGAGATGATTCGGGTCAGCGCAACGATCCACTGAAAGTGGTCCATATTCTTGGAGTTAATGAAGACCTCAAACGGACGGTGCTGCTCATGGTTGGTCCCCTCATTGAGAATCATATCGTTCACTGTGACATAGAGCGCATGCTCAGAGAGCGGGGTTTTGATCTTGTAGGTGGAGCCAACCAAGTGGTCTGGGCGCTCCAGCTTCTCGTGCATCTGGATTACATTGGAGAATGAGTCCTCTGACGCAGGTGCCTCAGCTACCGTCTCTTCAACCGCAACCTCCTCTTCCTCTGCAGCGACACTATAACCAACAATCTTCTTCTGAATTTTGATACTCATCATACTGTTCCTTAAAACTTACCGTAGTAGCCCTCTTTCAAGGCGTCGTAGAGGTTGGCTGCAGTGTGGATCTCACCATCATATTCGATCTCTTCATTGCCTTTGACCTCAACGGTAGAGCCATCGTCCAACTCAAACTGGTAGGTGGTGTTCTCCAGATCCTCCTCTTTCACCAGTACGCCCTGGAATACCTCAGGGTTGAAACGGAAGGTAGTACACCCCTTCAGCCCCTGCTCGTAAGCATAGAGGTAGACATCCTTGAACTCTTCATAGTCAAAATCGGTAGGGATATTGACTGTTTTGGAGATTGAAGAGTCAATCCATTTTTGGGCGGCAGCCTGAACATCAACATGCGCCTTAGGGCTGATGTGCTCAGAGGAGATAAAATACTCCGGTAGCTTATTCGCCTCCTCTTCTGCAAAGGGGGCGGCATCTGGATTCACCATCTCACGATAGGCAAGCAGCTCATAAGAGAGCACGTCGACCTTCTCTTTACTCTTTTTCCCTTCACGGATCACATTGCGCGAGTAGATGTGGGAGAAGCTGGGTTCAATGCCGTTACTGGCATTATTCGCCAGTGAAAGGGAGATGGTACCTGTGGGGGCGATTGAGCTATGGTGGGTAAAACGACACCCCTTCTCAACCATCGCAGCGATCAACTCAGGATTTTCCTGCGCCACCTGCTGCATATAACGACTGTACTTAGCGTGCAGTACCTTACCCGGAATTTTATCACCCACAGACCAGCCATCAGCAATCATCTCTGGGCGCTGACGCACCATACTCTTGGTAATTTCAAACTCCTGCTCCATCACCGGTGCAGGCCCCTTCTCTTCCGCCAGCTCTAGGCCCGTCTTCCAACCTGTGATCGCCAGCTCTTTGGTCACCATCTCGGTAAACTCAAGCGAGTCGGCACTACCATACTCCATCCCCATCATGGTCATACTGGAGCCCAAACCGAGGAAACCCATGCCATGACGGCGCTTGTTCATAATCTCTTTGCGCTGCTGCTCCAGCGGCAGACCATTAATCTCTACCACGTTATCCAACATTCGGGTGAAGATCGCCACCGTCTTGCGATAAGACTCCCAATCAAATGAGGCATTTTCGGTAAATGGCTCCTCAATAAAACGGGTCAAATTAATGGAACCCAGCAGGCAGGCACCGTACGGGGGTAGCGGCTGCTCACCACATGGGTTGGTGGCACGTACCACCTCATCAAACCAGTTGTTGTTCATCTCATTGACCTTGTCGATGAGGATGAAGCCTGGCTCCGCATAGTCATAGGTGGAGGACATAATCACATCCCACAGACGCTGTGCCCGAATGGTTTTATAGACCTTACAGGCAACCAGCTCCTGATCATTGACGATCAATCCCTGATGATCGGCCCATTCGCGCCAGACGATCTGTTCGGGGTTGTTGGTGTCCAGTGACTCACTATCAACCACCTGCTGACTTACCGGGAAGGCGAGCGCCCAATCACTGTCACTACGAACCGCCTCCATAAACTCCTTGGTCACCAGCAGGGAGAGGTTGAACTGGCGCAGTACGCCGTCTTCACGCTTGGCACGGATAAAGTCCATCACATCAGGGTGGCCGACATCAAAGGTGGCCATCTGCGCACCACGACGTCCTCCGGCTGAGGAGACGGTAAAACACATCTTGTCGTAGATATCCATAAAGGAGAGTGGGCCAGAGGTGTGTGCACCAGCACCCGCTACAAAGGCCCCTTTGGGACGCAAAGTGGAGAACTCATAACCAATCCCACAGCCTGCACGCAAGGTCAGTCCCGCCTCATGCACCTTCTCCAGAATACCGTTCATAGAGTCTTCAACGGTCCCAGAGACGGTACAGTTGATGGTAGAGGTGGCTGGCTTGTGCGCCTGCGCTCCGGCATTGGAGGTGATACGCCCGGCAGGAATCGCTCCGTGCTGCAACGCCCAGAGGAACGCTTCATACCACTGCTCCTGTAGCTCCTGCGTCTCCTCCACATCAGCCAGTGCACGCGCTACGCGACGGTAGGTATCCTCAATGGTCTCATCGACAATATCTCCCTCTTTACTCTTGAGGCGATACTTCTTATCCCAAATATCGAGGGATGCTGGCTGAAAAGGGACACTCGCTGGGCGATTTAGCGGTGGTACAGAGCGTAGTTGAGCAGTTTTAGTCATTATCCCCCCTCGGGTACAGGTCTATTTCTTATTTTTTCAGTTAAGCGCAAAAACCCCACGCTCCCCGTTTTTGGTCTATTCAGATCTATTCTGAGCGATCATGGGGAAACACAAGATGTAGTGGCTGGATCCGGAGTAGAATAGCATCAAAATCGGCACAGTCAACACCCTAATATTTCATATAGACCACCACACAACACATTGATAACAAAAGTATTCAACCGTTCACTGTTAAACAAGAATGCTTCATTTTCAGAGGGATACTGAAGTTTATTTTTTTATCACGCAACACTACATCTTGTGTCTAGCAACAGATTACCCACACCTTTATCCACAGTCAAAAAGCCAATAAAAACCTATGAAAACCCTTAAAATAGCCTCCATTACTCCACCACAAACGGCTACTTTCCAACCACTATGGAATATCACGACTATTACAAGACACTAGAGGTTGCGCGCGATGCCTCTCAGGATGAGATCAAAAAACAGTACCGTCGTCTGGCGCGGAAATATCACCCCGATGTGAGCAAAGAGGCGAATGCAGAACAGCTCTTCAAAGAGGTGGCCGAGGCCTATGAGGTACTCAAAGATCCAGAGAAGAGAAGCTCGTTTGACCAACTGGGGGCAAATTGGAAAGCAGGGCAAGAGTTCCGCCCTCCTCCCGGCTGGGAGCAGGCCTTTGGTGGTGGCGGCGCCCACTTTAATGGAGGCATGGGCGGCAACGCTGGCTTCAGCGACTTCTTCGAGTCGGCATTTGGGGGCCGTGCAGGGATGGGTGGAGCTGGCTTTGGAGGGCGCCCACAAAAACCAGTCAGCCAGACACTCCGCATCACCATCCGCCTGAAAGAGTCATACAGCGGAGGCAAGCGCATGGTACAGATCCCCCAGTACAGCGCTAATGGCCAGCCCACAGGAGAACACAAGAAGCTGGAGATCCGTATCCCCAAAGGGATTCAGCAAGGGCAGAAGATTCGCCTGAGCCAACAGGGGGCAAGCAGTATGCCCGGTGGTCCACGCGGTGATCTGCTACTGGAGGTGAAGTTTGAGGCTGACCCACTATTCACACTGGATGAGAACAGTATTCTGCTCACGCTCCCCCTCGCCCCATGGGAGGCGGCACTGGGCAGCAAGGTTACCGTTCCCACACTAGGGGGTAATGTGGAGCTAAAAATCGCAGCTGGCGCACAGAGCGGACAGAAGATGCGACTGAAGGGGCGCGGCCTTCCGGGCAAGCAGACGGGCGACCAGATCGTCACCTTGCAAATCCAGACACCCACAGCAGAGGATGAAGCGATGGAGCAACTCTACCAGCAGATGGAACAGCTGAGCCAGTTCAATCCACGCAGCCACTTTAAGCGCTAATCCTTAGAACATTTTAATAGCTATCTATGGTTGAGCGCTTAATGGAAATCTACACGCTGCTACAGCAGCCCACCCCTTTCCTGATCTTCAGCATGTTGATGGGGGCGATCATCGGCAGTTTTCTCACCATGCTGGTACACCGTCTACCTCGTATCATGGAGCGGGAGTGGCATAGTGAATGCCAACAGCTACTGACTCCAGAGACAACCCAAGAGATAACTCAAGAAGCCATCGAGGAGAGCCTTGCCTTTCCCGGCTCCTACTGCCCACACTGTAACCACCCTTTGCGATGGATCGACAACCTCCCCATTCTCGGCTTCCTGCTCAACCGTGGAAGATGCCACCACTGCGACACCGCCATCCACTGGCGTTACCTGCTACTGGAGCTGATGAGTGTTGCAGTAGCGACCAGTACCGCACTGCTATTGGGGCCAGGACTACAGGCAGTTGCCGTCATGCTCTTCAGCTGGGTGCTATTGGCACTGCTATTTATCGACCTTGAGCATCAACTGCTCCCCGACTCACTCACCTACCTGCTACTCTGGAGCGGACTGCTATTCAACCAACTACAGCTTTTTACCACGCCCAGCAGTGCACTCTGGGGAGCCGTTGCAGGGTATCTTTCTCTCTGGTCGGTGTTTCACATCTATCGCCTGCTCACAGGAAAAATCGGCATGGGGCGAGGCGACTTTAAGCTATTCGCTGCACTGGGCGCTTGGTGCGGATGGGCCGTACTACCGCAGATTCTGCTGATTGCATCATTCAGCGGCATCTTGATTGCCTTACCTCTACTGCTACTGAAACAACGCCCCTCAAGCAGTCCAATCCTAACCACAGCAATACCGTTCGGCCCTTTTCTTGCTATTGGTGGATGGATTACAGTAACGTGGGGAGACCTCCTCAATCCGTGGATACTGGGGCTGGCATTTTCCAGTGGGCAAGGATGATTCATATTGGGCTCACTGGCGGCATTGCCAGCGGAAAGAGCCGTGTTGCAGCGCTGTTTGAACAGTTGAATGTCCCTGTGATTGATGCCGATCTGGCTGCCCGCAGTGCAGTTGAACCCGGCTCTTTGGGTCTATCCAAAATCATCCAACAGTTCGGCACAGCCATACTCAATGAAGATGGCACACTCAACCGCAAGCAGCTACGCCAACAGATTTTTGAGGCCCCAGAAAAACGGCTACAACTCGAACAGATCCTCCACCCACTCATTGCGGAGATCATGCTGAAGCAGGCTGCACAGATTAAAGCCCCCTATCTGATCTTTATGATCCCTCTGCTCACCCAAAAGCAGGGGCGTTATCCCATCGACCAAATATTGGTGGTAGACCTCCCGGAGCCGCTGCAGATTGAACGCTTAATGCAACGTGACCAGATCACCCAAGCCGAAGCAGAGGCGATCCTTGATGCACAACTGAGTCGTGAAGCACGCCTACAGCTGGCCGATGATCTCATTCTTAATATCGATGCAAAACAGCTCCCCGCTGCGGTCAAAAAGCTACACCAACAATACCTTCAGCTTGCCAATCTAGAGTGATAGAATCAGCGCCCCACCCACTCATTTTGTCCTAGCAGGTTCCCTTGTCCGACACCATCACCTACGAGCAACCCCTGAACGAGCGCATCCGTATTCTGCTGCGTCTGGAGTCGCTATTTGAGAATATTGAGGACACCCTGTACGAACCCTCCCCTGCCAGCAGCCATGCAACCATGGAGCGACTACAGGAGATTCTGACCCTGACTGACCGCTCTGAGTTGAAAAAGGATTTGATGAAGGAGTTGGATCGCAACCACCTCACCCTCTCCGCACTCAAAGAGCACCCTGGAGTCAACCACGAGCAGCTCGATGGGTTTCTCGATAAGATCAAACAGCTCAATAGTGGACTGGATGCTGAACGCAGTAAGCCGGGCCAAGAACTGCGCAACTCCGAATTCCTGAAGAGCTTTCGGCAACGTTCTGGGGTTCCCGGCGGCCTCTCTGATATCGATTTTCCCCACTACCACTTCTGGCTCAACCTCCCCTCAAAAGAGCGTATCGCCTCTCTCTCAGAGTGGGTCGGTAATTTTGATACCATCCGAGAAGCGGTGATTCTGGTGCTTGATATGATTCGTCGCAGTGCCACACCGACAACAGTCACCTCAACCAAGGGGTTCTACCAACATAGCCTTGACAAGGACACCCCCTACCAGCTGATCCGAGTCACACTCCCCATGGACTCTCCCTACTATGTGGAGATCAGCGGTGGACGCCACCGCTTCTCTGCACGGATGATGATCCCCAACATGGTCGACCGCCCCACACAGGCGATGGAAGATATCAGCTTCCAGCTCACCACCTGTGTTCTATAGGATTTAGAGTTCCCCTTCTTAGAGTTCTCTTTTAAAAGAGGTCAATATCTCCCTCTTTGGTGACCCCCTCCTCCATCGTATTGAAGTTTTTCACCTGATTGCGCCCATGCTCCTTTGCATAGTAGAGCGCTCGGTCTGCATACTCCATCAACAGCGCTGGGGGCGCAATGCGGTCAATCAACGTGTAACCAATACTGACCGTAATATTGCCTGATGGGAACGCATGCGCCTCCACCGTCTCCCGAAAACGTTGCAGGGTGAGCTCAACAGCAGCCTCATCACAGCTATTGATAATCACCACAAACTCCTCACCACCATACCGGAACAGGAAGTCAGAGTGACGAAAGGTTTTATCCATCAGCCGAGAGAAGTGCAAAAGCACCTCATCACCGTATAGGTGTCCAAACTCATCATTCACCCTCTTGAAGAAGTCGATATCGAGAATCGCAATCCACGACTTCTTAGGCTGCGAACGAACATCTTTCCCCCGGTAAAAGACGATGATATCGTTCAGCGTCACCTCCAAGGTCTGCCGGTTCAACAGATGGGTCAGTGCATCACGCTCTTTGGAGTCTAGCAGTGCCACTTGGTTGGAGTAGATACGGTGGAGCCCCTCAATAATCGCCATGTCGGTCTCATTCAGCGCCCCTTTTAGCAGAATGACACGACGAGGCTTGACGTTATTGAACACATCCAGAAAGATCCACGGCTCTCCAGCCTCACCCTCTGTAAGGGAGACACCACCTCGGCTCTCCGCCAAGTTTCTCATAATCAAATTTAGATTATCATCTCGATCAATCTCATCCAATGAGATCGGGAATCGCCGAATCAGTACATCTTCAGACTTGGCCACATCCCCAAAGATTTCATATGCCGCAACCTCCTCAACCCCATCCAAGGAGTTGAAGTAGTGAATGATTGCATGGGTGAGCGATTGATAGGTATTGTGAGCAAACAACATGGCTGAAAGCTCGAAGACACGCTTAATTTCTTGATGAGACATACCACTCCTTAACAAATACTCATAAACCTGAACGCTCTACCCTATCAAGACTATGAATTCCAAAACGCACGGATTGCAGCCACCCCCTG
>JABGQL010000047.1 GCA_018648825.1 Gammaproteobacteria bacterium
CCACTCTGAATCAGACGGTTCATGGTGGCCCACTCAACGGGGTGAAAGCGGATTAGAAAATCTGAGAAGCTTGATAGCTTGGGGGCGTTGAGTTTGGCCAGCTCTTTTTCAAGCGCCTTGGAGGGGGTGAACTGATCATTCAGTAGATTGGCCTCCCAGGAGAGTTGGTGCTCCATCGGTAGTGATTGGGAGAGCTTCAGCTTCAGCCGCTCAATCTCTTGGGTGCGTTCCCATGCATGGATAGCATTGGCCGTAAACTGCAGCAGGTCACTTGGGTAAAAAGGTTTATTGAGTACAACAACGTGGTGAGAGAGTTGGTGTTGTATCTGTTCCACACTATAGTCAGAGAACGCTGTGATGATGAAGATTTGAATGTTGGGGTCGATCTCTCGAATCTGGGTTGCGGTCTGTAGACCATCTATCCCGGGAGGCATACGGATATCGATAAAGGCAACGGCATAGGGCGCAGAGAGCGCTGTCGCTTGGCGAACGGCCTCAACCGCCTCTTCGCCCTGTGAGGCTCGGTCAAAGGAGAAGTTTGTCTCTTTGTCGAAATAGGCCTGTAGGGTGTTGTTTGGATCGCTATCCTCCTCAACAGCAAAGAGGTGATGTGCAGGGCTCAATGGCTGTGGAGCAAGAATGGTGTGATAGAGTTCTAATACATCCTCCTCATCATCAACAGCTAACAGGCGGTATGTTTTTGCAGGATAGGCGAGTATGTCTTAGGGGGGGAGCGTAAATCGTGTAAGCGTAAATACTGGATGGGCAGTCGTTTCTCAAACGAAGTTATTGAGGCGACGAGTGAGGCGATATCCCTAATCAAGAGGCAATACAAGACTATAGAGATAGAGCTTGTCGGATATTCTGGTGGCGCAGCGGTTGCGGCTTTGGTAGCTGCAGCGCGTTCTGATGTAACTAGAGTGATTACCGTTGCCGGAAACCTGAACCACTCATACTGGACTCAACTTCATCGCGTAACCCCATTGGGAGATTCTCAAAACCCTGTTGATTACGCTAAACAGTTGGAAGCTACTCCTCAATTACACTTCGTAGGAGGAAGAGACTCAACTGTTCCAAAATCGGTTGTTGAGTCATATGTTGAAGTGTTCCCAGATTCTACTATTCATACGATTCAAGTCATCCGTGAAAATGGTCATAATTGTTGCTGGGAAGGGGTAAGTGCTCAGTTTTGATAAGCTTTTATTGGGCAAGATGTTCTCTTTCCTTCTATTCATCCCTTGATCACACGCTTCTGTCAGTTTTTTCATAATCCAAGAAGTGCTGGGCTACTGTCGTTGAGGTCTTTGACTGGGAGTCTAAGTTTGTCGTATTTTGGCAGTTTTTACAGTGTAGTCATCTGTTGTAAACCCTTATATTTCGCAGGTCACAATCTGCTGAATTTTGATAAATCACAAAGATAAATCTCAGTATCTTGGATATGTAACCAAAATTAATGAGGCATTCCTGTTCGCCTTCAAGCTGTGACTTAAGTAACCGTCTATTTTAATTCTATTATAATGGTATCTATTGCGTATAAAGCATAAAAATACTATTATTTTGGTATGAATGAGTTTTTGCCAGAACTGGGAAAGAGGCTTCGAGAAGCCAGAAAACGCCATTTCCCACAGGATGATCTCCGCGCATTTTCGATCAGAATCGATGTGAGTCGTGCTACCTTGCAGAAAATGGAGAAGGGGGATCTGTCTGTAGGCATGGGGAAATACTTCTCTGCCGCAAAAGTACTGGGTCTGCAACACGCATTCAATAAGCTCTTCCATGAAAAGAGAGGGCTTTTTGATGACTAAAAGAAGATATGACCTCCATATCCATACCGAACAACTGAGTATGCAGGCAGCTGAGCTGGTGGTCGTGGAGGCACATAATGCTTTAGAAGCGGTTGGTTTTCGTTACCTCTCTAGTTATTTGGCATCGGAACACGCCTTCCCGCTCGATCCATCGGCACTACCGTTGGATGAGAGGGGTTTTGAGTTCAGAGGGGGAGCGATACTCGGAGTGGTGGATGACTATCTGCCGGATGACTGGGGGCGGCGCATCTTGAGTCAGATTGCATTTTACCAGCACCACAAGAAGTACAATCCTAACAGCATAATTGACTCACTTGATATGCTCTCCAGAAGTCGTATCGGAGGACTCTCTATTGTTTCGCAAGGGGAGCAGCCACAATTCGATTTCGGTGCGAATATTGCGCAGACTGGTATAGCAGAGTCTGCGGCGCAGCGTATGGATGCCCCAGAAGCCAGGGACAGTTATGATGAAGCGAGCCTGCTCTATCTTGCCGATAATGGTACCGGCATTGGGGGTGCTCGCCCAAAAGCACTTTTGCATGATGCCGAGAAAAGATATATCGCAAAATTTAACCGCCCTGCAGTGGATCGATACAACAATGCAAGAGTTGAACTGGCTTGTATGAAGATGGCACGTAAAGCCAATATAGAGATATTGGATGGTTTTGTTCAATCTGGGATTAATGAGCGAGAAGTGTTACTGGTGGAGCGCTTTGACGTTAACCCAGATAAGAGCCGTAACCACATGATTAGCATAAACACCCTGTTACGAGACTCTGAATCTCAGCGTATGGCCCATCATGCTTTCAGATATGATGATATCTATCACATGCTACAGCAATTTTCAGTGGCTATTGAGGAGGATGTAATGGCTCTTCTGAGGCTGATGCTGTTTAACCGAGCGATCAACAACACTGATGATCATGAACGAAACTTCAGTTTGATCTACCGCATGGGCGATAGCCAGCCACATGGCTATCGATTGGCACCTGCCTATGATCTGGTACCCACGACCATAAGAGGGGGGTACCATGCTGCAGGATACAAACAGAGTCCAAACCCACCGTCACTCTCTGAATTGGAGAGTGCACAGCGGATCTTTGGGCTGTCTCGATCCATTGTTTCCCAATGTGTTGCAGAGGTTGGAGATGCCATCAGTCAGTGGGGAGAGATTGCAAAGGCGTGTGGTGTCGACCCAGAGGAGGCGAAGATGGTGCGAGGTTTCTTTAATCACTAAATCACTAAAGAGGAATATAACCCTCAGTGATTAAATCGGAGAGGCATGTAGTTGTGCCTCATCAACCCCTGCTGTGAGCAGTAACTCACTGAGTGTAATTAGCATTGGGGCGGGTACGCTGATGTAGAAGTCGCTCATCTCCAGTAACAGATCCTCTTGGATTATGTCCAAAAGTTGAATAGCCTGCGTTTCAAAGTCCGTGGATTGGGGTTGAACCCAGTGGTAGTCAAACGGGTCGAGTACGGAGTGCCAAGAGTTGGCATGGTTCTCCATGTATGGTTGTTGCTTGGCAATCCAGTAGAGTGAGACAGGGTTATCCATCTCCAGAGAGATAAAGTGCTCCACTAGGCTGCGAATGGGGGCGAATCCGTGCTCCCAGGCAATAAAGACCAGATGGCGGGTGGAGTGCTCATCCAGTGAAAACTGCCCCTGTGGTCCCTTAATGGTAACTGTTTCCCCCCGTTTTAGTGTGTTGAAGAGTCGTTGAGAAAATGGATCAGAATCACGGTTACGAATATGAAATTCTAGCTCTCCACCACTGCAGGGGCAGCTGGCAATGGGGTAACAGCGCTCTGTGTAGTGGTGTGAGAGCACCACATTTTGCCCTGCTAAAAACTGAAAGGTGTTGGAGCGTGGTGTACGCAATGTAAGAATTGCCAATTTCTTATCTACCAGAGAGATCTTCTTAACCTTGGCTTGAATGCACTGGTGAGGAATTTGTTGCACGGTATTGAACATCGGGGCTGCAATATTTAGTGTGCTTTTAGGGGCATGGGTGCAGGAGAGAAACCACCCCTGCTGCTGCTCTTGTGGAGAGAGATGAAAGTCCTGATGACCGATGGTGCGTACCTCACCCTCGATCAGTTGAGTTTTGCACTCTCCACAGCTTCCGTTAGTGCATTTATAGCGCAACGGCAGTCCGGCACGTAGCCCTGCTTGCAGAATCGACTCTTGGCGACTGCACTCAAATGTTTTTATCATTCCCTGATTAACAGGAAGATTGATCTCAAAAATAGAGGACATTACCTATAATAGTACTGAAACCAGCTTGCAAGGAACAGGGGAAAGAAACAATAATAGCTGTTTAAACCAAACTACCTTTTCTGAGAACCTCTCTTGCACTCATCGTTGTCCGATACTATCCAAGCTCGTCGCAAACTGCTGGTCGATTTTCTATCTCCTGTATTGGGTGATCTGGCACAGCAGGCCTATCCGCTTTGGGAGGATATGGACAAACTCAGCGACCTTTTGGGGCGCTCTGTACAGCACTGGGCAGACCTCTCATTTTGTGAGCGGCTCTATGCTGTAACGCCTGAAGCCAATCCATACAGCGCAGTGATGAGCAGTGAGGATGCCGCCAAAAACCAGAAGATCCATCATGAGCTGCTGCTGCCCTATATCAACAAAGCGTGTAATGCGCAGTTACAGTTAACCGAAGTCTATATCAGCTCCTCACTCCACCGTAGCTGTATCACCGCGATTCAGCCTGTGATCGAAGGGTGTGAGGTACGTGGTTACATTATCGGAGATTTTGATCTGCGGCGACTGCCGCAAGAGGAGCATGCACTCTTTCCCGAGGCAACTTGGCGTCAAATTAAAGGTGATCCAGCTATCCGAAAGCAGCTGTTTCACCAGCGCTTTGTTCCAAGAGCGATTGATGAGTATATCGATGATGTGATCAATATCCTGGATGAGCTGGTGGTTGAGCGGGGAATATTTCGTGTCTCCTTACGCTTCTCCAGTTCACGCGCCACCTTATGGGTGATGGAAGACCCTTATGATGAACACACCCATGTGCTGAATGAGATTCTCGACCCATCGATCTGCCTGGTCTACCCTCGTCGTGCCTACCCAGAGAATGCCAAGGTGATGACCGATATGGTGCGCCCCATTCTGGAGCGTTTTCGAGAGCTGCGTAAGGCCGATGATGTGGTCTATCTGCGAACCGGTACCTTGAATATTATCAGTGGTCTGGTCGAGGTTAACTTCTCCTGTGATGGTACCCACATGATGCCTGCTGAGATGTTTCTGGAGAAGGATGAGGCCTTCTGGTTTGGTGTCTCAGAGTAAAAGAAGGCTGAGAAAGAGTATGCTACGCACCATTGCACTGCTGTGTGGCCTGTGGACGGTGGGCCTGGCGCAGGCCTCAGAGATTCGAGTTGCTGTTGCCAGTAACTTTATTACCGCAGCAACGGCATTGGGGCAGCAGTTCGAAGCAGATAGCGGACACAAGGTTAAATTCAGTGTGGGATCTACTGGAAAACACTACGCCCAGATACATCATGGCGCTCCTTTCGATCTCTTTTTTGCAGCAGATAGCCTACGTCCTCAGCGTTTGGAAGAGGAGGGTGTCGCACGCTTGGGTAGCCGTTTCACCTACGCCTTGGGACAGCTGGTGCTCTGGAGTCCCAAAGCAGATCTGATTGATGACCAAGGGAGTGTGTTAACTCAGGGTGGTTTCCGTTATCTTGCTGTAGCTAACCCCAAACTTGCCCCCTATGGAAAGGCAGCAGAGCAGCTGCTTGAGAAACGAAAATTGATCGGAAAACTACGTGGGCGAATGGTGAGAGGGGAGAACGTTGGGCAGACGTTCCACTTTGTAAAGAGTGGAAATGCAGAGCTGGGACTGGTTGCCTACTCACAAGCCAAGCAGCAAACGGGGTCATTCTGGTTGGTGCCACAGTCACTCTATAGTCCCATTGAGCAGCAAGCGGTACAGTTGAGTGAGCACCCGGTTGCCAGCGCCTTTATCGATTTTGTACGCAGTGATGTGGGTCTGGAGATCATCCGCAGTTATGGGTATCGTACCCCCCATGATTGATGCAATTGGGCTGACAGAAAACGATCTAACAGCACTGCTGACGACCCTCAAACTGGCAACCATCAGTACTTTGATTCTCCTGTTGCTGGGTACCCCACTGGCGTGGTGGTTGGCGCGAACGCAGTGGCGTTTTAAGGTGTTGCTAGAGGCGGTGATCGCGCTGCCACTGGTATTGCCCCCCACCGTGCTGGGCTTCTATCTGTTGGTCGCACTGGGACGAGAGGGGCCGATCGGCTCACTGATTGAGACCATCGGTGGTGCGCCGCTTCCCTTTACCTTTGCAGGGCTGGTGGTTGGCTCGGTGATCTACTCTATGCCTTTTGTAATACAACCGCTACAGAATGCCTTTGCAGCAATCGGTAGTCGTCCATTGGAAGTGGCCGCTACTCTGCGCGCCTCACCACTCGACCGCTTCTTTACTGTGGCTATACCCTTGGCTCGTTCCGGCTTTCTCAGTGCAATGGTGCTCGGCTTTGCACACACCCTCGGAGAGTTTGGAGTGGTATTGATGATTGGTGGGAATATACCGGGTGAGACACAGCTACTCTCTATCGCCATCTATGATCATGTCGAGGTGCTGGAGTATGGTCAGGCCCACCTGCTCTCTGGTGGCTTGCTGCTGTTCTCTTTTTTGCTATTGCTGCTGGTCTATAGCGCCAACCGCCACTTTTCAGTAATGCAGACAAAACAGTGATTGAGGCAAAATTTCAGCTGGAGAGAGAGGGTTTTCTGTTGGATGTCGATCTGGCATTGCCTGCATCCGGGGTGACGGGGATCTACGGCCCCTCAGGTTGTGGTAAGACTACACTGTTGCGGGCAGTTGCTGGGCTAGAGCCTCTGGATCAGGCGGATATTATCGTCAATGGAGAGGTGTGGCAGCAGGGGAGACGTGCGCTTCCAGTCCATAAGCGCCCCATCGGTTATGTGTTTCAAGAGGCGAGCCTATTTCCCCACCTCAATGTGATGCAGAATCTGCAGTATGGGCTGAAACGTATCCCCGTTGAGAAGCGCTGTGTTGCGCTGGATCGGGCGGTTCAACTGCTGGATATCGCCCCCCTGTTACAGCGTAGTACCCATCAGCTCTCCGGGGGGGAGCGGCAGCGGGTGTCGATTGCTCGTGCACTCTCGCTCTGCCCTAAACTGCTGCTGATGGATGAGCCGCTCTCTGCGCTTGACCACAATCGAAAGCAGGAGATCATGCCCTATCTAGAGCGGCTGCATACGGAGCTTCAGATTCCGGTGCTCTATGTCAGCCACGCCATGGATGAGATCGCCCGTTTGGCCGACCATCTGGTGTTGATGGAGCGAGGGGTGGTTACAGGGAGTGGCCCGGTTGCAGAGATGATGACCCAGTTGGATCTATCGATTGCCCATGGAGATGAAGCCGCAGCACTGATTGAGGCAAAGGTGGAGGCCCATGATGAAGCCTTTGACCTGACCTATATCTCATTCAGTGGCGGACGTTTTGCCGTTGCTCATCGGGCGCTAGAGATTGGAACCCCTGTGCGACTGCGGGTGTTGGCGCGGGATGTGAGCCTAACCCTACACCACCAAACCGAGACCAGTATTCTTAATATTTTTGCTGCGACGATCGATGAGATCGCACTTGAGGGGAGTGCGCAGGTGGTGGTACGGCTCAACCTAAAGGGGAGTTCGTTGCTGGCCCGAGTCACTCGAAAATCAGCCTCTCAGTTAGATCTTTCTCCCGGAAAATCACTCTATGTGCAGGTGAAGAGTGTCGCCTTGGTCTAATTGGTGTAAGGCAAGTAGCCTTATAGACAAGAGCGTAGTGAGCGGCTGATATTTCTCAAAAGCTGAAAATAGAGGTCAGCTCCAGGAATCAGATTTGCACCGATAGGGTCGAGTACACTGATACGCGCATGACTCCCTTCCGCCGCAACCTGTACCAGTCGCGAGGAGAATTGGGGTTCCTTAAAGATGCAGCGAATTTGGTGCGCTGCAATCTGTCTACGCACTTGCTGTAGTGCCCCGGCACTGCTGCCATGCTCAACATGCTGCGTCACCGCTCCGACAGTCTGTAGGTGATAGCGTTTCTCAAAGTATTGATAGCTGTCGTGATAGACCATAAAAGCTCTTCCAGCCAGTGGTTGCATCTGCTGTTGCAACTCCTGGTGGAGCACCTCTAGCCTCTGTTGTAACCGATCGCCATTTTCTCGATACTGTTTTTCTGCCTGTGGGTTTATCTGGCTGAGTGTGGCGGCGATGCTCTCAACCAACTCTTTTGCATTCAAGGGGTCGAGCCAGATATGGGGGTCCATCGACTCATGAGTATGATGAGCGTGATCGTCGTGTTGTGACTCTTCTCCCCAAATCACGCCTTCGCGAACAGGCAGTTGTGTGATCTTCTGAACCGTATCAAAAGAGAGTACGGGGGTGTTGGCAGCAAGGCTCTGTAGAGGTTTTTCAAGGAAAGGTTCAATATGGTGCCCCCCCCAGAAGATCAGATCGGCATCCTGCAGCTGCTGGGCATCTCTTGGTTTTAGTGCATAGTTATGTGGAGAGTGGCTGCCACGGATCAGTAGCGTGGGGGAGCCCGTTCCAGCCATGACTCCAGCCACCAGAGAGTGAAAGGGCTTGCTAGAGACCACCACCTGTAGTGGTTTGGTGTCGGTTATAGCCACAGCTATAGAAAAATTGCAGAGTGATGCAAGGCTGAATAGGACGATAAGGGGTAACTTTTTAAGCACAGCTGGGTCTCCAGATCCGGGATATGGTATAACTCCCGAGCAATTGGATTGGGGAGGTGTAAGCCCCCTATGATACTGTGATTGATAAACGCTGTGGAGCAGTTTGGCTCCTTCCCCATTTGAGGGGGAAGGTTGGGATGGGGGTAGGGTGCATAATCAGGCACTTAACCCCCTCCCTAACCCTCCCCCTGACAGGAGGAGGGGAGTTAAAGAACCATAATATATGAGCTGCTTCCCAATAAATCAGATTGAACTAGATTGAGGCAGATGGATAAAGAGACGCTACTTCAGGCAACAGACCTAACCTTGAGACGTGCAGGACGCAGCTTGCTGCAACAGGTCTCATTGACGGTCTCCCGTGGCGAAATTGTAACCATCATAGGCCCCAACGGTGCAGGCAAGACGACGCTGTTGCGTGTTTTATTAGGGATGGTGAAAGCGACCTCTGGTGAGGTTACACGACGGCCTAAACTGCAGGTGGGGTATCTACCACAGCGAGTTACGATTGACCCTATACTGCCGTTGAATGTGCGTCGAATGATGACTTTGACCGCCCGCTATAGTGAGCCAGAGATTACTGCTGCGTTGCAGTTGACTGGAGCAGAGTATTTGATGGAGTCTCCTGTGGTTAACCTGTCTGGCGGAGAGTTCCAACGGGTGATGCTGGCCCGAGCACTGCTACGCAACCCAGAGTTGCTGGTGTTGGATGAGCCGGTTCAAGGTGTCGACTATCTAGGGGAGACCGAGATGTATCGCTTGATTGGGCAGATCCGAGACCAATATGGGTGTGCTGTATTGATGGTCTCCCACGACCTGCATGTGGTGATGGCATCGACTGACCGTGTGGTCTGTCTGGATCACCATATCTGTTGTCAGGGGCATCCGGCAGATGTCTCAGCCCATCCAGAGTATTTACGCCTATTTGGACAGGGGGAGAGTGGAGTGCTGGCGGTCTATTCACATCACCATGACCACCAACACAATCTCTCAGGTGAGATTGAAGCGTGTGATGGAGGGCATCATTAGTGGCCTCTTTTATGGCTGGAGTCACTGAACTACTTGCGCTAGATGACTTCTTCTGGCGCGCCTTCTGGGGCGGGATGGGTATTGTGATGGTGACCGGGCCGTTGGGCTGTTTTGTGGTCTGGAAACGGATGTCTTATCTGGGGGATACCATGTCGCACTCGGCACTGCTCGGTATCGCCCTCGGCTTTCTCTTGGGGATCAACCTAACCTTGGGGGTGCTGATGGTGGCGCTCTCCATTGCGCTGCTGCTGTTTCTGTTACAGCGCAGAGAAGAGCTTGCCAGTGATGCCATACTCGGTACCTTGTCGCACGCAGCACTGGCGCTGGGGGTGCTGGTGATCAGTATGATGACCTGGGTACAGGTCGACTTGATGAGCTATCTGTTTGGCGATCTACTGGCGGTTGCGGTGGATGATCTCTGCTCGATCTACGCAGGGGGAGGTCTGGTGTTGATGGTACTGCTCTGGTTCTGGAGGCCGCTGCTTGCGATCACGGTCGATGAAGAGTTGGCCGAGGCAGAGGGGGTAGCGGTGATTCCCCTGCAACTGCTATTTATGGTGCTGGTTGCGGTGGTGATTGCACTGGCAATGAAGATGATCGGGATGTTACTGGTGACAGCACTGCTGATTATTCCTGCAACAGCGGCACGCCACTTCAGTCGCACCCCCGAACAGATGGCCCTTGGTGCGGTGTTGGTGGGGTGGGTATCTGTTTCAGGTGGCCTTAATCTGTCGATGCTGTGGAATGTTCCAACAGGGCCTGCAATTGTTACTACAGCGGTGGTGATCTTCTTTTTATCGCTGTTTGCCTCGCTACGACGTAGTTGAATTTGTCATTTACAATGCAAATGAAAACGATTATCATCCGCGCACATTTTACTGTAATTGTTCTATTTTAGGAGTGGTTGATAATGAAAAATCGTGTGTTGAGTTTGGCTGTAGCGGCAACAATGGCAGTTTCAGGGGCTGCATCAGCGGGTCAGACAGAAGAGATGGAGAAGACCCTGCAAGCACTGCAGACGCAGGTCGCTGCAATGCAGGCAGAGATAGCCAAGATGAAAGCGGCACAAACAGAACAGCATGAGATGCACACTCAACATACGGCTGGGATAGACAATGTCACGTGGGGAGGAGCCATTGAGCTAAATATGGCCGAAGGGGGCGCAGGCTCTGTAGCGACTTTTGAATTGGAAGCTACCGCTCAGATTAATGAGGATGTAACGGGCTATGCAAAGCTGAAAGCAGTAGAAACAACTGATGCAAACGCTGATGGCGACTCCTTTGGTGATATCGGTTTAGATGAAGTGTCTGTTACCTATAACACCTCGATAGCTGCCATTACGGTAGGTACGGGTGGACATCCGTTTGGGGATTTTTCAACCAACATGATCAGTGACTCCATGACCAAAAATATTGGGGATACTGGCGGTTCTACCAAGATTATGGTGGAGGCCCCTGTAGGTGAAAACTTGACAATAACCGGTGCAGTTGATGATGATATTAGCTCAATTGCTGCCACTTATGCGATGGGTGACCTAGCGGTTACTGCGGGACATATTAGCGATATAAAGAATGCAGGAGCAAAGAGTGCAAATCAAATTGCTGCCAGCTATGGGATTGGTGACTTCAGCCTGTTTGCTGAGATGATTGATAGTGATGGAACCGCTGATGCCACCAATATTGAGGCAGCCTACGCATTTACTGTTGCGGGTCGTGACGCTGGAGTTGCGGTAGGACGACAAGAGACTAAGGTTATGAGTGCAGAACAGTGGAATATGCTCTCAGGAACGGTCAATTTGGCAGAAGGGCTGGACCTGGTTGTAGAACATAAAGACTCTGACATCAATACCAATGATGCGTGGCAGGCACAGTTGAACTACGGTTTCTAACGTCAGCCAAAATCAATAAAAACCCTACAGCGACTCACTACTATGCGCTGTAGGGTTTTTTATTGGGCCAAACCAACTGCTGTTGGAGCAGTTCTGCTACGTGAAGTGATCAGGCCATTTTCAATAGTCACCCAGAGAGGGGACTGTTCCACATCATAATCATAGGCAATATTCTCATCATGGTCGGCATAGACAGGCAACAGATTGAGAAAGTGGCTACGGGCCTTCTCATAGACCGCAAAGTTGTCTGTACTGGTTACCACTCCAACGACAAGCGTTTGTTCTCGCAGTTTCTCAGCCTGCACCAGCGTCTTCCAGCAGGTTTCACAGTCGATGGGCAGAAAGTAGAGGTATACGCTCTGTTCTTGTAAATTCGCAATCGCTACCGGTGCAGAAGAGGTGACCAAAATGCCCTCCAGTTCTGGGGCTGGCATATGCTTCGCTACCTTTGAATCGGGGCTGGAGTCGCTGCAACCAAATAGCAGCAAAATGAGGGCAAAGAGTGATAGAAGTTTCATCTGAGGTGTTGAATTGTCAGAAAGTTATGAAAAGAAGTCAGTATAGAGGATATCTACTTTCCGTTGTGTAAAAAATGATTTATGCTGTTGATTAATCAAGAAAACAGAAGAGAAGAGCGCCGTTTTTCACCATTTCCATGGATGCATTGTTAACCAGATCAGCAGAACTCCCGTGCAGGCCGGGGTTGGGACTCTCTTTCTATGATGATGGTTTTGCCATTGCCTACCCCAAAGAGAAGAGAAAAGCAGCAGGTGAGGCCATCTCAGTTGTTACTGAGTTTATTGTAGCAGAGGGTGCTGAAGCGCAACTGCAACAGCTGGATCAACTGGCATCCAAATTGAGGTTGCGTGGCCTGCCAACCACTATTGTCATTCGCCCCGGCAGTTATCAACTACTACAGGTACCTACCCCGCAGGTTGATGAGAGTGAGATGGATGCAGCACTGCGCTGGAAGGTGAAAGATCTGGTGGTGGGGCTAGATGTAGAGCGCTCTACGGTGCGTTCCTATCCGATGCCAGGTCAAAAGGGGGCTGCGGCTCAACTCACCTTTGCGGTTGTTGCAGATACCGCGATGTTGCAACGAGATGCAGAAATTGCCAATGATGCAGGGCTTCGTGTCGAGTCGATTGTGACCACAGAACTCTCATTGCGCAGTCTGTTTGCTGCTCAACTGAACCCAGCAGAACCCTATCTACTGATGATGCTGTTTCAACAAAAATCTTACCTGATTCACATGCTTGACGGTGAAATCTACCGCATTCGTGAACTGAACTCAGGAGAGGAACATCTGCCAGGTTCAGGCAGTGGTGAGGAGGATCGTACTTGGCCCGAGCGACTGGTTGATGAGGTGAGCCGCTTTTTTATATTTTGTGAGCACAACTGCAAGGGGGGGCGAGCACAGCACCTGTTGGTTCCCGAATTTATTGCATCGATGCCCAAGGTGATGGACGCTTTAGAAGATAATATTGGACTGAAGCCAGAGCGCTTTACTCTCTGTCCAATGGATAGCCGTTGCCTGACTGTTTTCGGTATTGCTTGTGGTGAAGAGGAGCCGCTAGTATGAGTCGAGAGGGGGTAAAACAGGGGGTGCAGAGGGTTAATCTATTTGATGAGGGGATGCTACGCGCACCTGGTTGGCGTTGGTGGAGAGTGGGCACCCTGTTGTTGCTGCTATTGTTACTGGGCGGATTGATTTATGCGGCCAGTTTAATGAGCAATAATCACCTGTTACGACAGGAGGTGGAAGCCTACCAAGAACAGATTGATGATCTCTCAACAGTAAACAACCAAATCCAAAAGAGGATTGATAAAGATCGGGTGACGTTAGAGCGTGAAAATAAAAAATTACAACAGCTTAAGCGTGAAAAGTATCGTCTGCAGCAGAGTATTGAGCCGGGGCGGCGTACGTTAGAGCAGTCGACTCAACCTTTTTCTATTGTGCTTAAGCAGTTGGCACAACTTACCAATGAGGATACCTACCTGACCGCTTTCCATATCAAGCAAGATGAGAAACTGCAGCTTACGATAACGGGTAGGGCTGAACGTGCGGATCAGGCTTCCAGTTACCTCTCTGCGATGAAGGAGGCAGGAGGAGGGGATGCTTTACAGTGGGAGCTACAGAAACTCTCCACCCAACAACAGCAACAGTTGGGGGACTCTATTGTCTACCCAATGCCGGTGGTATTCCAAGCGCAGCTCCAACAGACGGAAGTGGAGGTCAATCCGTGATCCAGCTACGCCGTCTATTACGCCGTTTTGATCTGGTTGAAAATCGGGATCGGATGGTGGTCTCCGCAGCAGGGGCCGGACTACTGCTGTTGGTGTGGCTACTGTTAGTGAAAAACACCGTTGGTGCTCATCAGCAGCTAACTCAGCAGCGGATACATATGGAGCAGACGGTGGATGCGATGCAGCATCAGCAGGCTTCGCTAGAGAAGGAGCGTAGCGCTCTGTTGCAACCAGCATTGCATCGACAGCAACAGCAGCTACAGGCTCAGATCGAGCAGCTCAAACAGCAGTTGGCTCAAAAACAGACGGACCAACAGCAGAGTGGCGCTCTACAGCAGAGCCAAGTAGAAAACCTCGTGAACTACACCGAGGGGCTGAATCTGTTGCGCTTGCAGCGGATCAATGAGCAGGGCTGGAGTGCAGAGGAGCGTGATCAGCTGGAACAGATGACAGAACGTGTTGAAGGTGTCAGTGGGTTCGAAATCGCATTTGAGGCAAGCTTTCAAGAGGCATATGAGTTCCTTCAAAGGGTTGAGGCAGTAAGCGGCCAGGTGTTGTGGAAAAAGCTCGATTATGTGGTGGGTGTGTACCCCCATGCGCAGATTGAGGCTCGACTCTTCTTGATTCAACCATGAGTGGAGTGATCCGAAATGAACCATAAAAATTGTTCAATGGCTGCTCTAGTGCTGCTGTTCAGCGCACAGGAGGTTCTATCTCAACCGTTGTTGGACCCAACGCGCCCACTCAATATTCAGCAGCAAAAAGAGGTACACTTCGCTGTATCAGAAGAGTATACGCTGGGATACATTTTAACGGGTGCCAGAGAGCCTGTGGCCATGATTAACGGCAAGCGTTACAGCGTGGGTGACAAGATTGGAGAATCAATGAGTGTGATGGAGATAGCCCCTGGGTGGGTGGTGTTGGGTAATCGCGATAGACAGATCAAGGTTTCACTGTTCCCCTCAATCGGGGTAAAAAGTGGCTGGAGGCAGCCCTAGCTATGCGCCTAATCTCAGCTCTTCTTCCGCTTCTGCTTATTGTCTCTGGCTGTTCTAACGCTCCTGTGGAGGAATATCCATCGGTACAGCGTGAGATGGATGCCATTCTGCAAGAGGCCCAGCCAGTAGCAATGGAACAGACTGCTGTAATCCATCAGGATATCCCTGTTGTGATTAACCAAGCCCTGTTGCCACCGTTAACCGTAGATGTGCCTGATCAGCCAGCAATCAATCTAGAGCCTCGGTTCAATGTAAAGGTGAAAGAGTTATCTGCGGATGATTTCTTTATGGGGCTGATTGAGGATACCGATTACTCGATTGTGCTCTCTCCCGGTATCAAGGGGGGGACGATTACCCTCTCACTGCAGTCAGTCACCGTACCAGAGGTGTTGGAGACGGTGAAAAGTGTTTATGGGTATGACTACCAGCCTATCACCGGGGGCTACATGATCTTGCCCTCCAGTATTCGTACACAGATCTTTCAGATTGATTACCTCAACATCAGCCGAGATGGAACCTCTCGTACCACGGTCAGTTTTGGACAGCTCTCCACGCAGGACAACAATGCAATCTCTGGTAGTGATATCTCGACCACTACCAAAGCCGACTTCTGGACTGAGCTGCAGCAAACTTTGTTAAATATTGTAGGGACTGCAGAGGGACGCAAAGTGGTGATCAGCCCTCAAACTGGGGTTATTGCGGTTCATGCTATGCCCAAGGAGCTGCGATCAGTAGAGCAGTTTTTAGGCAGCTTGCAGACTAACCTGCGTCGTCAGGTACTTTTAGAGGCGAAGATTCTAGAGGTGGAGCTGAATGATGGCTCTCAATCTGGGATTAACTGGTCTACGATGTTTGAACCAAAAACAGGAAGCTCCATTGTCGCAGGGCAGAGTGGAAGCAGTGGCAGTGTGCTGGATAGTGGTTTGGTCAACACCTCGACTGCCGCAGTTGGAAAATTTGCTCAAGTAGCACTGGATACCGCAGCCTTTGGTGGAGTGTTTGGTTTGGCATTTAACTTTAATGATTTTACCGCGATGATTGAGCTGTTGAAGACTCAAGGGGCGGTGCGTGTGCTCTCCAGTCCGCGGGTCTCTACCATTAATAACCAGAAAGCGGTAATCAAGGTGGGTACGGATGAGTTTTATGTCACCGATATTGGTACTACTACAACCACGGGTACCACAGCAACCACCTCCCAAGATGTTGAGCTAACCCCATTCTTCTCGGGTATCTCATTGGATGTGACCCCACAAATTAACCAGACGGGTGAGGTGGTGCTGCATGTACACCCCTCAGTGGTTGAGGTGGTGGATGGTAGCAAGAATCTCCCTACCGGTAATAACACCACCACCTCCGTTCCACTGGCTAAGAGCAGTGTACGTGAGTCAGACAGTATCGTTATTGCACAAGATGGTCAGGTAGTGGTGATTGGTGGATTGATGAAAAGTCGCCAAAAGCAGGATGATGCCTCTACCCCCGGTGCCAGTGATTTGCCTGTAGCAGGTAACCTCTTTAAGCATCAGCGTAGTGCAGTCAAAAAGTTGGAGTTGGTGATTCTGTTGAAACCTACGGTAATTCGAGGGCAGGAGAGCTGGCGTAACGAGCTGAAGCAGACGGCACAACGCTTCAAGAGGCTGAGTATTCAGTGAGCAGACGTAACGCCTCCTCAGAGGGGCTCTATCTGGATCACTTTCGGCTTAATGAAGCCCCTTTTAATCTGGCCCCAGATACAGATTACTATTACGACAGCCCTACACACCATGATGCCTTAGGCACGGTGCTGCTTGCGATTGATGATGGTGCAGGGTTTATCAAGATTACTGGGGAGGTGGGGACGGGAAAGACGCTGCTCTGCCGGAAGCTGGTCAATGATTTAGGAAAACCCTTTGAGGTTGCCTATCTCCCCAATCCACCGTTGACCCCAGATCAGCTCTACCGCTCTATTCTAAGAGAGTTCAATCTGGAGCTAGAAGCGGAGACCTCTCAAGCGCTTCAGTTGCAGCAGATTCAAGATCAGCTATTGCTAAATTTCCCACAGAAACTCTATGTGGTGGTGGTTGATGAGGCACAAGCAGTACCCGATGAGACTATGGAAGCGCTACGCCTGCTAACCAATTTGGAGACGGAGAAACATAGACTGTTACAGGTGGTACTGTTTGGTCAGCCTGAGCTTGATTATCGATTGGAACAGGGGCGATTGCGCCAACTCCACCAGCGCGTAGTATTTAGTAGCCGAATCTCCCCGCTCAGTCTGCAACGTGTCGAAAAGTATATAGATCACCGCCTCAATGTTGCGGGACACCGTGGAGAGTCTCTGTTTACCCAAACTGCGATGCGCCTGCTTTTTCAGGGCAGCAGAGGTGAACCGCGCCTACTCAATATTCTTGCTCATAAGGCTCTGCTGCTGACCTATGGAAAAGGGAAGTACCGAGTCAGTAAAGGGCATGTTCGAGCAGCAGTGAAAGATACCGATGCGGCATACAAGCTGCCCTGGATTTCGACCGGTCTCTGGATGCTACTGTTGGGAGCCGCTGCGCTGTTGCTGGCTCTTCTGTTACTGTAGGCGATTATTAAGGGCAGAATACAATGAGTGTCATCAATACCATGTTGCAAGATCTAAAACAGAGAGGGGGAGAACATCCTGTTCAAGGGCAGGCTTCGTCTACCTTTGTGAAGGAGACAGCGGCTCCGGTGGTGAGTGACCTGCCTAAGCGAGGTTGGTTGCAACGTATCACTGGAGAGCAGCTACTAAAATGGGTGGGAAGCCTGCTGTTGCTTGCAGCACTGTTTGTCGCCGGAGAGCGTTGGTTTGAGAAACAGGATAGTGAGAAGGTTCAGGTACAGGTAGATGCCCCTGCCGTTGTGGCTGCCACTCAGCGTGTAGAAAAAGGAGAGGAGGAACAACCACCGCAGCCACGAGAACTACAAGAGTCAAAGAGTAAGGTGAAGCCTATAGAGACGGCAGCAGCTCAGCCTGTGGTTGCTCCTGTCCCTACTCAAAAAAAGCTAAAACCAGCGGCCAAGCCAGAGTTACCCTTGCTTGAACAGTTAGCACAAGCTGAGAAGATGGCACAGTTTGAACTTGCCAAAAAGGCCATAAATCAATCCCAATCCCAACCCCCTGTTGAGAAGGTGGTTGCTGAACAGGCTGCTGTGGTCTTGATTCATGACCTGTTACCGATCGAGTTGCCTCTTATTAAAGAGAGTAAAGAGGATGAAAAACCAGCAAATGAACCAAAGCCATTGAAGAAAGAGGTGTTGCCTCCATCGGCCACAGCATTGGCTGAGCAGTCATACAGCCAAGCGGTGAAGGCACTCAAGGTGGGAGATCGAGCAGCAGCAGAGAAGCATCTACTTCAAGCGGTGACCCATCAGCCTCAGCACCGTGGCGCGATTGAGGCCTATTCAGTACTGCTGCTCTCCAGTGGACAGAACCAGAAGGCATCGCAGCAGATTGATTTGGGCTTGAGCCACTTTCCGCATCGTCCACTGCTGCTACAACTGAAATCACGGGTGTTGATGCGAACAGGACAACTAGATCAAGCCGTTCTCTTGTTAGAGCAGAACAGCGCTTATCTACAACAATCCACCGACAGTATGGCTCTGCTGGCGGCACTCTATCAGCAGCAAAAATCACACCCAAAAGCGATTCAGCTCTATCGTACACTGTTACAAAGTGATATCCAAAATGGGGTCTGGTCGATGGGGTTGGCGGTTGCACTAGACTCTATGGGCAAGGAGAAAGAGGCCAGAGGCTATTATGAGAAGGCGTATCGTAGCGGACGTCTAAAAACCGAGGCATTGAACTTTGTGCGAAAAAAGTTGGGCAGTGATGCGCTGCAGTAAAAGGGGATAATGAGCAATGCAGCCAAATAGAAGAGTCCCCAATAAGCTGGGTAAGGCACTGGTTGATGCGGGGCTTCTTGATGAAGAGGGGATCAACCGAGTTCTGGATCAACAGCAACATACTCCAGGGCGTTTTGGTGATGTAGCACTACGCTTGGGGTTGGTTGCAGAGGAGGATATGTTGAAGATCCTCTCAGAGCAGTTACATGTGCCTCTGGTGAACCTCTCACAGTACAGTATGGACCCTGATGTGGTGCGGATGATTCCAGAGTCGCACGCACGTACCTATCGTGCGATTGCATTAGAGGTCGCTGCAGACAGCGTGGTAGTGGGGATGAGTGATCCATCAGACCTCAATGCGCTGGATGTATTGGCCCAAGTGTTGCCGTTACCGTTGAGTCCGGTGCTGGTAGCCTCTGAAAGTCTGAACCGTATACACAACCTCTATTACAGTAATGATGCTGAGATTGAGAAGGTGGCACAGCGCATTGAGGTGGAGTCTTCTGATCGTAGCGCCCCTAAGCGGGTGGAGCTAAAGCTACAGAATCAGCAGGGTGCATCCGCTGCGGATGCACCGACCTCCAGAATGGTAGACCTGCTTTTTGAACGTGCAGTCCGTCTCGGTGCATCCGATATCCATATTGAGCCAGATGAAGAGGTGCTGCGCATTCGCACCCGAGTGGATGGGGTACTGCACGAGCGGGTGATGACGCAGCGCAGTATTGCCCCAGTACTGGCCTCCCGTCTGAAGACCATGGCTGGGCTGGATGTTGCTGAGGTACGAATGCCACAGGATGGCAGCTTCAGTCTGAATGTATCGGATCGAGAACTGGATGTGCGTCTCTCGACTATGCCGATTCAGGATGGTGAATCTATTGTGATGCGTCTGCTGGATCAGAGCAAAGGGCTCCTTTCACTGGAGATTTTGGGTATGCCTGAGAAGTTGACGACACGTTTTCGTCATCAGGTGAAGCGCCCACATGGCATGGTGCTGGTGACCGGCCCCACAGGTAGTGGCAAAACCACCACCATCTATGCGGCGTTGAATGAGCGCAATAACCCCGGCGAGAAGATTATTACGGTTGAAGATCCAGTGGAGTACAAGCTACCTCGGGTTAATCAGGTAGAGATTAACCCACAAATTGGACTCGATTTTAATGCGGTGCTGCGTTCCGTATTACGCCAAGATCCAGATGTGATTCTGATTGGTGAGATCCGTGATGAAGAGAGTATGGATATGGGGCTGCGTTCAGCAATGACAGGCCACCTGGTCTTCTCCACACTCCATACCAATGATGCTGTGAGTACCGTATCCAGAATGATCGAGATGGGTGGGCAGGGCTATCTGCTTGCGGCAACACTGAAATTAGTGGTTGCTCAGCGGTTAGTGCGACGGGTCTGTCCCCACTGCCAGAAGAAGCAGGTGCTGGAACCCTATGAGCAGGAGTGGATTGATCTGGTGTTCAAAGAGGAGGATATCGTACAAGCCTTTCTCAAAGGGGGGGGGTGCGCCTCCTGTGAACATACCGGGTATCGTGGACGTATCGGCATCTTTGAGGTGATCGAGATTGATCATGAACTGAAGGAGGATCTCAACCGCGAGGATATGAATGCCTTTGAGCAGCATGTTCGAGCAAATAAGAACTACCACAGCCTGATCGATGGAGCCAAGGAGCTACTGTTAACGGGGGCCACCAGTGTGGAAGAGGTGATGCGAGTGATGGATGATGTCTCGCTCTGATCAATGTACCCACCACAGGGGGGGGTTAACGCATGGCTAATTTCACCTACCGAGGACGCGATCAGGCTGGCGCACTGCAGGAGGGGGTCATGGAGGCGGACTCTGTTAATACCGTTGCCAGTAAACTGGGGGCAATGGGGGTTACGCCGTTAGAGATTGAGTTGGTGAAGATGGACCAAGGGCGGAGTCAATTACAGGCCGTAGCTGACTGGTTTCATGATCAGGTTCCGGTAACGCCACAAGATCTCTCCCTGTTGTGTCGCCAGCTCTATGCCATGCTGCATGTAGGGGTACCGATCAATATTGCAATGCGGGATATTGTTGAGACCTTTCGTCATCAAGGGTTGGTACGTGCCCTGTTAAACATCACCGAAAATATTGAAGAGGGGTTCCGTTTTTCTGACTCACTGGAGCGCTACCCAAAAATCTTTCCTCCACTCTTCGTACAGATGGTGCGTACCGGAGAAGAGACCGGAAAGATGGATGAGATTTTCCTCCATTTGGCAGAGCATGTAGAGAAAGAGGCCGGCTTCAAGGATAAGATGATGTCAGCGCTGCGCTACCCCATCTTTATGGTGATTGCAGCGCTTGCTGCGATGATGGTGATCAGTGTCTGGGTGATTCCCGCTTTTACAGAAATGTTGGCTAACACTGGAGGTGAACTGCCCACACCTACCGTGATCCTGATGGCCACGTCTGACTTCTTTATTAACTATAGTGTTTGGGTTGTGGTGGGTATCGTGTTGTTGATTGCCGCTTATATTGCCCACAGAAAAACCCCAGAAGGGAGAGAGTTTTGGGATCGTGTTCTATTGCGTGTCCCCGTATTTGGGGAGATGAGCCGAACAGGTATCCTCAGCCAATTCACCCGTTCTCTGGCACTGGTCTCAAAGTCAGGAGTGCCGCTCTCTCAGGGCATTGAGTTGGTTGCGGGGACGTTAGGTAACCTTCATTATGAAAATAAAATCTTGGAATTCAAGGCACGAATTGATGAGGGTATCCCCTTTTCACAGGCGGCGCGTGAAATCGGAATTTTCACCCCAATGGTGATTCAAATATTCCGAGTTGGTGAGCAGACAGGAAAGATTGATGAGCTGTTAGAGCATGTATCAACTGTCTATGACCGAGAGGTGAACCACACTATGGATAATATCAATACCTTGATTGAACCCTTAATGCTGGCGCTGATAGGTAGTTTGGTGCTGATGTTGGCACTGGGTGTGATGTTGCCCTATCTGGAAATGATCAAATCAGCGGCGATACGATGAGCCGACCTTTTCCGCTTTCACCATTTTTTGCGGTTTTAGCATTTGTTTCCAGCCTCTTTTTTCAGGGGCAGACCACTATGGGCGTGTTGACACTGACCACGCTATTGTTGACGGTATGGGTGGCCCATAGCCTCTCTGTCCAATACCGTAACCCACAGCCGCTTGCGAGTGGTGCAATTAGTGGTTGGGTTATCTCTTGGTGGATTTGGGCTGGATTGAGTGTACTGTGGAGTGTGACACCGGCAATTAGTCAGCAGTTTTTCTGGTGGATTGCTGGGTTGCCACTGGCCTATCTGGCAACCTATCTGAACCCTATATCTGATGGGGGCTGGCATCGGCTACTTTGGTGGCTACGACTGCTAGGGGTGTTGCTGGTGGGCTATGGATTTGCGCTTTGGATGCTGAATGGAGATAGCAATTTCCGCGCGACCTTTATTAATCATAACAATCTCGCTGCATTGTTGAATCTGTTGCTATTTCCTTTGGCTGCAGAGATGTTAATGCCGAGTAAAGCGGAAAATATAGCGTGGAAGCAGGGGGTGGTTTTCTTGGTACTGGCCTTGGGCGTGGCGTTGACGCTGGGGCGTGGTGCGGGATTAGCAATGGTTGGGGGGCTACTGCTGCTGTCACTGTTGTTTGTCAGAATGGTGTCCAAACGAAAAATCATACAGCTGTTGGGACTGGTTATGCTCGCCTATCTGATCTCTTTCTGGGTGCATCAGGGGGGATGGCAGCGTATTGAATCACTTGCACTGAGCAGTTTAGGTATGTCTGCTCAACCGCGTTGGATTATCTGGGAGGCCACTTGGCAGATGGGGTGGGAAAATCCTTGGTTTGGAAGTGGCTTGGGTACCTTTGCTCAACAATTTTCCCAGTTCCAGCATCCGCTCGATGGTAGAAGATATTTTGTGCATAACGACTACCTGCAGGCGTGGCAAGAGCAGGGGGTGCCGGGGCTGTTGCTGTTGTTAGGGATCACTGGTTGGATTGTGTTGCGTTGGTGGGATCGCTTTATAGATCACTCATACTCAATTGAGGAGCGGTTACAGGTGAGTGGTTTGGCAATGGGGTTGGGGGCTGTATTGCTTCATACCACGCTTACCTTCAACCTCTATATTCCAGCAATCTTAATCTTGATGGGGCTCTACCTGGCAAAGCTTCAACAGGATACGATGACGCGACCTCTCCCTCTTTTTACCTTCAACCAGCAGCTGCGTCCGCTTATTTTTAACTTGATGTTGGTTGTGGGGGTGGGGGTGCCGATACTGTTTCTTGGGCGTATTACACTCTCAGACTGGAAGGCACAGCAGGCTCTGGAAGCCGTAGAGGAACGAGATTGGCTAGAGGCGGATAGACTCTATCTGGCATCGACCAATTACTGGAGTGGATACCCTGCCCGATGGGTCGATCGGGCGAAGATTCGTCGCATCATGCTGCAAAAGATGCGACGTCAAGTGGCTGCTGAGAGGCGTTGGGTTCAGTGGCAAGGGAAGCATCATCAATCAGAATTGAATATTTTTCAGCGTGTGAAACAGGGCGCTTCAGGCGAAGTTCAGTTTAGCCCGGTTGAGGTTCACTCAACTCACCCGGCACTACAGAAAAAACTATTTACCGAGGGAGTGGGGCTGTTGGATCAGGCAAAGAGAGGTCGTGAGGGTCTTGCCGAGCAATGGTTAGAGCGAGCACGTTTTTTTCGTCAATTTTCTGACTTAACAGAGCAGCCTGCCGAGGCAGTGACTCGTATGAGTTATCAGCAGTTGATTCGACTATCACCCAACTACACGCCCTACAGAAAAGAGTATATTGAGTATCTGCAACGGCTGGGGGATCCTGTACAGGCGTGGGCGGTGTTGTTGGATGGGTTGAATAACCCCCGTTATCCAGGTATCTATGCGCCAAGGTCTCTTAAAATATTTTCCCCAATGGCACAAAGATTGCAAGATTATTTTGGTGAAGGGGCGGGAAACGCCATTGAGCAGCAGGTTATGGCAATTCTTCATCGTTTTTATGGGTAGCAACTACTTAACTGAAGTTTCCTAAGAATTCACACTCTCGAACCTGAATCCCATCAAGCCACC
>JABGQL010000044.1:0-22172 GCA_018648825.1 Gammaproteobacteria bacterium
TGATGGGAGTGCCTGTGTTTGGGCGCGAGAATCACAATCTAACCTTATTCGTTGGGTGTGCGAGACCGAGCCAACTACTTTTTCTATGTGAAAGCGGTGTTGAAACAGGAGAAAGAGAGCTTGGTGGTCGAGCTAGAGCAGCTGGAGGAGAAAATCGCACAGACTCTCCAACAGCTGGGTTCAGATAAGCAGCAGGCCATTGACCCAAAGATTGTTTCCGAGTGGGGGCGGCTGCAAGGTGGGTGGAGAACGCTTGATGTGAGTGCCTTGGTGAATGTCGATGAAGATGAAGGTACAGAAGAAGAGGAGGAAAGCGAAGAGGAGGAGAGCGAGCTTTCTGATTTAGAGTTAGAGATGGAAGAGGCAGAGGAGGCAGAAGAGGGGGAGGCGCAGGTTGTCAAAACCCCAGTTGAGCAGTACTACGCCGATCTCAGTGCATTGATTGAGCGTGTTCATGAAAATATAGCCACAATAGGGGATCGTAGTGGGCTGGTGATTGACCCTGATCTGGATTCACTCTATCTGATTGGGCTGACGGTCCACCATATTCCTGCTGTAACCGCTGCAGCCAGTATTGCCCGAGGAAAAAGTGCGGGTGGTCTGGTCAAGAAATCACTGACCTTTGATGAACGCACCGAGTTGGGGGTCTATTATGGTCAACTGGGGATGTTGCGTGATCAAGTAAACCGCTCGCTGGATAAGGTCTATCAGCAGAATGAAGTATTGCGTGATCCGCTTTCACAACCTCAGCAGGCGTTCAATAAACGACTGCTGCAGTTCTCCGATACCATTGAGGCGCTGGTACGTACGGAGGATGATGATAGCCCCGTGTTTGAGCTGTTGGGGTCTCAAACCCTGTTTGATGAAGGGAATTATGTGGTGACGGCTGCTATGGCACTAAACCACTCGGTTGTGGGGGAGATAGACCGTCTATTGGAGCAGGCTGTGGATGCCAAACAGCGCGAAACCTGGATTACTTTAGGGCTCTCCCTGCTGGTGCTCCTGCTCTTATTGAGTGGTGCTTTCCTGTTGGTCCGTTCCATTACCCATCCGGTGCGTGAGTTGATGCAAGTCATCACGAATGTGACCCGTAGTGGTGACTTTAGCCAGCGTATCGACCCCTCATTGATTCAGAGTCGTTATGAGGTGGGGTCGATGTCGGGCAGCTTTAATCAGTTGATGGAGGAGCTTCAATCCGCGATCCGAGAGATCTCTGAGGTGATGTCGCAAGTCTCTGAAGGGGAGTTCAATAGGCGAGTGACGGCTGATCTGAAGGGGGATTTGGGGCAGCTGAAGCAGAGCATCAACAGTAGTACCCTCTCAACTCAACGAGCACTCTCTGCCGTGAACGGGGTGATGCAGGGGGTTGCAGGAGGGATGTTTGATCTGCGGGTAGACCACGAGTTGAAGGGAGATTTGAAGGTGTTCAGCACCAACGTCAATGCGGCAGTGACAGAGCTTCAGGTGATGAGTGAGTCGCTCTCTGAGGTGATGGGTGCAATTGTCCAGGGGGACTTTAAGTACCGTATGCCGGAGAAGGTGGAGGGGCAGATTCGTGTTGATGTAGACCGTGCCATGCATGCGATGCAGCTGGTGATTGGTCAGGTGAGTGAGGTGATGGGGGCAGTGGCTGATGGAGACCTTAACCGCACCATTGATGGAGAGTATCCGGGGCAGCTGGCTTCGCTAAAAGATGCGATCAATAACTCGCTGCAAAACCAGAGAAAGGTGGTGAGTGAGGTCAACCACTCAGCAGACAGCATTCGTAACCATGCAGAGAGTATTGCAGCGGGGAATGAGGATCTTGCGGAGCGCACCTCAGAGCAGGCCCGTTCGCTGGAAAAAACTGCAAGCAGTATGAGTCAGATGGCCAGCAGTGTGAAGATGAATGCGGATAACTCTGAAACAGCCAGTCAGTTGGTGGACTCTGCCAAGCAGGACTCTGTAGGGGGGGTAAAAGTGGCTTCAGAGGTCTCCTCTGCGATGGAGAAGATTGCGGCCTCCAGTGGCAAAATTTCTCAGATTACTGAGGTGATTGATAGTATCGCCTTCCAGACCAATCTGTTGGCGCTTAATGCTGCAGTCGAGGCGGCGCGAGCGGGTGAGCATGGCCGTGGTTTTGCGGTAGTGGCGGGTGAGGTGCGTTCACTGGCGCAGCGTGCGGCAGATGCGGCAAAAGAGATCAATGTGTTGAGTAACGATACCCAAGCCCGTGTAGATGAGGGCAATGAGTTAGTGGGTAAGAGCAGTGAGGCGCTGGAGTCAATCAACCACTCGGTGGAGAAGGTGAGCCAGATTGTGGGTGAGATTACCGCCGCCAGCCGTGAACAGGCGCACGGGATTGAGTTGGTGAATCAATCTGTGACCCAGCTCGATAGCGCCAACCAGCAGAATGGGGCGATGGTTGAAGAGGCGGCTAAATCGAGCAAATCGATGGATGACCAAGCGCAGAACCTAGTCTCTTTGATGGACTACTTTAAGGTGTAGGGGGTTCAGTAACCTCAGTATCTACAGGAGGTTCTGGTGGCAGCTCGGCTGCTGCCAACCACCCTAGGTTGGCATTCAGTCGCATCAGCTCGTTACGCTGTTCGACCGCATCTCCTTGGCGAATTAGGGTAAATAGCGTCCAGAATAGATGTGCGCTCAACTCTGTGCGGCTCTGCATATCCAGCAGTGAAAGTAGGTGCATCACTGCAGTGAGGGCGCTCTGCTCCTGCTGTAGATCGCTGAGATATTGTGTGTTGACCATCTCACCACCCTCAATAATGTTGAGTACGGTCTGTCGGGTTAGGTCGGCAATCAGACAGTCTGGGCTGCTGTTCTCCAGTGAGGGGTTGATGTGCCACAGCGTATTGGCCCAAATGGCATCGGAGTCGGTGAACTGCTTGAGCGGTAGAGCAAAGGGGTTGGCTTGATGCCACTGCACCTCAGCAACTCCTTTCTGTTTTAATATCTGCTCTAGCTGCTCCCCCTCGGCTTGGTTGAGACTGGCTCCAAAGGTGGCGATCCCCCGAACCTGTAGTTCACGTAGGGTATTGACGCCAGCAGAAGAGAGCTCTGAGCTGGGGTGCAGCAAAAATGCTGCATCGGCTCGGTACTCGGGATACTCCAGCAGGAATTCGATGGGGCTACTCTCATATTTGGTGACTGTGATGGAGCGCAGTTCGCTACTCTCTGCACTAGAGTCAGCTAAGTTAATCTCTTCTCCTACGATGGTGAGGTGAACCGGAATCAGTCCACTCAGCCCCAGCAGGTAGGGTATCACCCCCCAAGAGAGCCCCTCATCAATTGCATCCAGCTGCCCCGGATTGAGTAGCAGCAGATGGATTTCACTCTTAGGCTGTTCCATCCACTCGGCAGAGGAGGCGAGACAGTGAGCGGCAGCGCAAGGGGCGGCCAACAGTAGCTGCTGCTCACTCTCACTCATCTCTTGAGGGAACAGGGTGTAGAAGTGGGATACCTTGACCAACTCAATGATCTGTTGCAGGTTCTCGGCTTGTTGAATGGGTGTGCTCATGATGCTTTATCGATTGTGATCAAAAAGGGTTAAGGGGGGGTATTTTAGAGGAGAGTTTTACGCAGTAGAGGAAAAATCGCCACACGCCGTACCAAATTTTCTGAAGCATGGGTCACCTCAATCGGATAACCATTGATCATCATGCTGGTGCCGGATTCAGGAATATCCTCTAGATGTTCCAAAATCAGTCCATTGAGGGTTTTAGGGCCATCCTGTGGCAGCTCCCACCCCATATTCTTCTCCAGCTCGCGTAGGTTGGCGCTCCCCTCGACCAGATAGGAGCCATCCTCACGTGACTGCACCTCAGGAATAATGTCTGAGGCATCGGTGGTGAATTCGCCAACAATCTCCTCCAGAAGATCTTCTAGGGTGACCAGCCCCTGAACATCACCATACTCATCCACCACCAACCCCATGCGCTGTTTCAGTCGCTGAAACTGTAACAGTTGGGTATTGAGAGTGGTCTGTTCCGGGATAAATAGTTGATCGCGCAGTAGCTTGATCAGCTCTGCTTTGTCATCACTCTCGGTGGCGTGGAGGTGAATGGCATCGCGCATATGGAGAATGCCCAGCAGATGCTCGGTATTGTCACGGAATACTGGCAGGCGGGTGTGCTGGCTCAGTGTGATCTGGTTGAGAATATCTTGCCAGTCATCCTCAATATCGATACCGATGATCTCATTGCGCGGGACCATGATGTCCTCAACCGTCACCTGTTCTAGATCGAGAATGCTGGTGAGCATCGCCTGATGCTTCTGTGGAATCAGGCCGCCCGCCTCTTTGACTACGGTGCGTAGCTCTTCACGGGAGAGGTGGTCGTTCTGTTCTGCGGTGATGCTGATGCCAAAGGTGCGCAGTACCAGGTTGGTGATCCAGTTAATCAAACGTACCAATGGGTAAAGTATTCGCAGCAGTGGAGTCAATAGATAGGCGGCAGGAAAGGCAAAGCGCTCTGGGTTGAGTGCGGCAATGGTTTTGGGGGTGACCTCGGCAAAGATCAATACCACAAAAGTGAGAAAGCCAGTGGCGATGGCGATACCGGCATCACCAAATAGTCGCAGTCCGATAATGGTCGCAATGGAGGAGGCGAGGATATTGACGAAGTTATTGCCGAGCAGGATCAGCCCAATCAACCGCTCGGGACGCTCCAGCAGGGTGGAGACAGAGCGTGCACCACGATGCCCAATGCGCGAGAGGTGGCGCAGGCGATAACGGTTGATCGCCATCATGCTGGTCTCGGAGCCAGAGAAGAAGCCCGAGATCAGAATCAGCAACAGTAGAATGCCCCCAAGGACCTCCGTAGGTATATCGTTCACACTAAATTAGGCGGGTGCAGCAACCAGAAACTCCACCACAAAGCGGCTACCGAAGTAGCTGAGGAAGAGTACGATAAAACCAACCAGTGTCCAGCGGACTGCGGTGCGGCCGCGCCACCCATGTTGATGGCGGCCCCATAACAGTGCAGCAAAAATGAGCCAAGAGATAATAGAGAGTACTGCAGTATGGGCGCGTTGTTGCGCAATAATATCCTCGACCAGTGGGATGGCGCTGAACAGAGCCAGTGTTAGTACCAGCAGTCCCGCACGTACCAGTTGGAACATCAGGTGTTCCACCTCCATCATTGGGGGCAGGGCGCGGATAAAGCCGCCGGGCTGTTTATTGCGCAGGTGTTTCTCTTGAATGGCCAGCAGGGTTGCTTGCAATGCAGCAACTGCCAGCAGGCTATAGGCAACCATTGAGAGCAGGATATGGGTATCCAGTGTGGAGGAGGCAGTTTGATGAATCGACTCTGGGTTCATCATCTGCAGCAGAACGGTGACTGCTGCGATGGGGAAGATGATAATCCCTAGATTACCCACCGGACGCAGTAGCCAAGTCCCCCCCATTAATAGCACCAGCAGCCAGCTGGTGATAGAGAGTGCATGAAAGAAGCCGAGGTTAACCCACTGTTGCACCACCAGGGTGAACAGCAGATGGGTATGGAGCAGCATTGCGGCGGCAGTTATCAACTTTAGTTCATTTCTGGGGTGGTCAAAGCAGGAGATGCCACGCGCCAGCAGGCGGGCCAGCCCCGCAGCGGCAAGCAGATAAAGAACAATAGCGATAGATCCTGAAATGGTATAACTCATCACAATTCCTCGGAATCAAATTTGGATTCAAATAATTAGTGTGATGATGTCATATTGGGGGAGATTCGTCAGCAGAATTGGGGCTATAATTTCCCCTTTCATCGACAAGCGAAGAATCTCTATCATGTTTGAAAACTTAACGGACCGTCTGAATAAAACTTTGAAGAACCTGCGAGGGCAGGGACGACTGACTGATGAGAACATCAGTCAGTCGATGCGTGAAGTGCGTATGGCGCTGCTGGAGGCCGATGTTGCGCTGCCTGTGGTTAAGGAGTTTGTCTCCAAAGTTAAAGAGCGGGCCGTTGGGCAAGAGGTCTCCAGCAGTCTGACACCGGGCCAGGCGCTGATTAAGATCGTACAGGCCGAGCTAGAGGCGTTGATGGGACAGGCCAACGAATCGTTGGATCTGCGCGCACAACCTCCGGCTGTGGTGTTGATGGCGGGTTTGCAGGGTGCAGGTAAAACCACCAGTGTGGCCAAGCTTGCCCGCTTCCTGCAGGAGCGTGAATCGAAAAAGGTGATGGTGGCGAGCGCGGATGTCTATCGTCCGGCGGCGATTGAACAGTTGAAGATCTTGGCTGATGAGGTGGGGGCGACCTTCTTCCCCAGTGATGGTTCACAGAAGCCGGTCGATATTGCGCGTGGTGCACTGGATCATGCCAAGAAGCAGTTTTTTGATGTGCTGATTCTCGATACTGCCGGTCGTCTCCATGTAGATGAGGAGATGATGGGGGAGATCAAAACAGTTCACGCCGCCATCAACCCAGTCGAGACCCTGTTTGTGGTGGATAGTATGACCGGTCAGGATGCTGCCAATACCGCTAAGGCGTTTGATGAGGCGCTACCGCTGACGGGTGTGGTTCTCACCAAGGCGGATGGTGATGCGCGAGGTGGTGCGGCACTCTCGGTGCGCCACATTACCGGTAAGCCGATCAAGTTCCTTGGTATGGGAGAGAAGGTCGATGCACTGGAGCCTTTCCATCCAGAGCGTGTCGCCTCTCGCATTTTGGGGATGGGTGATGCCCTTACCCTAATTGAGGACCTCGAACGCAAGGTTGATAAGAAGAAGGCCGACAAACTGGCGCAGAAAGTGCGCAAGGGCAAGGGCTTTGATCTGGAGGATTTTCGTGATCAGCTACAGCAGATGCAGGGGATGGGTGGGGTTGCCTCGCTGCTGGATAAGCTGCCCGGCATGGCTAATGTGCCAGACAAGGTAAAGAACCAAGTCAATGATAAAGAGTTTGTACGTATGGAGGCGATGATCAACTCCATGACCCCGAAAGAGCGCCGTCACCCAGACCTGATTAAAGGTTCCCGTAAAAAGCGTATTACACTTGGTTCTGGCACCACGGTTCAAGACCTGAATAAACTGTTGAAGCAGTTCAAGCAGATGCAGAAGATGATGAAGAAGATGAAGGGGGGGAAGATGGCGAGAATGATGCAGGGGATGGCTGGTAAAATGCCCGGTGGAGGCTTTCCCGGTGGGGGGATGCCACCAGGTGGTGGAGGACGTTTCCCTTTCTGATTTAGAGCTAAGAGTAGAATTCCTCTGAAAAGGGGGGAAAACACTTCACTTTACTCTGGTGCTTCAGTATAATTCGCGCCAGATTAAGAGCCGGCTCACCCTTCGTTGCCACATTTGGCTGATATTTGGATGATGGGGTCGGTTTTTTTCATCCCTAAAATATAGAGTATTGAGAATAAAAAATGGTAGTTATCCGTCTCGCCCGTGGTGGTGCAAAAAAACGTCCTTTTTACCGTGTTGTTGCTACAGACAAGCGTAACAGCCGTGATGGTCGCTTCTTGGAGAAGCTGGGCTATTTCAACCCTGTTGCCTCTGGTAATGAGAAGCGCCTAGAGCTGAACATGGATCGTGTAGAGCACTGGGTATCCAATGGCGCACAGCCTTCGGACCGTGTTGCTAGCTTGATCAAAGAGAACAGTAAGGCTGCCCCTGCGGCCTAACTTTTAGTCGTGCTGCTCTGCAGTGCGGTTGAATTGAATCGTTGATTATGAAGAAGTCCGCTGATTCCCCCATTCCACTGGGTCGAGTCAGTGGGCTTTTTGGCGTTCGCGGCTGGGTGAAAATTCACTCGGACACCAGTCCGCGTGAAAATATCCTCACCTATAAAGAGTGGATCTTGATCCAAAACGGGGTCGAACAGGTCTACTCTATACAGCAAGGGCAGCGTCAGGGAAAAGGGGTGGTGGTTCATCTGGAAGGTTTTGCGGATCGTACCGAGGCTGAGGTGCTGATTGGGGCAGAGATCTTTATTCGCCCCGATCAACTCAAGCCGCTGGCAAGTGATGAGTACTACTGGTCGGAGCTGATCGGTTGCCAAGTGAGTAACCGACAGCAGGAGTCGTTGGGCGAAGTAGACAGCCTGATGGAGACCGGAGCCAATGATGTGATGATCGTTAAACTTCAGGGTAAAGAGCAGTTGATCCCTTTTATTGATCCATGGTTAATTGAAGTAGATATTGAAAATCAATCAATAATCGTAGATTGGGAATCTGATTTCTAAGATGTATTTGATGCTGTTTTTGGTGCAATGAGGATCGATCTCATCAGCATCTTCCCCGAGATGCTGGAAGCCATTACTCAGTTTGGTGTGACTGGCAGAGCGGTTGATCGTGGGCTGGTGGAGGTCCACGGTTGTAACCCCCGAGACTTTACCGAAGACCGTCACCGCACGGTGGATGACCGCCCCTACGGTGGTGGTCCCGGAATGGTGATGCTCTATCAACCACTCAAGCGGGCGATTGAACAGTTACGCCAAGAGCAGCTGCAACAGGGTGTCCGTAAGAGCCATCTGATCTACCTCTCCCCACAGGGCGTTCCCCTGACTCAGCAGCGTGCTGAGGCATTGAGTCAGATGGATGGGTTAATTCTGTTGGCAGGGCGCTATGAAGGGGTGGATGAACGCCTGATTCAGTCAGAGGTCGATGAAGAAATTTCGATTGGGGACTATGTGGTCAGTGGTGGCGAGCTTCCCGCGATGGTATTGATGGATGCGGTGATTCGGCTGCTGCCCGGTGCATTGGGGCATGCGGACTCTGCGGCAGAGGACTCTTTTTCTGATGGGCTGCTCGACTGCCCTCACTACAGTCGCCCAGAGGTGGTGGATGGAGTGGCAGTGCCTGAGGTGTTATTGAGTGGAAATCACAAGAAAATAGCGGAGTGGAGAGGGGAGCAATCGCAGCAGAGAACAGAAAATAGACGTCCAGATCTGATTTCAGTCGTTGAATCATAGTTGAGCCATAGTTGAGCCGTAAATAACCCAAAATAATCGCAATTATGGGGTGAAATAATTCTGTAACACCGTATAATACGCGCCTTCTAAACCCAATGGGGCGATCCCGCGATTCTATTGGGCAGTATTATTGAGAGAGCGATACGATGAGCAACATTATTCAAGCATTAGAAGCAGAGCAGATGGGTCGTGAGATCCCCGATTTTGGCGCTGGAGACACAGTAGTGGTCCAGGTAAAAGTAAAAGAGGGCGACCGTGAGCGTCTGCAGGCATTTGAAGGTCTCTGCATTGCAAAGAAAAATCGTGGCCTCAACTCCGCGTTTACTCTGCGTAAGATCTCATACGGTGAGGGTGTGGAGCGTGTATTCCAGACCTACAGCACCATGATCGATAGCATCTCTGTGAAGCGTCGTGGTGTCGTCCGTCGTGCCAAGCTCTACTATATGCGTGAGCGTACTGGTAAGGCTGCGCGTATCCGCGAGAAGATCTAACGATCATCGGTTTCTTCTAGAGATCGATAGAAAGAGGCGAATCGGGAACGGTTCGCCTTTTTTTATGCCGCCACCCCCCATGCCCAAGCTTGAGCTAGATCCCACTGTTGAGCGTTTTCTCGATGCCCTCTGGGTAGAGAAGGGGCTGAGTGACAACACGTTAGCTGCCTACCGTAGTGACCTCAAGCAGTATACGGTGTGGCTAAAAGGGCGGGGGAGTGAGCTGTTAGAGGCTGACCGAGTGGCTCTGCAAGAGTATCTTGTCTATCTCAATCAGGTGAAAAAGCGCCATCCACGCACAGTGGCCCGTATCTTGAGTGCATTGCGCCGTTTCTATCTCTATTTGATTCAATTAGGGATGCGTGCCGATGATCCAACTGCCCGTATCGACTCCCCCAAGATTGGACGCGCACTCCCCAAAACCTTGAGTGAGCAGGAGGTGGAGGCGATTTTAGGCGCACCACAGCTGGAGACCCCGTTGGGGGTGAGAGACCGGGCGATGATCGAGATGATGTATGGTGGAGGATTACGTGTCTCTGAGCTGGTTCATCTGCGCATCGACTCCATTAACCTGCGTCAAGGTGTGGCTCGTATTCTGGGTAAGGGCAATAAAGAGCGATTGGTACCGCTGGGGGGAGAGGCGCTGCAGTGGGTTGAAAATTACTCGCGAGAGAGCCGCCCTGATTTGATGCGAGGGCGAATCTCCGATACCCTGTTTGTCACTGCGCGAGGGGCGGGAATGACCCGTCAGGCATTCTGGATACGGCTCAAGAAGATTGGAAAAGAGGCGGGGGTGACCACCCCATTTTCACCCCATACGCTGCGTCATGCCTTTGCTACTCACTTATTGAACCATGGTGCAGATCTGCGGTCTGTACAGGTATTGTTGGGGCATAGTGACCTCTCAACCACTCAAATTTACACTCATGTAGCTAAAGAAAGATTAAAAAGTATACATCAAGAACATCACCCAAGAGGTTGAAATAAGAGGATGAAAATGAAAAAAATAATTGCTAATGTAGTTTCTGTTGTGGCTATGAGCCTTGTACTGTTTCAGGTGTCTGCGGCTGAGATCCCTCAAGCGGTCACTGCACAGCTACAAAATCTAGTCCCTTCCAAGGTGCCCAGTATGGTGCGCGAGACCCCGGTCCCTGGCCTCTATGAGGCGCGCTTCGACACCTCTATTCTCTACATCTCTGCGGATGGGCGTTACCTGATCGATGGCAGTATGTTGGATATGGTGCAGCGCAAAAACCTCACAGAGGTGAGTGTTGAGGCGGCACGAGCTGAGGTGCTGAATGGGCTGGATGAGTCTGAAATGGTGGTCTACGCCCCAGAGCAGACCAAACGTACCCTTACCATCTTTACTGATATTGACTGCCCTTACTGTGTACGCCTGCATGAAGAGCGCCAGGCACTGCTTGATGCAGGGGTGAAGTTGCGTTATCTGCTCTACCCCCGTGCCGGAATCAACTCACCTTCCTATGACAAGTCGGTGAATGTCTGGTGCTCCAAAGATCGTGCTCAAGCGATGACCGATGCCAAGTCTGGTGTCGAGTTGGAGTCCAGCAGTTGTGAAACACCCATTGTCTCTCATATAAAACTGGCCTCTGCTTTTGGCTTGAAGGGGACGCCTCATATCGTGATTGATGATGGCGAGGTGATTGGAGGCTATATGCCAGCGAAAAACCTGTTACAGAAATTAGGGCTATAACTCTTGTATTATTTCTACTCTCTCCTGTTGTTTTGTAATAATTTGTAATAATTTGTAATATATTGTTTGTGATATATTGGGTAACCACCTTGGAGGAGGGGGTAATATACAAATAATAAGGGGGACGGTATGGAAGATCAGCTGATTATCGAGATGTATGGTTACCTGTTATTGGTTACTGTCATTGTGGGGGGGGTAGCTAATCGAACCAATTTCTGCACCATGGGTGCGGTATCTGATTGGGTCAATATGGGCGACAAGAGTCGTTTCTATGCCTGGATGTTTGCTATTGTTATTGCGATTCTTGGTACCCTGCTGTTGCAGGGGGCACAGTTTATCGACCTAGAGGCGACCCGTCCCAGTTACCGCTCCAGTACATTAGCAGTGGGGCAGTATATTGTGGGAGGGCTACTGTTTGGTGTCGGTATGACCCTGGGGAGTGGTTGCGGTAACAAAACCATGGTTCGACTCGGTGCGGGTAATCTCAAATCTTTAGTGGTGCTGCTGACCATGGGTAGTGCTGCCTATCTGATCACGGCAACGGACCTGGGTTATCAGTTGACCTTCGGTCTCTTAGAGCCACTCTCTATCAACTTGACGCAGTATGGGGTGGAGAGTCAAGAGATGACCTCACTGCTAGCCAGTATTATGGGCGCAGAGGATCTATTTTTCAGTCGCTCTTTAGTGAGTATATCGATTGCTGCGCTGCTGTTGTGGGTGATTTTCCGTAATCAGGCCTTCCGTAATGATCTAGAGTTAGTTGTTGGTGGAGCCGTTATCGGATTGGCAGTGGTTGCGGCATGGTTTATCACCGGAGGTCCATTGGGAAGCAGTGTGCTGGAGGCGGTTGAGTTTATGGATAACCCTCCGCGAGGGATGGGGGTGCAGTCACTCACCTTTGGGGCACCAACCGGAGAGTTATGGGGGCTGATCTTGACGGGCTTTGATGCTTCAATGATTACTGTTGGATTGATTGCCATTGCAGGTATTGCGTTGGGCTCTTTTCTCTATGCCGTTTCGAGTGGAAAATTTCGTTTGGAGTGGTTCGCTTCTATGGAAGATTTTAAAAATCATGTGATCGGTGGCCTGCTTATGGGGGTTGGAGCCATGCTGGGGATGGGCTGCACCTTTGGTCAGGGCATTACCGGCCTCTCTACCTTGGCATTGGGGTCACTGCTGGTGTTGGGAGCGATTCTATTGAGCAGTGCGTTGACCATGAAAATTCAGTACTACAAATTGGTTTATGAGGAGGAAGCACCATTTTTAGCCGCACTGTTGAGTAGTTTGGCTGATCTTCGCCTGCTGCCGAATCATCTGCGAAAATTGGATGCAGTCTAACGCTCCCGTCTCTGTTGGATTCTCAGGCTCAAATCCTGTACATATTATTGCGATTGGTGCCTCAGCGGGCGGGGGTGCTGCACTGCGAACGCTGTTTAAGAATGTACCGCTGCAGACGGGGTTTAGTTTTGTAGTGCTGGTACATCTGCAGCCTCATGAAGAGAGTTATCTAGAGTTGGTGCTAGAAGGGGGGACGCAGCTAACGGTCAGTAGAATCCAGCATGGAGAGCAGCCAAAGCGAAATCATATCCATGTGGCCCCACCGGGGCGGTGGGTGAGTTTGGAGGCGGGGTATTTTGTATTACACCCATTTATTCGCAAAACCATGAATTTTACCATCAACCATTTTCTTTTCTCTCTGGCACAACACCCCCCTCTAGGTTGTTTTGCTGCTGTGATTCTCTGCGGTCAGTTGAATGATGGTGCAGAGGGAGCACTGCATGTGCAGCGGGCTGGAGGGGTGGTACTGGTGCAAGATCCTGAATCTGCAGAATTTCCCAGTATGCCAGAAAGTGTACTGTTACTGGTTGAACTCAGTAAGAGCTGTATTGTCTCCGTTGAGGCGATTCCGCTGGCGTTGGCGGTACAGCTCAACCGTTGTGAAGGGCTGCTGCAGACAAGGCGCTAAACTAACTGAGTTTTCAGTTGGTAAAGTGCATTCAATGCCTCACGTGGTGTCAACTCATCAGGGTCTATTGTGCGCAGAGACTCCTCCACGGCAGAGGTTGCAAAGAGTGACATCTGCTGTACGGGGTCGGCTGTGTTGGTTGAAGCTGGAGTAGGGGCATCGGCCTGTTCTTGCTCTAGTGCCACCAACTTCTGCTGCGCCTGCTGGATGACGGTTTTGGGGATGCCTGCCAGACTGGCTACTTGCAGTCCGTAACTCTGATTGGCTGGGCCGGGACGTACCGCGTGGAGGAAGACAATGCCATCGCCATGTTCAGCGGCATCCAGATGAACATTCTTCACCTCAGGGATCTGCTCTGGCATCGCCGTCAGCTCAAAATAGTGAGTGGCAAATAGCGTCAGTGCGCCATGCTCGCGCACGAGATGTTCAGCGCAAGCTCCGGCGAGGGAGAGACCATCATAGGTGCTGGTGCCGCGACCGATCTCATCCATCAGTACCAAGCTGCGGTAACTGGCGTTGTGGAGAATGTTGGCGGTCTCTGTCATCTCTACCATAAAGGTTGAGCGTCCCCCAGCAAGATCATCTGAGGCACCAATTCGGGTAAAGATACGGTCTACCATACCGATGGTTGCAGCGGTTGCGGGGACAAAGCTGCCGATATGCGCTAAAAGCACAATCAGTGCATTTTGCCGCATAAAGGTGCTTTTTCCGCCCATATTCGGCCCCGTAATGATCCACATTCGGCTCGACTGATCCAGCTGAAGGTCATTGGCGACAAAGGGTTTATCAGAGACCTGTTCCACTACGGGGTGACGACCTTCACGGATCTGCAGGCAACTCTCCTCTTGTAGTTGTGGGCGTACCCAGTCGAGTTGCTCGGCTCGTTCTGCCAAGTTGGTCAAAACATCCAATTCGGCGATGCCATCGGAGCAGTGCTGCAGTGGTGCCAGTACCTTAATCAACTGCTGAATCAGATCCTCATACAGCCCCTTCTCTCGGCTCAATGCGCGTTCATTGGCGGAGAGTACCTTATCCTCAAACTCCTTCAGCTCTGGGGTGATGAAACGCTCTGCCATCTTCAAGGTCTGGCGGCGTACATACTCGGTGGGGATCTCCGCATTTTGCGCCTTGCCGATCTCAATATAGTAGCCGTGGACTCGGTTATAGCCCACTTTCAGTGTGGCGATTCCGGTGCGTTCGCGCTCTCGGAGCTCTAAGTTTTGCAGCAGCTCTCCGGCATTTTCTCGAATGGAGCGTAGCTCATCCAGTTCGGCATCATAGCCCGTAGCGATCACACCGCCGTCGCGGATGATCATGGGTGGATTCTCAATCACTGAGCGTTGTAGTAATTCACTAATCTCTGGGAAGGTGGAGATCTGTGCTGCCAGCGCTTGTAGAGAGGTAGTCTGATCATTTGCCAGCGCCTGTTGCAGCTCGGGGAGGACTGAAAGTGAGTCTCGCAGTCGTGCCAGATCGCGGGGGCGAGCACTCTGTAGCGCGATGCGGGAGAGAATACGCTCCATATCCCCAATGCGGCGTAGCAGTGGACGCAGTTGATCATGGAGTCGCTGTTCCAGTGTTGACTCAATCGCAAATAGTCGTTGCTCCAGTGTGGCACGGTGGCGAATCGGGCTGCCCAGCCAGCGCCGCAGCATACGCCCCCCCATCGCGGTGCAGGTGTGGTCCATTACTGCAGCCAAGGTGTGGCTCTCCCCACCGGAGAGGTTGGATAGAATCTCCAGATTACGACGACTGGCGGCATCAATCACCACATGCTCTTGCTGGTGAACCACTTGAATGGTGTTGAGGTGGGGCAGGGCTGCGCGTTGGGTGTGTTGCAGATACTGCAGTAGTGCTCCGGCAGCGCCCAACCCTAAGGTCATCTCTTCACAGCCAAAACCGCTCAAATCTTTGGTGCCAAATTGACGAGAAAGCTCTCGTTGGGCACTCTCTAGATCAAAGTTCCACTCTGGCTGGGGGCGCAGTCCGCTACGTCCGGCCAACTGTTCGCGCAGTGCGGACTCTTCGCGGAACAGAATTTCAGCAGGTTGTAGCCGCTCCAACTCCCCCAGCAGCAGCTGCAACTCATCGATCTCCATCAACTGAAAGCGGCCTGCAGCCAGAGAGAGTAGGGCGACACCATAATGCCCCTCGTGGTCGAGAACGGCCACCAATAGACTTTCGTGACTCTCCTCCATCAGCGCCTCATCGGTCAATGTGCCGGGGGTGATGATACGCGCCACCTGGCGCTCTACAGGGCCTTTGCTGGTAGCGGGGTCACCCACCTGCTCACAGATTGCAACGGACTCTCCCAGTTTTACCAGTCGTGCTAGATAGGGTTCAGCGGCATGGTAGGGGATGCCCGCCATCGGGATCGGTTCACCCCCAGATTTTCCACGTGCAGTCAGGGTGATATCCAGCAGATCTGCAGCCTTTTTCGCATCGTCATAAAACAGCTCGTAGAAATCACCCATGCGATAGAACAGCATCACATCAGGATTCTCTGCCTTGATGCGGAGAAACTGCTGCATAACGGGGGTGTGCTGGGGTTTGCTGGTTTGGCTCATGTGAAGGAGAGGGGTTGAGTTATGTGGGTGGAGTGAATTATACCTACGAGTTGGGGTGGGGTTGAAAATTGAGGGGTTCAACCTCAGTTGAGTTGGAAGTTACTGCTGTCTCCCTCTTCCCAATACCTCATCCCGTACACTATTGGTAAACATTACGGCCTCTTCAGTCAGTTCATCCGTCACACCCAACTCTTTTAGTGTCTGTCTCAGATGTTCAACCACTGCATCAAAGTGGCTCTCATTGAGCCCACGCTCTACCAGTGGAGCATGGGCATCACGCAGTGAACGTCCCCCATAGGAGGGGACACCACCGAAGGCGAAGGTGAGAAAGGCCTTCTGCATGGCGCGTTGACGTTTCATGTCTGTGTGCTCAAAAAAGTGCTGAATGTGTGGGTCATTCAGTACCTTATTGTAGAAGAGCTCGACTGCTGCATTAACTGCAGCTTCTCCGCCCAGCTTTTCATAGAGAGATTCCATTGGGGTTACTCCAGGGTGCTTATCAGGTGATTTATTGTGAAAGTAGTCGAATGTAGCTGACCAGAGCCTCTACTTCGGGTTGTTTGAGAATCCCTTTCCATGCAGGCATAAAGCGCCCTTTTCCATCCAAAATACTCTGCGCTAACTGTTGGTTGGTGAAGCGGTTGGTCTCGTTGGGGTTGGTGTGGTCGGTGGGCATCATTCCAATCAGCTGAGTCATAATGCCGTCGCCATCTCCCTCAACGCCATGACACACTTGGCAGTACTTTTGATAGAGGTTGTATCCCGCTTCAGGGTCTCCCATCAACTCATGTTTTGCTCGGCTGAGAAAACGTAGATAGGCGATCAATGACTCAATCTGTGGGTCATTAAATACCTTCTCCCACTCCGGCATCGCATCACTCAGCAGGTTGTGGCGATCACGCCCTGTAATGGTCTGCTCCCCCCCTTTGATGATCTTGCGCAGGATGGTGTCACTGCGGGAGCGAACGGTGGTGGTGAGGTCTGCAGGGTGAATCTTCATCGCCTTGGCCAGTGTGCCATCTCCCTTGCCTTGTGTGCCGTGACAGAGCTGGCAGTAAGAGACGTAGAGCTTCAGTCCTTCATAGGCAGGGGGCGGGTTGGCTGATGCTGTGGGGGTGGTGAGGGTAGAGATGGCTACTGTGATGCTAAGTAGTAGGATGTGAAGTTGTCGCTGCATGGTGGTGAGCTCTCTGTTCTTGGTTATTATTGGTGGTTAGGGGTTCTGAATAGTGAGTATAGTGTATAAATGATCGAACAGAATATTGAAAAAGCAGTCGGAACTCTCTCGCAAGCGTTGATTGCTCATGGTTGTCGGGTAAGCGCTGCTGAATCGTGCACTGCGGGCTGGATTGCCAAGGCGTTGACTGATCCAGCAGGCAGCAGTGTCTGGTTTGAGCGTGGGTTTGTCACCTACTCTAATGAGGCCAAGATGGAGATGCTGGGCGTGCAAGCAGCGACGCTGCAGCGCTCTGGTGCTGTCAGTGAGGCGACTGTGCAGGAGATGGTTGTGGGTGTACTGGAACAGAGCCATGCAGAACTGGCTGTGGCCGTGAGTGGTATTGCAGGCCCCTCGGGTGGGAGTGCCGAAAAACCGGTGGGTTTGGTCTGGTTTGGTTGGCAGCGTAGAGGAGAGGCTATCACTACAGCGCAGCATATTTTCGATGGTGACCGTAATGCGGTGCGGGGGCAGACGGTGGTGGTAGCGCTGGAGGGGCTGCTTCGGTTGTTGCAGCCATGAGTGAGCGAAGACTGTTTTTTGCGCTAGAGCCACCACCCCAAGTGCGTGATCAGATCGCGCGTATCAAACAGCTGTGTGCGGTGGATAATCGAGGCCGTGCAGTCACGGAGGCCAATCTTCATCTCACACTGCAATTTCTGGGATGTATTCCAGAGGAGCAGATTGCTCCGTTGACTGTAGCGGCAGAGTCGCTCGCAGCAGCCCCTTTTGAACTGTCACTGGAGTGCTTTGGCCACTGGAAGGAGCCACGGGTACTGTGGATGGGGCCACAAATCACCCCAGTACCGCTGTTGGCGTTGCAGCTGGGGGTGGAGAACGCACTGGAAAAGCGCTGCGCTATCAAGCCTGAGGCTAAAGCCTATCGCCCCCATGTCACCTTGATGCGCAAGCTTAAGGTGGTGGAGTCACTGCCGCAGATGGAACCCATTTTGTGGCGAGTAGAGCAGTTCTCGTTGATGGAGTCGATCTCGACTGTTGATGGGGTCGTGTACAAGGCTCTCAAACAGTGGAAGTTACAGGCCGTTTAGCCAACAAACAGATCGCAAAACGGGTTGGGTACACCCGGTTTTTTATGGGATAATTCGCGGCTTTCTCATCGTAGGCAACTTGGCAAAACAGCATGGACGACAATCGTAAGAAGGCGCTACAGGCGGCACTGGGACAGATCGAACGACAGTTCGGCAAGGGTTCAGTGATGCGTCTAGGCGACGACAATGCACAGCGTGATATCGATGCGGTCTCTACCGGTTCACTGGGGCTGGATATTGCACTCGGCATTGGTGGTCTGCCACGTGGTCGTGTGGTCGAGATCTACGGTCCAGAGTCCTCAGGCAAAACCACGCTGACGCTACATGCCGTAGCGGAGATGCAGAAGCTCGGAGGTACCGCTGCCTTTATCGATGCAGAGCATGCGCTTGATCCGAATTATGCCGGTAAGCTGGGGGTGGATGTGGATGACCTATTGGTCTCCCAGCCCGATACCGGAGAGCAGGCGCTGGAGATTGCCGATATGCTGGTGCGTTCCGGTGCCGTCGATATTGTGGTGGTTGATTCGGTTGCTGCACTCACTCCGAAGGCAGAGCTGGAAGGGGATATGGGGGATCATCACGTAGGTCTGCAGGCGCGGCTGATGTCGCAGGCACTGCGCAAGCTGACCGCCAATATTCAACGCTCCAATACACTGGTGATCTTTATCAACCAGATCCGCATGAAGATTGGGGTGATGTTTGGTAACCCAGAGACCACTACCGGAGGTAATGCCCTGAAGTTTTACTCTTCAGTACGGCTGGATATTCGCCGTATCGGTGCAATCAAAAAGGGGGATGAGATCCTCGGTAACGATACCCGCGTTAAGGTGGTGAAGAACAAGGTGGCCCCGCCATTTAAGCAGGTCACCTTCGATATCCTCTATGGCGAAGGTATCTCTCGTGAAGGGGAGATTATCGATCTCGGTGTACAGGAGGGGATCGTACAAAAGTCGGGTGCGTGGTACAGCTACGGCACGGAGCGCATCGGACAGGGTAAAGATAATGTGCGTCAATTCTTGAAAGAGCACCCAGAGATGGCGCAGGAGATTGAACAGCAGGTGCGTGAGAAACTGTTGCCAAAAACGGCGCAGGTAGAACAGGGCAGTGACAACGAATCAGAGTAGCGGCACTCAAAGTGATGCGTGGAACCGCGCTCTGCGCCTGTTGGCGCGGCGTGAACACTCAGCACTGGAGTTGCGGCAGAAGCTGACGCGCAAAGGGGTTGATCCCGAGTGGATCGATCCCGTGTTGGAACGGTTGCTGGAAGAGGACTGGTTGAATGAGAGTCGCTTTGCCGAGAGCTTTACCCGCTCTCGTGTAGTCAGAGGGCTAGGTCCCTACCGTATCCGCAAGGAGTTGCAGGAGCGGGGGGTCGGTGAAAGAGATATTGAGGGTGCAATGGCACCGTTTGACGATGGCTGGTTTGATCTGGCGATCGAGGTGAAAGAGAGAAAATTTGGTGCAGAGCGGGAAGAGGATTTCCGTCAACGAGCAAAGCAGCAGCGTTTTCTGCAGTATCGTGGATTTACCCATGAGCAGATTCGCGCAGCAGTAGAGCATCATAACAGTTAAGCGTAGTGGAACCAGTAATATGAAAAGTAGTGAGATCAGACAAGCATTCCTGAACTTCTTCGAGCAGAAGGGGCATCAGGTGGTTGATAGTAGTCCATTGATTCCGGGTAACGATCCGACCCTGCTCTTTACCAACGCTGGTATGGTGCAGTTCAAGGATGTTTTCTTGGGGCAGGATAAGCGTAACTACAAGCGTGCCACTACGGTACAGCGCTGTCTGCGTGCAGGGGGTAAGCACAATGATCTGGAGAATGTCGGCTACACGGCACGTCACCACACCTTCTTCGAGATGCTGGGTAACTTCAGTTTTGGTGACTACTTCAAGCGTGAGGCGATTCAATATGCATGGGAGTTTCTGACCGAGACCTTAGGGCTGCCAGAGGAGAAGCTCTGGATTACGGTATATGAGAAAGATCCCGAGGCAGAGGAGATCTGGCTTAAGGAGATGGGAGTCTCTGCAGAGCGTTTCTCCCGTTGTGGGGCGAAAGATAACTTCTGGCAGATGGGGGATACCGGACCTTGTGGCCCCTGCACGGAGATCTTCTATGACCACGGTGCGCATGTGGCAGGAGGCCCGCCCGGCTCTCCAGATGAGGACGGGGATCGTTATATCGAGATCTGGAATTTGGTCTTTATGCAGTTTGACCGTGATGCAGAGGGTACTCTTAACCCACTGCCACGCCCCTCGGTCGATACCGGCATGGGGATGGAGCGTCTTGCCGCTATTCTGCAGGGTGGTCACAGCAACTACGATATCGACCTGTTCCAGAATCTGATGAAGGTGGTCGCCAAAGAGACCGGTGAAAAAGATCACAACCACACCTCTGTGAAGGTGATTGCAGACCATATCCGCTCCTGTGCCTTTCTCGCGGCAGATGGTGTGGTTCCCTCCAATGAGGGGCGTGGCTATGTGATGCGCCGCATTATTCGTCGCGCCATTCGTCATGGTTACAAGTTGGGACAGAATAACCCCTTTTTCCATAAGCTGGTGGCCCCACTGGTGGTCGAGATGGGAGAGGCCTATCCTGAGTTGAGCAAGGCCCAAGCGGTGGTAGAGCGGGTGTTGCTGAAAGAGGAGGAGCGTTTTGCCGAGACCCTAGAGCAGGGGATGCGCATTCTGGAAGAGCGTATTGCCAATCTAGAGGGGAGTGAAATTCCGGGTGAGACCATCTTCCGCCTCTATGATACCTACGGCTTCCCAGTGGATCTGACGGGGGATATCGCCCGTGAGCGTGAGTTGACGCTGGATATGGAGGGCTATGAACAGGCGATGGAGGCGCAGCGTGATCGCGCCCGTTCTGCCAGCAGCTTTAAAATGGCGGAAGCGGGGGGTATTGAGGTCGCTGAATCGACCCCATTTACCGGCTACGACAAGCTGGAAGATGAGTCGAAGGTTACCGCACTGTTTCGTGATGGGGTTGCCGTTGAACAGTTGAATGTTGGTGAGTCGGGAGTGGTGGTGTTGAACCGGACTCCATTCTATGGGGAGTCGGGTGGTCAGGTGGGGGACAGTGGTCGTCTACAGGGTGTGGGTGAGTCCGGTTTTGTTGTCAGTGACACCCAAAAACAGCCCAGTGGCGCACTACTCCATATCGGTCAGCTGGAGGGGGGGAGCCTCTCTATAGGTGATGCAGTGACTCCAGTGGTCGATGCCAGTGAGCGCAAAGCAACGGGCCGCAACCACTCGGCAACACATCTGTTACATGCCGCGTTGAGAACGGTATTGGGTGACCATGTACAGCAGAAAGGGTCGATGGTGAATCCAGAGCGCCTACGTTTTGACTTTGCCCACTTTGAGCCGATGACGGCAGAGCAGATTGCCGAGGTTGAACAGATGGTCAACGCACAGGTACTCGCCAGCCACCCTGTCGATAGCCAAGTGATGTCTATTGATGAGGCCAAGGCGACCGGGGCGATGGCGCTGTTTGGTGAAAAATATGGGGATGAAGTGCGTGTAGTGAAGATGGATGCATTCTCTACCGAGCTGTGTGGTGGTACCCATGTCACCACCACAGGAGAGATTGGCTTTCTGCGTATCATCTCTGAGAGTGGTGTCGCTGCTGGAGTGCGCCGTATTGAGGCGGTCACCGGAGAGGGGGCGTTACAGTATGTTGATAGCGGTGAGCAGACGCTGCAGCAGCTCTCCTCCTTGTTAAAAGGGAGTCGGGATACCGTGGGTGATAAGGTGCAGGCGCTGGTGGAGCAGAATCGTAAGCTGGAGAAGGAGCTGGAACGACTCAAATCTAAGCTTGCCAACAGTGCTGGTAATGACCTGATCTCCAGTGCAGAAGAGATCGATGGCATTAAGGTGCTAATCGCCCATCTCGAAGGGGCTGATGTAAAGACCCTGCGTAACACCATGGATCAGCTGAAAGACAAGCTTGGCTCTGCAGCGATCTTGCTGGCAACTGCGAGTGAGGGCAAGGTGGTGCTGGTGGCAGGTGTTACCAAGGATGCAACGGATCGCATCAAGGCAGGCGATATGATTCGCAATGCAGCTCCATTGGTCGGGGGCAAAGGCGGTGGTCGGCCCGATATGGCGCAGGGGGGGGGTAGTAATCCTGAAGCCATTCCTCAAATGGTTGAGGCCACACAGGCTTGGGCAAAACAACAGATTAATGGTTGATAACGGTTCATTACTACGGTTCTAAGAAAGATGGCACTAATTGTACAAAAATATGGCGGTACCTCAGTCGG
>JABGQL010000044.1:22272-23479 GCA_018648825.1 Gammaproteobacteria bacterium
CTCCAGATCCGTGCGGTCGAATTTGCAGGAAAATATAATGTCCCCCTACGGGTGCTCTCCAGTTTTGAGGATGGCCCCGGCACACTGATTACATTTGAGGAAGAAGGAATGGAGCAACCCGTTATCTCTGGTATCGCGTTTCAGCGTGATGAAGCCAAACTCACTATTCGTGGTGTGCCGGATGAACCGGGTGTCGCCGGTCAAATTTTGAGTGCAATCTCTGATCAAAATATCGAGATTGATATGATTGTGCAGAATATCGCCAACGATGGCACTACCGACTTCACCTTCACGGTTCACCGTAATGACTATGCTCATGCGATGGGTGCGCTGGAGCGAGTAGGGGCTGAGCTGAAGGCGCGTGAAACCATCGGTGATCAGAAGATCGTCAAGATCTCACTGGTCGGGGTTGGGATGCGTTCTCATGCCGGTATCGCTACAAAGATGTTCACTGCGCTGGCTGATGAGGGGGTCAATATTCAGATGATCTCCACCTCCGAGATTAAGATCTCTGTCATCATTGACGAGAAATATCTGGAGCTGGCGGTACGCGCACTGCACGATGCCTTCGAGCTGGAGGCTGAGCCTGAAGCGGCATAGTCTGAATAGTTGCAGAACATCAAGAAAGTCTTAATTTCTAATGTTCTAGCAATTGTTTTAATCATCGGTATACTCTCAGGAATCAATGGCATGAAGCCGTTGGGGGAACCTACAATAAGAAATGGAGAGAGGGAATGCTGATTCTGACAAGGCGTGTCGGAGAGACGGTTCGCATCGGGGATGATGTATCGATTACCGTGCTTGGGGTGAAGGGGAATCAAGTACGGATTGGAATTGATGCACCGCGAGAGGTGGCCGTTCATCGTGAAGAGATCTACCAGAGGATTCTGGATGAGGAGGAAGATCTCAATAACGACTGAGGGGGAGTAAAAAAGTCTATAAAACGGCGCCGATCATCTTTACCTGATGACGATGTGCAGGTATCCTATGCGCCGCTTCTCAGGATATGTAAACTGAGAACGCTAAAATGAAACATCTGGAGAGCTGGCCGAGTGGCTGAAGGCGCGCCCCTGCTAAGGGCGTATAGGTGAAAGCTTATCGAGGGTTCGAATCCCTCGCTCTCCGCCATACACTAAACCCAAGCAATTGAATCCGAAAGATTCTGCTTGGGTTTTTTAGTTTTGGAGTACAAGATGGGGGGCAGGTA
>JABGQL010000063.1 GCA_018648825.1 Gammaproteobacteria bacterium
CAACAGCCAATAAGGTTTTCACTATAGGGAGTTTCAACTGAAAAACGGCCTGCTCCGATTAAAGAGCAGGCCGTTTTTTTTGCTGAGTAAGGTTTACCTTAAGCCGCTTCCGGCTCCTCTTTTTTGCTCTGGGGCAGATGACTTTTCCCCTGCTCTAACGCCTTCATAGAGAGACTCTTTAGATCATCGCCTGCAAACCGCATCCCCAACCAAGAGTACTTCGCAACCGAGCCGACACCTCCGGCCACCAGTCCAACCCCCTGTTTGAGATTACCGTAGATAGAACTCATCATCTCCTCCATGGGGATCTCTTTGATCTGCTCTTCACTGCTATTCTGTTCTATCGCTTCCTGCTCACTCATCAATGCTCTCCTAAATTTCAGTCTCTACTCACTGCTATTTTGCATTATAAAACTCAAGGAAATCTACGGGTGCAAGCGGTTTCGAGTAGAAATAGCCCTGAATCAAGTCCACCTTGGATCTTTTCAGAACCTCAATCTGCTCAGCATACTCCACCCCCTCAACCACTACCGACATCTTCAAGTGTTGCGCCAGCTGTGTCATCGCTTGAATAATAGCCAAACTCACATCATCTTCCATCAGGTTAACCGCAAAGGAGCGGTCAATTTTAAGGATATTAATGGGGAACAACTTAAGATAACTGAGTGAAGAGTAGCCCGTCCCGAAGTCATCCAGCGCAACCTTAATACCCATCTGCTGCAGCTCACGCAGCATCTGCCGCCCTTGAGTGACATTCTCCACCAACTTACTTTCCGTCAACTCCACACAAAGCCGCTCTGCTGGCACTTCAAAGCGCTCTAACTGACGCTTGATCTGTTGCTGACAGGCACCATCCAGCAGGTCTTGTGCAGAGAGGTTTAGGGAGAAGTGATCCAGCGCCACGCCTTGGCGCATCCAACTACCGTACTGACTGACTGCGGTCTCAATCAACCACAGGGTAATACGCCCAATCCAACCCTCCTGCTCAGCAATCTCTACAATCTTAGCCGGAGAGACAAAACCGAGCTCTGGAGAGTTCCAGCGCAACAGTACCTCTGCCCCAGAAAGACGGCCATCTGCCAACTGTATTTGCGGCTGCCATGCCAACTCAAAAGGGGCACAATGGTGTTCAAAAATAGCCTGATGCAACAGCGCCTTCATGGAGGTCGGTTGCTGAGTCTCTCGGCGCTCTTTGCGCAGGTTGTCACGAGCATGCTGAATCATCTGCTCTGGGCTCACCTCCCCCACCCAATCGACCACATAACCGATATTAAACCCATATTCGCCACTCTCTTGGAGTGACTCAATCTTACGCACGATGGCCTCCAGCGCCTCCTGATCCTGCACAGAGTGCATTACCATGTAACTTAAGTGCTCATCACGCATGACACTAGCGTCAGGCAGCTGCTCAACCAACAGCTCTGCAAGGTCACGCATCCAGTCGCGCTCGCCCATATCCTCCACCCAGACCACATGCAGACCAATCAGCGCTGTCCCCAAGGATATTTTCTGATTACGTAACAGCGACTGCTGCAGGCGATCCATAAAGATCATTCCAGAGGGGAGCCCCGTCTGGATATCGGTCGCCCCCAGATACTCCAACTGCTCCTCAATACGCTTGCGCTCATTGACCTCACGCTGCAGCTGCTTGGTTCGCGCTTGAACGGTCTGCTCCAGAGAGTGGTTCATCGACTCCAGTTCATTATGGAGCATACGTACCTGCAGTATATTACGGATACGGGTAGTCACCTCTACTACATCAAAAGGCTTGGTCAAAAAATCCAGCGCCCCCAGCGCTAACGCCTTGTGACGCGACTCCATATCATCATCGGCGGTCAGCATCATTACCGGAACTTGCTGTTCTATGGGGAGCTGCACCATTGCGTTCAGCAGCTCTAAGCCACTCATGCCAGGCATATTATGGTCTAGCAACAGCAGGTCGAAGTTCTCTCGTCTGAGCAACTCCAAAGCGGCCAGAGGGTCTGACTCAAAGGTGGGCTGTTGGTAACCGGCACCTTTGAGAATTTTTTTCAGGTAAGCAAGAAATAGGGGTTCATCATCCACTACCAGAATGCGCGCATCTGGGTAGAAGTGAGTAGCTGGTGAGGAGTGGCTCAAGTCAGACGGCCCAAATAAAGTAATTCAAGTAGAGTGGCTCAATAACGATATCGTCACAAAGTAGCATTCGGAATTAGATTCGACGCTTGCCCGACTGAATGGCCTGATGGATACGCCCTTGGTCCAACGGTTTCACAATATACTGATCGGCCTTAAATTTAACAATCTCTTGCACGGTGTTTACACTAACGTGTCCAGTCACCACCACAATATAGACGCGCTGGTCCTGTTCACGAATCTTCTTCAAGATATCCAGTCCACTCATATCAGGAAGCTGCACATCTAGGAAGATAATATTGGGGGACTGTGATCTCCAGAGATCAATCCCCTGCCCTCCTGAAGAGGCCTCACTCACATCATCAATACCTTCAGAAACAACCATTTTTCGTAAAATATCTCTCAAAATGGGGTCATCATCAACAATTAACGCTTTCATCCTCATCCTTCACCCGTCTACTTTACTTAGCTACGAGCAATTATAATTTGTTTCGCTAGGATACCGTATCCTACCGTCTATAGCATCATCAAAATGAAAAAGAGACCTACACCACGCTCTCTACTCTGCTTCATCACTTTTTTTCCCTGAAGGGTCTGTGAAACGATCATTCAGTGATTGAATATATTGATCGGCATCCAGCAGTACTTGGGTGATTTTCTTTCGAGAAAAGAGGTTCCACCCAACAGGGAAAGGGTGAAAGATTGAGAACCAAGGTCGGGTATTTCGGGTAAAGGCTGAGACCATCCCCTCCACCTCTGACGAGGGAGACTCCCCCCCTTCACTCCTCAAACGTTTGATGATGCGCTCAGCCATCCAGCGCCTCACTCCAAAATGGGAGGCCATCGAAACCAACGCCACACCACCCAGTAGAGGCACAGACCACTCAAAAGGAAGAGCCAATGCCATTCCATTCCACCACCCTTGTTGCAGAGAGAGTATAAGTAGCAACACCACAGCGACTCCAGCCAGAACTGCATCGGTAACCAGCACTTTATGCCGCCACTCTTTCCCCAGTAACTTCAGTTTAGGAGCCCAGCGTTCCTGAATTGCACGTGCAGTATGGGTTAACATCCCCACAATACGGTAGGCACGTTCAATATCAAGCTGCTCGATTCGCCCTTGGATCTCCGCCATATCCTCATTACGCTTACGCTCAAATCGCTCCTTTAGCGCCTCATTTTCAATGGGGAAAGCCACCTCAGGGTTGTAGATACGGAAGAAACGGCCTGTGGTCAATCCCTGCTGGGAGAGCGCACGCTGCCATGCCGCGACCACCTCCTCTGGATTATCCTCTCGTGCAGTCACATCAATCTGATTCAGAATATAGAGGAACTTGTTGGAGTCATGGCGCTGTCGCGCTTCAGAGACTAGGTGCTGTAAGGTATCCTTCATCGCCCCTGGTTCTGGGTGGCGCGCATCAAAAAAGACCAGCACCAGATCCGAAAGATCGATCATTCGATCGGTAATGCGCAGGGTTGCGGTACGCTGCTGGTCGGCATCAAACCCCGGAGAGTCAATAATAATACGCCCCCGTAGCGCTTCACTGGGGGCCGTCTTGAGCTGCAGGTAGGCATCAATACGGTCGCCCTCTCCTGACTCAACCTCCTCAATATCATGGCTGATATGAAAAAAAGGGAAACGGGGATCTGCATCCAGCGCACGCCCCGGAATGGTGCGCGGCTTCTGATCCGGTGAGTAACTCACCACAGTAAATTTATCATCTACTGCCTGGTTACCTGTTTGTTGAAGTTTTACACCCAAATAGCTGTTTATAAAACTTGATTTACCTGCAGAGAATGTCCCTAAAATGGACACTAAGGGCCACCAAGAGACATGCGTAGCGTAAGATTCATCCGGCGAGATAAACCCCATCTTGTGGGCCACGCGGTCAAGCTGACGAAAACTTTTGACCACATCCAGCAATATTGGGTTCTCTTCATCCAGATGCTTCTCCAGCACCTGCAACCTGCGCTCCATATGTTGTGAATATTTCATGCGCGCGAGTATACTTCGCAAACAATTCTTATAAAAGTGAAGGTGAGTAAAAAGCGATGGGAAAATCTGTTCGAAAACGGTTTGCACACCAGATCCCGGTGGAGCAGCTTCACCAGCGGCTACTGAGCTTGGCAGAGAGTGAAGCAGGATCTGACTCTTCTGGAGAGGGGGTACGCTTTGAGCGTAGCGGTGATGGCTATAAAATTCTAGGCAATTACTCCGGTTTTTCTGTCAATGGGAACGTAACCCTCTCCGAACACGAACTCTCGATTGAGATCGAACTACCGATGCTGGCCCGCATGTTTCAAGGAAAGGTGGAGCACTACATTGAGGAGCAGGCAAAACAGCTACTACATTAGAGTAGCTGACACGCCAAAAAATAAGCTTCTATGAGCCTGATACAGACAATCATCACGGGTTACCAAAACCATACGCTAAAACGTATTCAGCGCCGCTTCAAAAAACTCCAGCAGACAAAAGCCACTGAATCCAAGTCTCAACTCAGACAGTGGCTGCTGGCAGCCGATGATGTGACTCGCACCAATCGCCGCTTGAGCTACCTCTCATTGGGACTACTATTACTGCTCTCTGCCAGCTGGCTACTCTATCCTATACTACTGAAACAGGCTCCTGAAACCCTCTCCACAAACACCAGCACAGCCCCCACAACAACAGAAAATAACTCAAGAAAAGAGACTATTAACAAACAGTTAAAAAAAGTATTTCTAGTACAACTTGAAATAGAAAAGGGAGAACCAGAGACCGACCAAATACTGGAAAAGATCCGTCAACGCCCCCTCCCTATTGAGATTAGGCCCAGTCCACAAGCAGGCAGTAACCGACTGCTACTGATTGATAACACGCCAACCACACGCAAAGATGCAGAGCGGCTGCGATCCATCTACACCCAACTCTTTGGAGTTGAGGGAGAAATCATTGAAACTACACGGGACGCAAGTATATAATCCATCGCCATGAGCGCATCCGCAAACAACCCACAACTTCAGCTGCAGAAGATTATTATCTTTCTCCTCAGCCTCTCCCCATTGTATGAGATGGCTTGGTTTGCAGCCAGCGGTCGCTATGGCGACTACCCCTCTTGGGAGATCATCGGCATTACCGGTGAGGCTTCTCTGATTTTTCTAATGATTACACTTGCAGTGACCCCACTACGCCGAATTTTTGGCTGGAACCATCTACTCAAGCTGCGACGTACCTTTGGTCTGTTTGCCTTTTTCTATGCATCACTTCACTTCCTGATCTATATCTGGCGTGAAGACACCTTTATTCTTGCGGAATTTGCTATGGATGTGGTCAAGCTGCCCTATGTTACCGTAGGCTTCCTTGCTTGGTTATTGATGCTGCCCATTGCTCTAACTGCGAGCGACAGCCGAATGCGCGCACTGGGACGTAACTGGAAAAAGATCCACTCAATGGTCTATGCGGTCACCTTCCTGACGATCGTCCACTACTTCTTGGTCCGCACTTGGAATCCAACGGATGTACTGGGCTATGCCGCACTGCTCTCTCTGCTTTTGGGTTACCGCTTCTACTATGCTCGCACTCAGAAAGAGTGGAGCTTCTAGTCACTTAGCACCTACACACGCAACCTCTACATCTCCCGCCCCAAAACAGTAAGCACATCTTCTGGGGTCATGGGTGTATGGAGCAGATAGCCCAACCCAGTTACACACCCCTGCAGCTTCAGGAACTCCAGCTGCTTCTCATTCTCGATCCCCTCTGCAATGGTCAAATAACCCAGCTCCATCACCATACAGAGTGCTGCGCGTAACAGCTGATCACTACCGCTATCTCCGATCTTTTGTACCAGCTTTCGATCCAGCTTGATATCATTCAGCGGGAATCGCTGCAACCAGTAGAGTGAGGAGCGCCCACTGCCGAAGTTATCGAGAGTGATCCTCAACCCCAATTGCGCAACTTTTTCCAACTGACGCAGAGCAATTTCAGGCTGCTTCATCAACAACTCTTCCGCAAGGTCGAGTTCAATCATCGACAACATATCCAGGGGCAGCCCCACCTCTTTGGCCACCTCAACGATATACTCATCAAGATCATCCTGTTTAAAGCGCTCTTCTGACAGGTTGATCGTGATCGGCAATGTCATCCCCCCTCCTTGAGACCACTGCTTCAATTGAAGGCAGACCATCTTCAACACACTACGCTCGGCCATCTCTCCCAGCCGCCCCTCCATCAACACATCAATGAACTCACCCGCCTCCAGTGCTCCACGCTCTGGATGGTTCCAACGCAGCAGCGCATCCAACCCCACCACCTTGCTCGAAGCCAGCTCCACTTTGGGCTGGAATAGCAACTGCAGCTGCTCCTGTTCAATCGCAATACGCAACTCATCACTCAACCGATCACGCTCAGCCAAATGACTTTCAAACTCGCTAGAGAACGAAACATGACAACTACGTCCTTTGGCCTTGGCTTCATACATCGCCATATCTGCATTACGCAGCAGTACCTCTCCATCTTCTGAATCAGCAGGGAATCGAGCACTACCGATACTGGCACCAATCTGTACCGTATGCTCCTCCAAATTGAAGGGCTGACAGAGCAGATCTACCATATTATCCGCCACCAGTGCTACATGTTGAGGGGTTACATGCCCTCCCAGCATCAATACAAATTCATCACCACCGATACGGGAGAGCAGGTCAACTTCACGCACATTTTTGCGCAGTCGCACCGCAACAGCCTGTAGCAGTTCATCACCAACCTCATGCCCCAACTCATCATTCACAGGCTTAAAGTGGTCGAGATCGATGAACAGGAGTGCAAAGTGGCTCCCCTCAGGGATCTCACCTCGGCTATCAACCTCTTTGGCTTCAGCTGCATCACGCAGACGCATGTCCAGATAGGTCTGGAATGCCGCTCGATTCGGTAGCTCGGTCAACATATCGGTATTGGAGAGCATCTTCAGACGCCGACTGTTGCGATAGAGGTTAAGGTGGGTAGAGACCCGCGCTACCAGAATAGGCTTAGAGAAGGGCTTAGCCACATAGTCTACCGCCCCAGCCTGAAACCCCTCTACCACCTGATCATCACTACTCTGCGCAGTGAGGAAGATAACGGGGATCTCTTTGGTATTTTCTGCACTTTTCAGAGCACGACAGACGGTGTACCCATCCATCCCTGACATTTTTACATCCAGCAGGATGAGGTCCGGCAAGAGGTTGTGTGCCAACTGTAGCGCCTCCTGCCCCGTGTGTGCCGTAATCACCTTGACCTGTAGGTACTGCACCAGAATCGCCTCAGCCAGCTTGAGCATCATCGGCTCATCATCCACCAGCAGCACCTGCTGCTGTGACAGGCTATCGAGATAGAGCGGCGGATCCAGCTCTTTTCTAATGGTGTCACGCTCTGCAGACTGGTAAGCATTGGCTGCATTACGCACAATCTGGTAAAGCTCCTCAGGAATAACCGGCTTCTTGAGGAAGATAAAATCGTGTTGCAGCGCTAGCTGCATGGTATCGCTCTCTACATCACTGTATGCGGTGATAATGATGATGTAGATTGAAGGATCTTGCTGACGCAGGCGAATGGCCGTCTCTAGTCCATTAATACCCGGTGGCATACGCATATCCACCAACGCAACAGCAGGTGCATTGCCCGTTATCAGCGCTTGACGCTGCTTCTCCAGCGCCTCTTCCCCTTGGGTAGCCTCAAGCAGCCTGAAGACCTCTCGGCTTGTGGCAGGGTCTGGTGTCTCATCCACCAACCCAACCATGGCTGCCAGTTCATCTAGGCCGTCGTCATCTTCCTCTTCTCCAGAAAGAATAACCCGATAGGTATCTAAAATCTGTTGTTCATCGTCAACTAACAGTATGCTGCGTAAATTCATTCGGAAAGAATAGCGAGTAATCGCTGATTCAGCAAATCTAATCCGCGGTTATATTCAGTTACATCCTCTTGCCGCAGCTGCTCTTCAATATCAGCCGCTAACGCTGAAATGCCGAGATATCCAAAAGAGCCTATACTCCCTTTAATCATATGCACTACAGCTTTGACTCTATCTAAGTCATTCACCTTACGAGCCTCTCCCAACTCCTCGCTCATCTCCTTAACTCGCTGGTTGAGTAACTCTTGTAACTCATCATCCAGCGGAATAATCTCCTCTTCCAAAGCGGACGCCTCATGAGAATCTTGAGCGGTCTTTAAATAACGCTGCAACACTTTCAGCAGTGTACTCTTTTGAACAGGCTTGGAGATAAAACCACTACACCCCGCCTCCTGAAATGCCTCACGCTGATGCTGCATCACATTCGCCGTCAATGCTATGATCGGTGTAGCGCTCCCTTTATCTCGCAAAGTACGGGTAGCCTCAATACCATCCATCACCGGCATCTGCATATCCATCAAAATCAGATCATAGGAGTGGGCGCTGGCTTGCTCGACCCCCTGCGCGCCATCATCTGCAATATCAACCTCAGCACCACTACTTCGTATCATACGACTGACCAGCATCTGTAGCTCCGGCGTATCTTCCACAACCAGAACACGCCCCTGCAGAAGCTTGGCATCAACCTCATCCTGCTGCAACTTCTCCTTTTCCTGCTTTTCTCGCCCCAATAGCAACGGGATGGTGAGCTCAAAACGGGAACCTGTTCCCTGCTCACTCTCTACTGTAATCTGACCACCCATCAACTGAGCCAGTGTTTGTGATATGTGCAGCCCAAGCCCGGTTCCACCAAAACGCCCCGATATACTGCTATCTGCCTGCTCAAATGGTTTAAATAGACGCTTAACTACAGCGGGAGCCATACCGATACCACTGTCTTCAACCACAAAATGGAGCCTCTTTTGATGACTATGTACCAACAGACGCACACAACCTTTCGAGGTAAATTTCACCGCATTACTAACTAGATTTATTAAAATCTGCCCCACCCGTTTACCATCTCCAAGCAGTAGATTGGTATGCTCTGCTCCCTCTTTTGCGTGCTGCACCTCAAACTGCAACCCTCGATTCTCTGCCTGTACAGAGAATATCTGCGTCACCTCCAACAGCGTCTCATCAAGATCAAACTCTACTTGATCGATCTCAAACTTTCCTGCAGCAATCTTGGAGAGGTCGAGAATATCATTCAGCAGATGGAGCAAGGAGTACCCAGAGACCTGCATAGTCTTTAATAGGGAGCGTTGCTCCTGCTCCAGTGCCGTCTCTTGTAATAGCTCCCCATACCCCAGTATCGCGGTCAGCGGGGTGCGCAGCTCATGACTCATGGAGGCCAGGAATTGATCTTTAGCGCGGTTCGCTTTGACCGCAATCTCTGTCGCATTTAGCAGCTCATGCCGGGCTTCTGTCAGTTCACGCTCATACTCCCAATCACTGGCCAGCTGTCGGGTTAACTGCACCAGCTCGTTATCGTTCCAAGGCTTCCCATGAAACACAAAACGGGAGCCTATTTCCTGACGAATCTCTTTGACTGTATGGTCCGCATAGGCAGAGACCAGTACGATACGTACACTCTCATCCAAGTTGCGGATATGGCGTGCGGTCTCCAACCCACTCCAACCATTGGGCATACGCATATCCAGAAAGATGATCGAGAAAGGGTCCTGCTCGACCATGGCATAACGCAGCGCCTCTACCCCCTCTTCTCCACTGGGGTAACACTCCAGCTCAAACTCAAACTCATCCTCCTCTTCACTCTCATCCGAGTCTTCTCCTGCCAGCCTCGCAAGCAGGTTACTCCACTGATGCGAGGGTTGAAACAGTGAGACATAAGCATCCAGCACCTTGGGCTCATCATCTATAGCCATCAACCTATATCGATTCATACTCATTACTTGACTGATCCTTCAACAGGGGAGAATTTTGAGCCACTCATACCACCGCTTAATCGAATTGGAAATTTCATCCAGAACCTCGTACCACATCCCTTACCCTCACTCTCCACTTCAATACGCCCTCCAATACCCCGTAAGAAATGTGCCGTTGCATGGAGTCCAAACCCACTTCCCCGTTGCTTGGTACTGTATCCAAATTTGAATATCTGCTGTTGTTGCTGTGCGCTTATCCCCACACCGTTGTCCTCAACCATAATGGAAATCCACGCCCCCCCATTCTCTTCAAACTGGGAAAGCTGAATTATTACCACCCCCCCTCTCTTTTCAGAAAACTGTTCAACCACCGCCTCCATCGCATTCGCAATTAGGTTAATTAATGCCTGCAGCAGCTGATTCCTAGGCACTAAACACCCCCCTTGCTCCAGATTCAGTTGCTGCTTGAGCTCAATCCCATGTTTGCTCAGCTGCCCCCCCGTCAACATCAGAGCATCATCCAACAGTTGGTACAAGTCACTATAGGTAGCCTGCTGGTCCAGTTTGAAACCCAGACGATGAAGCTGAATAATTTCTGAAATATGCTGGACACCGTGATCCACCAACTCTACTGAGGAGAGTTCACTGAAGGTATTCCCCTCTTCAGCCATTATCTTTCTCAGTGCTGACGGCAGCTCTTGAACCAACGTATGTTCACGTCGACTGCGCTCCTTCTGATCCAAATCGAGTTGATTAAAGTGCTCAACCCCCTCAATCAACTCTTGATAGCTCTTCTGTTGCTGCTTCAGCTGAGAAATTCCAGTAGCAATTCCTTGAGCTGAATTACCAATATTGTGCAATATATTGGCTGACATCTCTGCCACTCCCGTCTGAAAGGCTACATACTGATTTTGCGATTCAAGTTTTTTACGTTCACGCAGGTCCATCAGAGTGATCACGCCCCCCTCTACAAGGTGGTGTTGGTTTCGATAAACGCCGCCTTGCAAGGTAACGGGTAAGGTACCACCATCCCTCTGCTTGAGCGACCACTCATTAGGCTTGTCCTTATCTGCATAGAGCTGTCCAAATCCAGTCAGTTGCATCAGAGTCTGATCCATTTCATACTCTTGCTGGCGCACAATCACTACCCACTGCTCTATACCATCTAAATCTTTCAGCTGAAGTCGACTCACCATCACCGGTAACCCACCCACTTCACCTTGCGTTAAACTATTTTGAGGCAGACTGTTTTGAGGCAAATTAAGTTGAAATGGCTCTTCGGTACTCTGCCCCTCTTTGTTCAGTGCTGAAAAGTTCGGCAAGACAGTATCAATCGATTCGCCTTCAAGTGCCCCTACCTGCTGCTTCAGTAGCTGCAACATATAGTAGTTCAAGCTGGTAATTTGCTGAGTTTCTGCGTTCAGCTGAATGATCCCTAACGGAGCATCATCAATAAGCTGTTTAAAATAGAGTGGGTGTTGCTCCAGCAGGCTTTGAAGTCTCTGTTGAAGTTGCTGTTTACCCTCTTCGTCAAGCGCTAACCCCTGCTCGTTATTTCGCACCGCAGAAAACAGTGTTGAGAATTGACGTCCTATCAGTTTTTCATAGGGCAGACGCGTCATTCTGCTCACCACACTATTCACTTCGGTCACGATACCTTGACGATCGGTAACAACCATCCCCTCATTAAGCGAACTCATCACTTTAAGTAGGCGATTCTCAGATATCGTCTCTCGTCTGCTTCGCAACCGGTACTGCTTCACTCTGATTGAAACACGCGCAAGCAGGAGTTCTTGTGAAAAGGGTTTGGTTACGTAATCCTCTCCTCCCACCTTAAACCCCTCAATCATATCTTGGTCTTCGCTACGTGCTGTAATAAAGACCACGGGTATATCACTGAATTCAGGATCAGCTTTGAGACGAGCGCAGGTCTCATAACCATTCAGGCCCGGCATAATCACGTCCAGCAGGATAAGATCAGGCTGAACCTCCCCCACTTTCTCTAGCGCCTGTTCGCCGCTATTCGCCAAATAGACTTGATAACCACCGTACCGCTCCAGCAGGCCCGCACAATACTGCTGTGTAACTAAACCATTATCTACCACCAACACTTTGGGCGCATCCTCTCTCTCTCCGAAAAAAGAGAAGTCATTTGAGTGCTTAAGAGCATTAAAACGGTTAAAGGAGATGATCGCATTGCGGGTGATCTGACAAAACTCTTCAGAATCAACCGGCTTCGACAGCAAAATAAAATCGTACTGTAGCGTGTCTTGGATTTGGTCAATATCATAATCACTATAGGCCGTAATGATTACAATATTGATACTGGGATCTTGTTTGCGCAGTGCAATAGCCGTCTGTAGGCCGTTTATTCCAGGAGGCATCCGCATATCAAGCAGCGCAACAGCGATCCGCCCCCCCTTTGTCAGGGCCTCTGCATGCAGCTGAATAGCCATTTCGCCACTGCTGGCCAGCTGCAGTTGATACTCTTCTACCTTCAGAGGCTGCGAGGAGGGTAACTTCTTTTCATCTACTATTGCAAAGGCCTCTTCCAGCTCACTCACCATTTGAGTTGTATTGCTGTCCCACTTCGTTCCCATCAATATGGTTTGATAGGTCTCTAGGACCGACGAGTCATCATCAACAATCAGCACCGTGTTGTTCATTAGTCCACCTTAAACCATTGCAACAGAGAGTAAATTTACCGCACTATTGTGCAGGATATGGCTTGTTATTAACAGTGTATTGCACGGTTAAATATCCATTTTTTACAGACTACATAGATATAATTCAAATACGCTCACGGTATAATCAGAGGATGGACCTACTTGTTACTGCGCTATGGAACCCCTTACTCACCTTTCTCTATCTCGAGATCGGTCTGCTGCTTCTGTTGCTGAGCCGCTTTGCGGTCTGGCGCAAACTGTTTACCTTTATCAAAACAGAGCTGCGGACACTGCTCTCCACAAGCAGCGCCTCTCTCTCCAGCCATCAACGGACCATCTCCTCCCGCTTCGCCTTTATCACCGCCCTCTCTTCAACCGTTGGGGTTGGCAATTTGGCTGGGGTAAGCACGGCCATCCATTTGGGTGGACCGGGTGCACTATTCTGGATGTGGGTCTCAGCACTGGTTGGAATGGGGTTTCGTATGAGCTCTACCTGGCTTGCTCTACACCACCAACCAGATGACCCCAACCACCCCAGCTGGTCTACACCGATGAGCTACCTCGACCCGCTCTTTAAAGGCAGTCGTTTCTGGGGCTGGCTACCCGCACTGGTTGCCGTGGCAATACTATTCACCGGACTGTTTGCCAATGCCATCCAGACCAACTCCGTTGCCCATGCACTGCACAATGAGTTCGGTGCCTCTAATCTGTGGGTTGCTACATTGATGGCACTACTGGTTGCCGTGGTGATACTGGGTGGGTTGCAACGCATTGTGCAGATGAGTGTTCGCCTGATGCCGTGGGTGCTGCTGTTCTATATTGTAGCCGCACTGGTGATTTTGCTAAGCAATCCTGTAGAAACGGGTAGACAGCTGATCACGATTATAGAGTCTGCACTCTCCCCTTGGTCCGTAGCAGGGGGCGTGGCGGGGTATACCGTACTACAGGCAATGCAGTTTGGTGTCTCACGCGGCGTATTCTCTCATGGCTCTGGCTTGGGCTTCGCCCCTTTCCTCCATGCCGCAAACCGTGAAGGGGCACGTAAGAACATGCTATACGCTGCGCTGGTGCCTGCGATAGATACGCTATTTATCTGCACCATTACCGGATTGGTGGTATTGAGTGGTGGCTACTGGATGGAGTTCAATGGCGCTTATCTCACCACCCTCTCATTTGAACACTTCTACGGAGAGACCGGTAAATGGGTAATTGTGCTTACACTCACACTGTTCGCCTTTACCTCAATCATCAACCTCTCTTACTTTGCCGAGCGCTGCTATCTCTATCTGAGAAACGGCAACACCCGCAATTTCCGCTACCTGTTTATCCTCATCACCTTTCTGGGGCCACTGATTCCGGTGGCACTGATCTGGTCAATGGCCGATCTACTGATTGCGGTGGTGTTGATCTTCCATCTACCTGCGCTGCTCTATTTGACCATTCGCCATCTACGGCCCATGCTGCAGACGCTCAACGCAGAACAAGACTGATTAAGGACAGGCCCTAAACCTCAGAATCTGGCTGCTCTGCACCCTCTTTCTCAGGAGGCATCAGATCTTCTCGACTGATCCCTAGCGCCAGAATGGTGTTACTGGCGACATAGATAGAGGAGTAGGTTCCAACCACCACACCCACAATCAGCGCCAAGGCGAAGCCGTGGATGATCTCTCCACCGAGGAAGAAGAGCGCCAACAGTACAATCAGGGTAGTAACCGAGGTCATCAAGGTGCGTGAGAGGGTCTGGTTCAGCGAGAAGTTGGTGATCTCGACGGGTGTTCCCTTACGCAGTTTGCGGAAGTTTTCGCGGATACGGTCAAATACCACAATGGTATCGTTGAGTGAGTAACCGATCACCGCCAGAATTGCCGCCAGTACGGTAAGATCAAACTCAATCTGTAGCAGGGAGAATACACCCAAAGTCAAAATTACGTCGTGTACCAGCGCCGCCACAGCACCCACTGAGAAACGGTACTCAAAGCGTAGGGCGACATAGATCAGAATCGCAAAGAGTGAGAAGAGAACCGCCAAGCCGCCATCTTCTGTCAATTCATCCCCCACCTGTGGGCCGACAAATTCGACTCGACGCATGGTGACATCACCGGTACTTTGTAGCGTATTCAACACCGCTCCACTCAACTCAGCCGACTTCATCCCCTCGCGCGGCGCGAGACGAATCAGCACATCTTGTGCGGTACCGAAGTGCTGCACAATCGCCCCACTCAACCCTGCACCATCCAGTGCACTGCGGATCTGTTTCAGCTCTGCCGGTGCGGTATACCCCACCTCAATCAAGGTGCCGCCGGTAAAATCGATCCCTGGATTAAGTTTGAGTGTAAACAGTGAAACCAGTGAGATGAGAATTAGGGCGCTCGAGACCAGCGTAGCCAGTCGACGCTTAGCCATAAAGTCCAGTCCAAGTCCCTCTTTAATAATTTGCATCGTATTACTCCAAACTTAGATAGACAACTTCTCGACCTTACGGCCACCGTAGATCATATTGATCACAGCACGGGTACCCATAATTGCGGTAAACATGGAGGTGACAATACCGATCGACAGGGTCACCGCAAAGCCCTTGATGGGGCCTGTACCAAAGGCAAACAGCACAATTGCAGCGATCAGCGTAGTGACGTTGGCATCGGTAATGGTAGAGAAGGCCTTGTCATATCCCGCATGGATACTCGCTTGTGGCGAGTTACCGTTGCGCAACTCTTCACGAATACGCTCGAAGATCAACACGTTGGCATCCACAGCCATACCCACCGTCAATACGATACCGGCAATACCGGGTAGCGTCAGCGTAGCCTGCATCATCGATAGCACGGCAACAATCAGCACCAGATTGAGGGTCAACGCCATATTGGCGACCAGACCAAAGACTCTGTAATAGAGAGCCATAAACACCAGCACCATGAGGAAACCAATCGCCACCGAGAGGAAGCCCTTGTCGATATTATCCTGCCCCAAGCTTGGGCCGACGGTACGCTCTTCCACAATCTCCATTGGTATCGCCAGTGCACCGGCACGTAGTAGCAGTGCAAGATCACGCGCCTCTTCGGTGCTGTCCAATCCGGTTACCTGAAAGCGCTTACCGAGCTGATCACGAATCACCGCAACATTGATCACCTCCTGCTTGGTCTTACGCACCTTAACGCGCTCTTTACCCCGCACCTCGGTCTCGCTCTTGCTCTCGATAAAGACCACCGCCATACGCTTGCCGATATTATCGCGGGTACCATTGGACATGCGCCGCGCACCTTTGCCATCCAAGGTAATAAAGACCGCCGCACTACCAGACTGCTGTTCGATACCCGAAGAGGCATCGATGATAGATTCACCCGTTAACAACACTCTGCGTTTCAACAGTACAGGGGAACCATCCCGCTCTTTATAGAGCAGTGCCCCTGCGGGAACGCGTCCACTAGAGGCCGCTTCGTAGGGGTCATTCCCCTCAGAAAGCAGACGAAACTCCAAGGTTGCGGTGGCACCGATAATCTCTTTGGCACGTGCCGTATCTTGTACTCCCGGCAGCTGTACCACAATGCGATTTTTGCCCTGCTGCTGGATAACTGGCTCCGCAACACCCAGCTCATTCACACGGTTACGTAGTGTGGTGATATTCTGCTGCAGTGCAAACTTACGCGTCTCATCAATCTCTTTTTCACTGATATTCAACAGCAACTGCAGGTTATCTGGTTCACTGATCAGCAGACGAGGATACTCTTTTCCAATACGCCCTTTAGCCGCTTCACGCACGGCCGCATCACTGAAGTTGAGCCGTACACCACCATCCGCATTGCGGCTGATACGCTTGTAGCGGATCTTCTCTTTACGCAAGATCACCCGCAGGTCACTGACATAACGCTCCTCTGCCTTGACGGTCGCCGCATCCATATCGACCTCCATCAAGAAGTGGACACCGCCGCGCAGATCCAACCCCAGATACATCGGTTCACCACCCAGCGAGCGTAACCACGCTGGCGTGGTCTGTGCCAGATTGAGTGCAGTGATATAACCATTACCCAGCTTCTGACGAATCGCCTCCATCCCCACCAGCTGATCTGCGGTGTTATGGAAACGAGCCAGCAGCTTATCCCCCTCTTGTGCCACCGACTTGTAGGCAATCGACTGCTGCTCCAGCAAAGTGGTGATCCGCGCGGGGGTATCAGATGGCATAGTCCCCCGTTCAGAGAGAGAGATCTGCACTGCAGGATCTTCCCCATAAAGGTTGGGTAGCGCGTAGGTGGCGGCCAATAGCAGCACCATAGCAAGCAGTAGATACTTCCAGAGAGGGTATTGATTAATCATGGGAAAACGTCTTTTTTTATGAGTGTGACTTCAAGGTACCTTTGGGCATCAACTGTGAGATCTGATGCTTCTGGATGGTCAGTGTTACGTCCTTTGAAACCTCTAGGTCCACAAAATTCTCATCCACTTTACGGATCTTGCCGAGGATACCGCCATTGGTGACCACCTCATCCCCTTTGGCAATCTCCTTCACCATATTGCTGTGCTCCTTTGCCTTTTTCTGTTGCGGACGAATCAGTAGAAAATAGAAGACCACAAAAAGGATCACCATCGGCAGTATGCCAGTCCATGCAGGGGCCGCCTCGCCAGCGATTGGGGCGGCGTTGGCCATGGCATCAGATATAAAAAAACTCATCGGTACAATACTCCATAATAAAAACGTGGCCGGATTCTACCCTACTCCACGCCCCCTTTCGAGCGACCCTGATAAAAATCATCGACAAAGGCATCCACTGTTCCCGACTCAATGGCACCACGCAGCCCCCGCATTAGCTCTTGATAGTAGTGCAGATTGTGCATGGTGTTGAGTCGTGCACCGAGAATCTCATTGGTACGCTGCAAATGATGCAGATAGGCACGACTATAATTTTGACAGGTATTACAACCGCACTGGCTATCGAGCGGGTTGGTATCCAGTTTGTGGGTGGCGTTGCGAATCCGTACATCACCATGACGGGTGAAGAGGTGCCCATTGCGCGCATTGCGGGTCGGCATCACACAGTCGAACATATCGATTCCACGGCGTACCGCCTCAACAAGATCCTCTGGTCGCCCCACCCCCATCAGATAACGGGGGTGATCCTGCGGCATCTCGGTGGATAGGTGGTCGAGGATGCGGATCATATCCTCCTTCGGCTCACCAACCGAGAGGCCACCGATGGCATAGCCGTCGAATCCGGTCTCCACCAGATGGGCGATTGATTCTGAGCGCAATTCAGTGTGCATTCCCCCCTGCACAATCCCAAACAGCGCACTTTTGGAGTCTCCATGTGCCGCTTTACAGCGGATTGACCAACGCATGGATAGCTCCATGGAGATACGTGCGGTCTGCTCATCGGCTGGATAAGGGGTACACTCATCAAACACCATGACGATATCAGAACCCAATGCATGCTGTACCGCAATCGCCTCTTCTGGCCCGAGAAAAACTTTGCTGCCATTCACGGGAGAGCGGAAATCAACCCCTTTTTCGCTGATCTTGCGCATATCTCCCAGACTAAAGACCTGAAAACCACCCGAGTCCGTCAATATGGGGCGATCCCAATGCATAAAATCATGGAGATCTCCATGGGCTTGAATCACCTCTGTACCGGGGCGCAACATCAGATGGAAGGTGTTGCCGAGGATAATCTCTGCCCCCATCCCTTCCAACTCTTCCGGGGTCATCGCCTTGACCGTACCGTAGGTACCTACCGGCATAAAGGCGGGGGTCTCGATGGTCCCTCGGTCAAAGGTAAGTTGCCCTCTTCGGGCTAGGCCATCTTGGTGGCTCTTCTCAAATTTCATACTAAATTACCATTTTTCTCTAGAAAAGCCGCAGCAGAACAACTTAACATAATAAAATTTATTCGCACTTACCCGTTCACTTACCGACTCAAAAACATCGCATCACCATAACTAAAGAAGCGATATTTCTGCTCTATGGCGTGCTGGTAGGCGGCCATCACTCGCTCATAACCTCCGAATGCGGTGACCAGCATCATCAAGGTAGATTCGGGCAGATGGAAATTGGTCAATAGCGCATCGACCGTATTGAAGTGGTAACCCGGGGTGATAAATATATTGGTTTCCCCACAAAATGGGGCCAGTTCACCGCTTTTAGCGGCCGTTTCCAAGCTGCGTACTGCCGTTGTACCAACAGCAACCACCCGCCCTCCCGCTTTTTTAGTCTGCTGAATCTGCTCACAGAGCGGTTCACTCACCTCACACCACTCACTGTGCATTACATGATCTTCAACGCGCTCCGCCCGCATCGGTTGGAAGGTGCCCGCCCCCACATGCAGGGTGACAAAACCTCGCCCTACCCCAGCATGCTCTAGTCGATTCAGCAGCTCATCGGTAAAGTGAAGCCCCGCTGTCGGTGCCGCTACAGCCCCTTTTTTTCGCGCATAGACGGTCTGATAGCGCTCACTGTCGGTCTCTTCGGCCTCCCGCTCAATATAGGGGGGCAGCGGCATTCGACCATACGCCTCTAGCCACTCGATCACCGTGCGGGCAGGATCAAACATCACCTCAAATAGCGCCCCTTCTCGCCCTGTCACCTCAACACTCACCTGCTCTTCGAGCTGTAGTTTAGTGCCTGGTTTGGGTGCCTTGCTGGCACGGATATGGGCCAACACTTGATTTTTAGAGGTAATCCGCTCCACCAACAGCTCAACCTTGCCGCCACTCTCTTTGCGCCCAAACAGACGAGCGGGAATCACTTTGGTATCGTTGAATACCAGCAGGTCATTGGGGTGAAGTAGTTCAGAGATCTCTTTGAAAGATCGGTCTGTAAAGGCTTCAGCAGAATCCAGATCGAGCAGACGGCTCTCACCACGCACTGTAGGTGGGGTTTGTGCAATCCGCTCCGTTGGGAGATTGAAGTAGAAGTCACTCTTGCGCATGGCGCGCAAGGATACAGCACTCCGCGATTAACGGATATAGTCGAACAGGGACATCCCCTGGATTTTGGTGTAGGCCTGCTGTGCAGCCTGCATACCGATCTGCTCAATATTGAATTGAGAGATTGTCTCTGCATAATCAATATCATTAACCGCAGAAAGACTCTCTTTCATCTTATCCATAAAGCCACGCTCTACATCACTATTTCGCTCAATCATGTTCATACGTGCACCAATTTTGGATTGAACAGAGTGGATACGATCCAGCCCAGCATCCAAGTTACCCAACAGGCCATCTGCACTGGAAACCTGAGGATTTGCTGGGTCTGCAGGGTTCAACCACTCCACCATATTGCCTAAAGTAGAGAAGATATCATCCCCTGCTCCTGAGTTGAGGTCTCCAAAGATATCCACACCGCTATCACGTATAACTGTTCTCTGCCCAATACCCAGCTGAATCTGGCGCTGTGCATCATTGCCATCAAAGGTGACCGCTTCATTTTGTGGGTCTACACTTTTAAATGGACCAGGAGCTGTAGGGGATGCAGTACCCGCAAAAACATACTCCCCTTTCTCATCTCGGGTATTCCCCAAATTGAAGATCGCTTCACGAATCTGCTCCAACTCCATCGCAATCGCCTTGCGACTCTCTGGAGAGTTGGTGTCATTCAACCCTTGAATCATCAGTTCACGCGCACGCTGTATATTGTCATTCACACCACTCAGCGTAGACTCTTCAAAGGCGAGTGAAGCATTTGCCATATCAGCATTACGCAGGTGCTGCTCAGACATTGCAATCGACTCTTTCAAGTTGACAATCATCGCTGAATTTACAGGGTTATCCGAAGGGCGCAGTACTTTACGACCTGTTGCCAACTGCATCTCTGTTTTACTGAGATCCACCTGCTTATCCATCATCGCATTGACACCCTGTTGCTGCATGGAAACGGTTGAAATACGCATCTTATCTACTCCTGCTATACATTATTTATACTGCATTCAGAACAGCTTTAAACAGCTCATCCGCCATGGAGATGATTCGGGTCGAAGCCTGATACATCTGCTGATACTTCATTAAGTTAGCCGCCTCTTCATCTAGGTTAACCGCTGCATTATTATCTCGTGAAGACTGTGCATTCCTCAGAATCGCCTCCTGTGAGGTTCGGTTGATATCGGCATAGTGAGTCTGTACACCAATATCTGCAATTAGCTGACCATAACTATCCTGAAGCCCTGTTGTAGCCAACCCATTGGCACCTGCCGTCATCATTTTTTCAGTCTGTAGTGAGATCATATTCAACAGGTTTACATTACTACCAGGCTCATTCACCTTATCAGCCGCTGCAATCGAATTAATCTCGGAGGCGGTCATCTCCATAGAGATATCCTGAGCTGCTCGACGTGATGGCTGCACCAAAATCAGCTCTCCCTCTTTCATATCTCCATAATAGGTATTCATCTGAAAAGTAAGACCATCATGCACCACTCCCCCCATCATATTAGGGTTTTTCAGCTGTACGGCTTCATCATTGGTTAGCACCCGAACCTCTTTGGTCATCTGATTGGTTATGGTGTAGTTAGAACCATCAAAGGTGAGCGCATAATCATCTGCAGTCAGTGACTTGATTGAGCTTCCAATCATACGATAGGTACCTTCCTCAAGCCCTGTAGCAGCAATATCCCCACCAGGCTGCATACTCACAACAATGTCCTCTTTAGAGATCAGCTTGATCTTATTGCCATCCACAACCTCTGCTGTCACATTGGTTTTAGAAGATTCGGCATTGATCTTCTCTGCAATATTGGCTGCTGTCTCGACCAAAGTGGCACCAGCTGTCGAGGGCTGAACCAGAAACCCATTCAATGCCAATCCTGAAACCGCATCAGCACCGACAGGTCCAACGGTTACTTCACTATTATTCATAGGAATAGAGACCGTAAGTTTGGCCTCAGAGTTGCTGGAACCAACTGCATTCTCCAGCGCCATAGAGCTGATGCCACCCGAGGTAGTCACCTGCCCCATATCAAAGAAATTCTTTCCTGTATCCGTCTCACCTCCCAGACCAAACCCACCACGCTGGTGGGCATTAAAGGTTGCCGATAGGGTAACCGCTATACGCCCCAGTGAGTTCTGAGCGGGGTTGAGGATCTCACTGGTGAAATCAACAATACCTCCAGCAGCCCCCCCTTTAATTGCAGAGGTGATATCGATATTGTGCTTACCCATCTTCATAAAGAGCTTAAGACTATCTCCAGCCTGATACTGCGAATTACCTAGATCAAGCTCATTGAAACTACCACCCGTTACTAATGACTGCCCCTTGCCAATCATGACACTGGTCATTCCTTCCTGATCCAATGTAGTAACACCAATGTACTCAGAGATCTCTTTAACTAAGAGATCACGCTGATCCATCAACTCATTAGGCTGTTTGGTATGGCTGGTATTGCCGGCTGAAGCATTGGCAATCTGGATATTGATATCAGCAATAGACCGGCTGATACCATTAATTTTCTCTACAATCGCACTCATCTCCTCTAGTGTCTGGTCACGCACAGTCTGCATTTCACGGTGAAGAGTATTGAAACGACTCACCAGCGCCTCACCCTCTCCCTGAACTACCTGTCGGGCAGGTACAGAGGTGGGGGCAGTGGAGAGGTCTTGCAGGGAGTTAAAAAAGGAGTTTATTGCAGGGGTCATACCCATCTCTGGGTCAGCCACAATCTCATCAATGGTTGAGGCATAACTATGATAAGTGTCGTAATGACCAAAGCTGGAAGATGCAGTATTGAGGTTGCTGGTTAGGAACTTATCATAGGTACGACTAATTTCTGCCGTCTCTACACCGTTACCCATGTACCCCGCATAGGTCTGCATCGCATCATTCATAGTGAGGTCAGCGCGCTGTCGGGAGTAACCATCCACCCCAACATTGGAGATATTATTACTGGTTACAGCCAACGCAGAACGGTATGCATTCAGTGCGGAGGAACCTAGACCTAAAATGGATGGTGATGCTGACATAGTATCTTCTCGTCGTGCTCTCTATTTGTTACTACAATGATTTTCTGCTGTAACAAATAAAGCATGAAGCGTGCCAAAGTCAGTTTTCGGCCTATTTTCAGCTATTCATAAGGGGTTATAGGGGCTTTGATAGCCCGAACGGCAAGGTTTGCCGAGAGGAAAACGGTTTAATCAACGAGCTTAGGCAGTAGCGTAGCCACTCCACTACCCCTCTTTTTGGGGCTCCGTTTCGACTTTATTGGCTGGAGCGCTCTCGACAACAGCCTTTTGAGGTACAGGTACCTCAGGGGGAACAGGCTCTGGTGCCTGTTGGATACAGTAGTATCGAGCCATCTGACGATCTGATTGCAACAGACGGATTTTACCTCTGGGGTCCATAGTTTCTCCGGCCAGAAAACGCTTCTCCTCAGCCGCATGATAAAAAGCCCCCGCCTTGAGGACAATGCCATTGTGATAAGGGCCAGCCTGCTCACCCAACATCAACTCATCCACGCTGGGTAGCCCCCCCCCTTGGGAGCGGCACGCCAGTCGTGCTTGCAGTGGTGAAACCCGCCTTCCCTGATCACTGGGAGCCGGCAACACCCAGACTAAGTCACCCAGCGGGTTTTTATAATTCGGATAAGGGGTTCTGTAGAGGTAATCAAACAGCAGCTGGGCATGACGAGAGGCTATCTTATGCAGATGATCGGTCACCGTAAAACTCTTCGATATCCCGTCTTTAAGACGAACCAAGGTGAGTGTTGCGCGCATCTGGTTGAGGCTCATTTTGGTATAGGTAACAAAGGCAAACATCCCTATCACCCCCTCTTTTTGACGTAGCTGTTCTAGCGCTTG
>JABGQL010000093.1 GCA_018648825.1 Gammaproteobacteria bacterium
CTGACTGCATTGAGGAGAGTTGATCCGCCACCAATATAGAGAAAACAGACTCCCCTTAAATCGATCTTGCAGGAGAGGTGCGTCCAAAATCTGGGCAAGCAGAGAAATACCGACAATTACTATGCGATTGAACGGAAATCCAGAGTAACACCTCAGATAAGTTCTCTTGCTGCGGTCAAATAACAGCCACTTTGAGTTGCTGGGCGCTGTGAGGTCGGTCTATATGGAGATTTGGGACTTATGAAATTATTGATATCTACCCAGATTGCGGGTATGAACATGCAAAAGCAACGGGACTTCTGGGCAAAGCGAACGGAAAAGATGGTCGCCCGTAAACAGTAAGAGCACTGTTCACGGGGCGCTTACCTCCCCTCTCTTTACTCCCCAGCAATACTCATCCGCTCAATCAGGATAGATCCGGTCTGCACATTGCCCCGTAGATCGGTGTCACTGCCTACCGCTACAATCTGCTTAAACATCTCCTTCAGATTGCTGGCAATGGTGATCTCTTCCACCGGATAGGCGATTTCGCCCCCCTCAATCCAGAAGCCGGAGGCACCACGCGAATAGTCACCCGTCACCATGTTGATCCCTTGCCCCATCAGTTCGGTCACTAACAAGCCATCTCCCATCTCACGCAACAGATCGGCTTGACTCTGTTCACCATGACTCATGCGCAGGTTACGCACTCCCCCCCCATTACCGGTGGTCTCCATATCCAGGCGACGAGCGGAGTAGGTATCGAGCACATAGCTGTTGAGCACCCCATCGGTGACAAAGTTCTGACTGCGGGTAGCGACGCCATCACTATCAAAGGGGGCGCTGGCGCTGGCACGCTTGAGGTGCGGCTGTTCATGAATGGTGACCCACTCTGGGAACAGTAGCTCACCCAGCTGATCCTGCAAGAACGAGGCCTTGCGATAGAGGCTACCACCACGAATCGCCGCCATCAGGTGGCCTATCAGCCCACTAGAGATGGTGGCATCAAACAGTACAGGCATCTGCGAGGTCTTCCCCTTACGTCCACCGAGACGTGCAAGGGTACGCTCAGCTGCTCGTTTACCCACCTCACTGGCGGCTTCCAGCTGTTCTGGATCACGTGATGAGCTATACCAGTAGTCTCGCTCCATCTCTGAGTGGCCCGGCTGCTGTGCTACTACTGAGCAGCTGAGACCGTGTCGACTGCTCCCATACCCAGCAAGAAAGCCGTTACTGTTGCCATAGACCCGCAGGGAGCGGTGGCTGCTGACAGAGCCACCATCTGAGTTGATGATACGGCTATCGGACTCCAGTGCGGCCTGTTCACAGGCCAGTGCCAGATCGACACTCTGCTCCACATCTACGGACCAAGGTTGATCCAGCTCTAGGTCTGGGAATTCGGTTGCCATCTGCTCTGGATCTGCCAGACCTGCATAGGGGTCCTCTTCGGTGTAACGGGCGATATCACAAGCGGCTCTGACGGCGGCCTTGACTGCTGCATCCGAGAAGTCACTGGTGCTAGAGGTCCCCTTACGCTGACCAAAGTAGACGGTGACACCCATCCCACAGTCTTTATGACGCTCGATGGTCTCGAGCTCTCCCATCCGTACTGAGGTGGAGTACCCCTCTTCAACATGACTCCCTGCCTCGGCAGCCGTAGCTCCCTGCGCCTTTGCCTCATCCAGAATCTGTTGAGTGAGAACCTCTAACCGCTGTTGCTCTGGTTGACTCATACCTCAGTCCCTCCTACCGTCAATTCACTCACCTTAAGGGTGGGCTGTCCCACCCCGACTGGAACACTCTGTCCATCCTTACCACAGACACCGATACCGGGGTCCAGTTCTAGATCGTTACCGACCATAGTGATATTCGACATCACCTCTGGACCATTGCCAATCAGGGTGACCCCACGCAGCGGCTGTTTGATCTGCCCCTTCTCGACCAGATAGGCCTCATTGGCTGAGAAGACGAACTTACCCGAGGTGATATCGACCTGACCACCACCAAAGTTAACGGCATAGATACCGCGATCCATTGAGGCGATCATCTCCTCTTTGGTGTGCTCCCCTGGCAGCATGTAGGTGTTGGTCATGCGTGGCATCGGTAGATGCGCATAGGATTCGCGTCGCCCATTACCCGTGGAAGACTCGCCCATCAAACGTCCATTGGTCTTGTCCTGCATATACCCCTTGAGGGTGCCACGTTCAATCAATACCGTATTGCCGGTAGCTGTCCCCTCATCATCAATATTGAGAGAGCCGCGCCGCCCTGCCAACGCACCGTTATCCACTACGGTACAGAGCGGGCTCGCCACCTGCTCCCCCATACGGCCGGAGAAGGCCGAGGTCCCTTTACGGTTGAAGTCCCCCTCCAATCCGTGGCCCACCGCCTCATGCAGCAGTACACCGGGCCAACCACTGCCCAGCACCATCTCCATTGCACCCGCTGGGGCATCCTCAGCCTCTAGGTTGACCAGCGCCTGACGCACCGCCTCTTTGGCATTCTCTTCGGCACGATCCCCATCCAGCAACAACCCAAAGTCAGAACGGCCACCAAAACCGGAAGAGCCATTCTCTCTACGTCCATTCTGCTCCACAATCACTGAAACATTCATCCGTACCAGAGGGCGTATATCCGCTGCAAAGGTACCATCACTGGCCGCTACCAATACCAGATCATAGGCCGCAGACAAGCTCGCCATCACCTGCACCACCCGTGGATCAGCTGCGCGCGCCCATTGATCAAGCTGCTGTAACAGTGCCACCTTCTCTTCTGCATTGATGGAGGCCAGTGGGTTGGCACTGGCATAGAGTTCATGTGGAATGGGGGTGCGCACAGGCACCTTGATTTTTCCGCTCTTTCCCCCTCTGGAGATGATGCGTGCAGAGTCTGCAGCCTGCATCAGTGCGCTGGCGCTGATCTCATCAGAGTAGGCAAAACCGGTCTTCTCCCCCTGAATCGCACGTACCCCCACACCGGTATCAATGTCATAGCTGGCATCGCGCACCACCCCATCCTCCAGAGACCAAAACTCGTGGTGACTCTGCTGAAAATAGAGGTCTGCAAAATCCATCCCCCGCTCCATGATGTGGTGCAGGGTGTTGCCCATTACATCTTGTGAGATCTCACCCGGCTCCAGCAGGGTTTGGACAACCTGTTCAAATACTTCCATTAATTCACAACTCCAGTTCAGTAACTAATCTAACGTAGGCTCGCTTACGGGCGCACGTGCTTTTATCTCTTCCAGCCGAGGCTCTTCCCAGCTCCCCTGCAGACGGTAACGGGTGGTTGCCAGCCCCTCCTCTTGAAACAGCTTTTGGTAAAGCAGCAGCGCAGCACCTACTGCAGCCCCAGCAGGTCCACCAACCAGCGCCCCCGTTGCGGGCAGGGTCTCAGAGATTTTGGGGCTCACTGAGACCTCTTGATCATAATCTTGATCTACAATTCCGGTACGCCCCTCCACCTTAATGGTGGCCGAAGGGCCATCAATGACGAGGTTACGGGTATGTGCATGGCCCTGCTTCAGTTCAAATGTACCGCCTATGGTATCAAAGGCGAACCCCTTGTCGGTGATATCGGAAAAATCGAGGGTCAGACGGCGCACTAGGGTGTGGATACCCAACAGACCAAAAACACGCCCCACCCCCTGATCCACATCCTGCAGCTGCCCCTTCTCTACTGAAATTTCCAGTGCCCCCTCTAACTTTGAGAGAGAGAAGTCGAGCGGGGTGTCGGGCCATTCAGCCTTCAACTGGATCACACTTTTGCCACGATCAATCGCCCCACTATAACCAAACTGCCCAAGAATTGGCCCCAGTTGATCGCCCGTCACATGGATGTTAAAGCTGGAGAGTGGCTGACCACTGCGCTGTAGCCAACTCCCTTGCAGGGAGGCTCGCATCGCATCAGAGTTCAGCGAGGCCTCATCCACAAACAGCCCTCTCTGGGTGGGGTGGGTCTGCAATGACAGCACACCAAAATCGATACCATTAATCACCGTCTTCTCGCTGCTAACCCGCATTGCAGGGAACTGACTGGGGTCAACTTCTGGCCCCTGATCCACAACCATCTCTGATGAGTCACGGGCCTCCCCTTCATCTCCCAACTGCAGATAGTTGAGATTTACCACCAGCGTCTCTTCAACACTAGAGGGGACCAAAATCTTCCCCTCCACCTGATCACTGCTGACACCAATCCCCCACTGACCCGACTCATCCGACTGCATCACCAACGAGAGATTCTTCAACTGCTGCTCAAACAGCTCCGCTTCATTCGCCAACAGTAGAATCTGATCCACCTTGAGGGTGGATGCTATCGCCCCCTTCTCTTGCCCCAACTGCTCTTTCCATAGCCCATACCAAGCATCCAGATTGATCTGCTCAAATACCCCCTGCAGAGTCACACCACGGCGCAACGTCTCTGCTGCAACCTCTTGCTCTACTGCACCAAAACGGACCTGCCCACGCCATGCCTGAGTTTGATCATCCCCCCACTGTACCTTCTTCAACTCTGCAAACAGGCGATCAGGGGTCGAGATCTGTAGTTGATTAACCCCCTCTCGATTCATCCCTAGCGTTAGCGTTGTGGGCCACTCTTGATCAAAGCGTTTATTCAAGGGGGCTGGGGTTTCCAGAGCAACTCCTTTCAGGCGGGAGTGAAGGTGCAGCTGCAGATCATCCTCATCTACGGTGAGCCGCCCATTCCACGCAACAGGCGTATCGGCACTAAACAGCTTACGTTGATGTGCTGAGAGACCCAACCAGGACTTCATCGACGCCTCTTCAAACACCCCCTCCATATTTACAATCACCTGCTGCCGCTGCTCCCGCTCTGCACTGAATGCGGTGAGATGAATCAGGCCACCCAACGCCTCACCCTGCATCGCCTCAATCGTCACCCCCTCTTCAGTAAAGTCGATGTTGCCACGCAGCTGGCTAAGGGTAAGGTCGATATCACGCACCGTCATCTGGTTGTCATATAGCCCCACCTGCCCTCTGACCTTCTCCTCCCCCTCACCCAGAGGGATCTCCAGATTGAGATCCAGCAGTGCATACCCTTGTAGATCAAGCGCTGAATTGATCTCTGTTGCCACTGACTTGAGTGGGGTGCGTTCCAGTGTGCGCAACAGTTTATGGCTATCACTCCCCAACACACCATGAATCATCAGAGGCTGTTCACCTAAGGTAAAGCCATTCGCCTCAACCAACTCAAAGGCCTGTCCATCCAGCTTTCCTCTCTTCAGCACAATATGGAGCTTGTCGCTATTGAAGTTGACCTGCGCCTGACTGTGGGTAATGGTGGGCCACTCCGGATCATATTGCAGATAGAGATCCTCCAATTGCAGGTTGATGTCAAACACCCCCTCTCCCTGCTGATAGGGGAAACGCTGGTCAAGCGGCCCCTTCATGGAAACCGTACCCTGCTTTAATGATCCCGAAAGCAGTGCCTGCTGTAGCCACTGCATCAACTCCGGCCCCAGCTGTGACTCCGGTAGTAGCTTGACGACATCGGTCACCCGCTGCGCCTCCAGCCCCAGCGCCATACTCAGCAGTGGAGCGCCCCCCGCAGCCGGAGAGAAGAGCTGTACCCCACCAGAGATTTCCAACCCTCCAACCTCCCCCTCGGCACGCTCCAGGGTCACCAGCAGGCCGTTGGGGCGTTTACTCCAGTGGATCACCCCTTTCTGCAGCCCCAGCTCTATCGGTGCGGGGTAGATCTCCCCTGTCCCCAGCAACAACGGGCCTGAGGCGGGTAGAAAATAGCCCTGCTGCTCATTCAGATGCAGCACACCATTGACCCCAGACAGCCCATAGCGGGAGAGCTGGTTGGTCCCCTGAGCAGAAAGCTGACGCAGCTCCATCTTCGCCTCAACCTCATTAAACAGACCTGCATCATTGGGGAAAGAGCGGAACTGCAGATGGTGGAGATCACCGGATACCAGTACCCCACCCTCACCGTGTGCAATGGTGGCATAGAGCCCAGAGAGTTCGGGAGAAGAGACCAGACGGATATGGTCCACAGCCCCCAACAATAGATCTTTTCCTTGGGCACTCTGTTTACGTACCACCACAGCAGAGCTGGGGTGGCTATCCTGTTCGCTGGCCTGCTCTCCCCCCCAGACCAGCTGCTCCAGCTGCAGCTTCCAAGCTTGTGGACCCTGTTTTTTCCAGAAGAACTCCCCAGCGGCCAGCCCCGGCAGATCCAGATATTGTTCACTACGACGCACCAATCCACGCCCCTTCTCCAGTCGACCGGAGAGCCACTCTCCCCACACATCCAGATTAGCCTCCCCCTGAGCCAGCGGAGTCAGTGGATTATTCGCCCCTCCAATCAAGGAGGTGAGCTGCATCCCCTCCCCCTTGAGGTGCATCTGTGCATCCCACCCCTGAGGGTTCAACAGGTCACCAAACCACTCTAATTCCATCTCCAACGGTTGCTGCCCATCCAATAACAGCCGAGCATTGGCTTGATGACGATAGCCTGAGTTGAGCAGATCCAGATTTACATCGGTCAGATGCCACTGCAACGCAGCCAACTGCTGTTCATGCAACAGTAGCTCTGCATCCTCAATTTTCAAGCGCGGCTGCTTCAGTAACCAACCGAGCAGCAGAGGCGGGTACCTATCCTCTTTCTCCTCTAGCTCTCCTGCCCCCACTCCACCCACCAAAAAGTGCCCCTCGGCACTGCGAGTAATCACCACCTTAGGGCGGGTTAAGGTAAAGAGGGTGGTTACCGGCTCCCCTCTTCGCAGAGAGCGAAGCAGGTCAAACTGTAGCGCCCCACGCGCGAAAGAGAGCAGTGGTTGACCACTTTCTGGCTCACGCACCAGTACTTGATCAGCATGTAACTGTAGAAAGCGCCCCTCCATCGAAACATAGATGTCGCCAATCTCAACCGTTCCACCGACCTCTTCACTGACCCACTGCTCTAGATCCGGCTTAAAGTGCTCAACCCCCGGTAGTGCCAGACGCAGCAATACAACCCCCACCGCCACACTGACCAGCGTGGTGGAGAGCAGTATCCAGAAGGTACCCCAAAGACTACTCCAGAGGCTGCTTAGGAATTTTCGGCTATACAGGGACCACATCGAACTGCTCAGTGGTGTAGAAGGTCTCTACCTGCAAGCGCACTGGTTTACCGATAAACTCCTCCAGCTCGGCCAGACTGGTGGACTCTTCATCCAGCAACAGATCGGTAATATCCTGTGCAGCCAATACCAGAAATTCCCGTGAGTCCTCATACTGTCGCGACTCTCGAATAATCTCGCGGAAGATCTCATAACAGACCGTCTCTGCAGTTTTGAGAAAACCTCGCCCTTCACAGGTGGGGCAGGTCTCACACAACACATGCTCTAGGCTCTCTCGGGTGCGTTTACGGGTCATCTCAATCAACCCCAACGCCGAGACTGTGCTGATGTGGGTGCGAGCATGGTCCAGATCCAGAAACTTTTGCAGGGAGCGCATCACCTGTTGGCGGTGCTGCTCATCCTCCATATCGATCAGATCGAGAATAATTATCCCCCCCAGATTACGCAGCCGCAGTTGACGTGCAATCGCCTGCGTTGCCTCCAGGTTGGTCTTGAAGATAGTCTCTTCCAAATTGTGATGACCGACAAACGAGCCCGTATTGACATCGATGGTGGTCATCGCCTCAGTCTGATCGATGATCAGATAGCCGCCCGATTTGAGCGGCACCTTACGCTGCAACGCCTTCTGAATCTCATCCTCAACCGAATGGAGATCAAAGATAGGACACTCTCCGGGGTAGTACTCTACCCGCGAGGCGAGCTCTGGATTGAAGCGAGCAGTAAAGTCACGGCACTCCTCCCAAGTACGTCGAGAGTCAATACGTACCCGCTCTACGCTATCCTTGAGCTGGTCACGGATAATGCGCTGCTCCAGTGGCAGGTCACGGTGCACCAGTGTACGCGCTTTCTGTTTTTTCCCCTCTTCACGAATCGACTCCCAGATTTTGTAGAGTAGCTTAGCCTCATGCAGCAGATCCTCATCCGGTATCCACTCCCCAGCGGTACGCACAATAAAACCACCGTACCCCCCTGCAGCGGTGGCCTGCTGGATCACTCCGCGCAGGCGCTCACGCTCCTCCTCCTCTTCGATACGTTGTGAAACCCCCATACACTGCACCTGCGGCATAAACACCAGATAGCGAGAGGGGATAGAGACCTGCATGGTTAGCCGTGCCCCTTTGGTCCCCAGTGGATCTTTCACCACCTGTACCAACAGCTCTTGCCCATCGGAGACCAACTCAGTAATCAATGGGGTCTCTTGATCACACTCGATCTCCTCTCGTACCTCCTGCGGGACGATATCGGAAGCGTGCAGAAAGGCGGCACGTTCCAGACCAATATCCACAAACGCGGCCTGCATCCCCGGCAGTACACGGCTCACTTTACCCTTGTAGATATTACCCACCATACCGAGGTGGTTACGGCGCTCGATGTAGATCTCTTGCAGTACACCATTCTCCAACAGCGCAGAACGGGTCTCACGCGGGGTTACGTTGATTAGAATTTCCGTGCTCACAATAGCTTCACTCCTGTTTCGCGCAACAGCTGCGCCGTCTCAAACAGAGGCAATCCCATCACCCCCGAGTAACTTCCTTTTAGATTGGCAATAAAGATTGCCGCCATCCCCTGCACTGCATAACCACCCGCTTTATCACTCGACTCACCGTGATCCCAATAGGCCTCTCGCTCTATCTCTGTAATGGTACGAAAGGTGATCTCACTGCAGTTGAGTATCTGTTGTACGCCCTGCTCACTCACTACGGTAACCGCACTCATCACTTGATGGGTCTCTCCACTCAGGCGCGAGAGCATCTCCAGCCCATCGGCTCTGCAGGTCGGTTTCTGCAGTACCTCTTCCCGATGTACCACAATGGTATCTGCCCCCAAAATGGGCAAGATTGTTTTCTCTTGTTGTCCTTGGATATGCTGCGCCTTCTCTGTAGCCAACCGAACCACCGCCTGCTGAGGCGTCTCATCACCCACCACCTCTTCAATATCGGCGACCTCAACACGGTAGCGTACACCAATCTGCGAAAGCAGTTCGGCTCTGCGAGGAGAGGCTGAGGCGAGGATAATCTGCGGGCTATTTTCCATCGCCTAATTCTACCTTACAAGCTCACCACCACAAACAGTCAAAGCAGACTCTTCAAACGGCCCTGCACACCTCTCTTGCCTAGATCGGATGATGCCCTACACTACTAGATATAGGGTGCCCTATAGGAGTTTTCTCAATTAAACACCTAAAAAATATGCAGCTGGAGAAGTACCATGAACAAGAGACGGAGATGCTCACCGGAGAGGTGATCGAATCTCAACTAGAAGATATTGCAATCAAGAAAATTGCCCATGCCGGAAGTTTCTATACAGCCCGCAGGGTGGCCCATAACCTGGGAAAGAAGATGGTGCGCAGGAAAGCCGCTCAACTGGTTCCATTACTCGGCGCCGTTGTTGCTGGCACCACAAGCACACTTTTCATCTATGAGGTCGGTATCGCGGCCCAACGACTGCTGCAAGAACGGTGGTTTGGGCGGGATATTGAAACAGAGGGGAAACCTTAATTCTATCCACTTACAGGGATGAATACCGATAATAGAGCCTTGAAAATGTCCGATACAGATCTAAGCCACAGTGATATTGCATCACTGAAAATGAGCGCAACAGGGATCACCTTGATCGCTACCCTCGCTATTTTTGCAGTGAAACTGGGGGCCTGGTTGGTTACTGGATCCGTTGGTATTTTAACCGTTGTGATGGATTCAGTTGCCGACACGATAATGGGGGGAGTCAACTTCTTAGCAGTTCGACAAGGCGCTCGCCATGCTGATCCACATCACCGTTTTGGCTTTGGTAAATTTGAGTCACTTGCTGGGCTTGTACAGTCTACATTCCTTCTAGGCGTCGCAATCATGATCATCATTGAGGGGGTTGACCGTTTTTTCCACCCTCAACCACTGGAGAACATGGTTTTTGGCATTGGTTCAATGATCCTTGTTCTCATCCTCATCCTTGCCGTAGTGCTCTACCAGCAGTATGTAATTCGAATGACCGGTTCCATTGTGGTGCGCTATCGCTTAAAAGTCTCCACTGGCAACCGCCTCGGTCAACTCACGCATCTTCGGCATAAACTCTAGAATCAGCTTCTTCTGCTCTTTACTGATCGAGGGGTCTTCCAGAATCACCCCTGGGCTGGTGGAGTAGATTGAAAAGTTACCTGGGTTCTCCAAGCTCTCAACTACGGCAATACGACACGGCATCATCACCACCAGATCATCATTCAGATCAGCCAGCTTCTTTGCCAGAGCGGCATCACAGAGGTGGTGAATCGTCATATGGCGGTACTTCTCTCCGGTAATCGCCTCTACCTGCTTGTAGAGTGGTGCAAAGAAGACATGATTGATACCGACCTCAATCGATTTACTGCGAATCGCCTCATCGATATCATTGCCGCTCATCTCTTTATCGGTAACCGGAAATTTCAACACCAGACTACTAAATCCCTGCCCTCCAGCCTGTACTGCTGAACTCAAAGCCATAGCAAACAGAGCCACCCACAACCCACTCCTACACCAGTTTCTGCACTTTAATACGCTTCTCATATCCTCTACCCTTCCCCTATTTTCTATTTTCAGAGGTGCCTTTTAATCTTCGCTACGCCTTAAAATTCTCCGGCAGCCACATTCTCAGTTAATGCCTTGAGTTTGGGAGCAAAGCCTAAGATCAGCTGCTTGATCTCTTCACTCACACTAGGGTCCTCCAACACGACCATTGGGTTGGTGGTGTAGAGGGTGAATTTACCGGGCTGATCCTTGCTCTCTACCACTGCTACACGACAAGGCATCATCACCACCATGCTCTCATCCAGATCTGCAATCTGCGCACCAAGACGGGCATCACAGAGATGGTGAATGGTCATATGACGATAGCTCTCTCCGGTAATCGCCTCTACCTGTTTATAGAGAGGGGCAAAAAAGACATGATTGATCTCCTGCTCAATCGATTGACTCATAATTGCTTCATCAATCTCCTCGCCAGTCATCTCCTCTGTGATTGGAAATGCGAGCACCAGATCCCCAAACCCCCCTGCCATCGCCGATGAGAACCCAGCAACCATGAACGCGACAGACCACACCATTGAACGTAAAATTTTCATGCACTCCTCCTAGAGTTATTTTCGAATTTTTTTCTGTAGCACACAAATATATACTAACAAGCAGATAGGATGCGGCTACTATTACAGAATCGTAACATAGCCTAACCATTATCACATCAAGCAATCCATCCCACCTCAGAGAGGTGCTATGCGCGATGATAAGGGTGATTATTGACCACACTCCAGCTACGGTAGATCTGCTCGGCAAGCACCACCCGTACCAGGGGATGAGGGAAGGTAAGGTTAGATAACGACCAGCGTTGGTCGGCACGTTTCAGGCACTCTGGGGCCAACCCATCTGGGCCGCCCACAAACAGGGAAACCCCAGTTCCGGCATGCATCCAGTTCTCCAGCTGGAGCGCCAACTTCTTGGTAGTCCAAGAGGCCCCCTCTACATCCAGTGCCACCACCCGATCCCCCTTGGGGATTGCTGCCAGCATCCGTTTCCCCTCCTGCTCCATCCAGCGCTGGGAAGAGCCACTTTTCCCCCGTTTCTCTGCTTCAATCTCCAACAGCTGCAGATTGCACTCTTTGGGCATACGTCGCGCGTACTCGTTGTAGCCCTGCTCAACCCAAGCGGGCATCTTGCGCCCAACGGCAATCAGGGTAATCTTCACAAGGCTTCTCTTCTAAAACTCTTCGCGCTGAAACTCTTCCCAGAATTTTTCAAGATTATAGTAATCACGCGTCTCTGGCATCATCACATGCACCACGATCTCTCCCAGATCAACCAACACCCAGTCCCCAGACTCTTCCCCCTCATGCCCCAGCGGTGGGTTATTGGCCCGTTTGGCCTCCAGCACCACATTCTCAGCCAGTGAACGCACATGGCGGCTAGAGGTACCACTGGCAATCACCATACGGCTAGTAACATCGGTCATCTCCGAAACATCCATTACAGTAATTTCACTCCCCTTCAACTCTTCTAGGGCCGTGACCGCCAACTGTTGCAACTCATCTATACTTAACATGTTCTACTCTTCTTCTAATGGATATTGATTGATTACTGATCTGCGAATTGTATCAGGCAATAGGAAGCGTGGGTCCTCTCCTTGTGCCACCATTTCCCGAATGGCTGTGGCCGAAATCTCCAGTTGCGTCACGGGTAATAGCAAAATGCGCCCCCCCTGCTGCTGAGGCAGCCGGTAGAGGTCGGTCACTTGGTTAGTCTGACGGGCCGCAATCAACTCGGCAACCCCGCCCTCATCAGGGAGTAGAGAGCCGGGGCGGTGTGTCACCACCAGATGAGCAAGCTGTAACAGCGCCTCCCAACGATGCCAGCTCTCAATCTTCAAGAAGGCATCCATCCCCAAAATCAGACAAAGTGGGCGCTTGGGAAAGGAGACCTTCAGTGACTCTAGCGTCACGACCATCCACGAGGGGCTCTCCCGCTCTACTTCACGCAGATCGACCACCATTTGAGGCACCTCTTCTGCCACCTGCTGTAGCCACTCCACACGCTGCTCCAGTGTTGCCACAGGTTGTGGACGGTGAACCGGAACTCGACTGGGGATCAACCGTACATGGTCCAACCCTAACTGTTCACACACCTCCAAGGCGGGGCGCAGGTGACCATAATGGAGCGGATCAAAGGTACCGCCAAGAATGCCAATCGGCTGCATTATTGGCGGATGTGTCCATCTCCCAGCACGATATATTTCTGCGAGGTGAGGCCCTCCAGCCCGACCGGACCGCGCACATGGATTTTATCGGTACTGATACCGATCTCGGCACCCAGCCCATACTCAAAACCATCCGCGAATCGTGTAGAGGCATTCACCATTACCGAGCTAGAGTCAACCTCCGCCATAAAGCGACGTGCCCGACCATAACTCTCGGTCACAATCGACTCAGTATGGCCCGAACTGTGTTGATGGATGTGATCCATTGCAGCATCGATATCATCGACAATACGAATCGAGAGTACGGGAGCGAGATACTCCTCATCCCAATCCGCCTCCGTCGCCTCCAGCATATCGGGAATAATCGCTTGCGCACGTTCACAACCACGCAACTCAACCCCCTCATTGCGATACTGCTCAGCCAATGGGGGCAGACACGCAGCGGCAATCCCCTCTGCCACCAGCAGGGTCTCCATGGCATTACAGACACCATAACGGTGGGTCTTGGCGTTGTAGGCGATATCAACCGCCTTCTGCTGGTCGGCCTGATCATCAATATAGACATGGCAGATACCATTCAGATGCTTAATCACAGGGATCCGCGCACTCTCGGAGATGCGCTCAATCAACCCCTTACCACCACGTGGAATGATCACATCGACATAACGGTTCATGGTAATCAACTCACCCACCGCCTCGCGGTCTGCGGTCTCCACCACCTGCACCGCGTGGGCAGGCAGAGCTGCCTCAGACAAGCCCTGGTGGATCAATTTTGCAATCGCCTGATTGGAGTGAAAAGCCTCTGAGCCGCCACGCAGAATCGCTGCATTACCTGATTTCAGGCAGAGTGCAGCGGCGTCGGCGGTCACATTGGGGCGCGACTCATAGATGATACCGATCACCCCCAGAGGCACACGCATCTTACCTACCTGAATCCCAGAGGGACGATAGTTAAGATCCGAAACCTCACCCACAGGGTCTGGCAATGCTGCTATTTGGCGCAGCCCCTCTGCCATACCGTTGACCCGCTCCTCATTCAGCGCTAAACGATCCAACAGTGCGGCATCCAGCCCACTCTTCTCACCCGCATCCAGATCTTTCTGGTTCTCTGTCAGCAGCAGATCCATCGAGCGCTGTAACAGATCTGCGGTAATCTCCAGCGCACGGTTCTTCTGTGTGGTCTCAGCACGGGCTATAGCACGGCTAGCGATACGGGCCTGCTCACCCACCTGTTGCATGTATTGTTTAATTTCCATCTTTGTCACCTGTTTAGCGCTCGTGTTCCATTCTTTAGATAATAGTTCTTTTGATAAAATAGGGCATAGCTTATCACGCAGAACATCCCCCTGTGAAAAGCCTCATTGCTCCCTACACTATTTATCAAAAAAATATACAATTCCACCAGCGACCCAAATTATTACTATTACAAAGATGTAGAACCATGAGCAGAGCCGAGCCGCAGCCCCATATTTTGATAGTCGATGATATCCCTGCAATATCCAAGATTGCTGGACTGGTACTAGAAAAAACCAACAAATATCGGATCAGCTACGCCATCAGCGGCACAGTGGCACTACGACGAATCCTAGAAGACACCCCCGACCTCGTACTGCTCGATATTGATATGCCAAAAATGGGGGGGCATGAGGTGTGCCAAAGACTAAAACAGAGTCCCATCTACTGTGATATTCCCATCATCTTTCTCACCGCAATGGACTCCACCAGCGATACTGTAAGCGGATTTAGATTGGGTGGCGCAGATTACATCACCAAACCTTTTGTACCCGCAATCCTGCTGGCTCGGGTCGAAACCCACCTCAACCTGTTTCTCTCTCAACGCCGAGAGAAGGCGCTGAAACAGCACTTACAAAACATCCTCTCCTCCATGAATGAGGGGCTGGCTGTCATTAATGCAGAGAACATCATCCAGGAGATCAATCCAAAACTACAGGCATTGAGCGGAAAGCAGGCATCTGAGCTCATCGGTCACCCCTTTAGTAGCCTGTTTTCTGATGAGGGTGATGAGCAGCAACTACTGTCTGACCGGAAACTCCAACCGCTGAATGGAGCAGAGATTCCGGTACGTATCCTAGGTTCCTCACTCTCCTCCAGTAAAGAGGAGAATGATATTGAAGATGGTTCCAGAGTGCTACTGATCCACGACCTTCGCGAGCTATTGAGTGCCGAAAGCAGCAGACAAGCGAGCCATGCAAAGGATAATTTCCTCGCCTCAATGAGCCATGAGTTGCGTACACCACTGGCCTCGATCATTGGCAATAGTGAGCTACTGCTTCAACGACTCAACAACACTAAGGAGAGGGAGCTGGCTCAGCAAATTGAGGTCGCCGGCCGCAATCAACTGGCCCTGATCCGGGACATACTGGAGGTCTCCAAAATTGAGGAGGGCAACATCACCATAGATGAGGCCCCCTACGATTTGAGCACACTACTCAGTGAGATCAAGCAGCTCTTCTCACATCAAGTTGAGCAAGCAGGACTTACATTAAAGGTCTCTGAGAAGGAGATGCCAAACCATCAACTATTAGGGGATGCCGGTCACATCAAACAGGTACTCCACAACCTGATGAGCAATGCTGTTAAGTTCACGGAACAAGGCTCTATTCAAATAACCGCTTGGAGCACTACTCAACAACTTCATATTACTATTGAGGACAGCGGTATTGGCATCAGCCCAGAGATCATGGAGACCCTATTCCAGCGCTTTCAGCAGGCAGACAGCTCCATCTCCAGAAGGTTTGGGGGTGGAGGACTGGGGCTCTATATTGCCAATAACCTTACCCGATTGATGGGCGGCTCTATCGAGGCCCACAGCACCGAACAGAAAGGTTCCACATTTCAACTCAACCTCCCTTGTAAGTTGAGTGATCTACCTGCCTATGCACGTAACACTGAGGCCTCAAGCACGCTGCCCAGAAACCAAGCCCACCACTTCCGTGGCCGTGTATTGGTTGCCGAGGACACCCCAGAGATGTGGATGCTGATTGAGTCTATACTACAGTCGATGGGGATAGAGACCACAATAGCCAAAAATGGGCAAGAGGCACTAGAGCTGGCACTCGCCAACCCCTTTGATCTGATTCTGATGGATATGCAGATGCCAATTATGGATGGCATTGAAGCGACCACTATGCTTCGTCAAGTGGGCTACGTTCAACCGATCGCCGCACTCACCGCCAATGTCACGCAGAAGCATCAAGAGCAGTTTGAACAGGCTGGTTGTGATGCCTTCCTCAACAAACCCGTTGACCAACAGGCTCTGTTAGCCGTTCTAAGGTGCCATTTACAACCCGCAGAAGAGGGGGATGCAGCACTCCACAGTGAGGTAGAGGAGCTGGTGATCAGCGATGAACTGCGTCAGATTTTTCTGGACCGCCTCACCACGATGGTCCCCTCACTGAAGTCAGCCCTGCGTTATGAGCAGTGGGATGAGGTCCGTTCTATCGCACATAACATCAAAGGGAGCGGTAGCAGCTTTGGCTATCCTGAACTGACAGCAATGGGGAAGGCGGCATGTGAGGCGATTGATTATGAGCAGCTGGAGCAGCTCACCGAGCTGACAACACCTCTGCTGGAGCGGATGAAACAGATACTGGATTAACCTCTCTCTTAGCCTGAAGTTGCCCGAAGCACCAACTCCTCTAATCCACTCCAGGGTTCTCCTGCCGCCATCCCTTTACCCGCACGGTCCACCTCCCCTGCTCGTCGCATCAGCTGCTGAATCTGCTGCGGTCGTAGCCTTCTCAAAATCGCCGCAAATAGTGGCATCCTCCGCTTCCAGAGTGGGGCAGGCACATACTCCAGTGGCTTGTGCCTCGACAGCTGCGACTCACTACCAATCGCTGCCAGTTCACGCAGATCGCGCACAATCGCCCACAACACCACCTGTATTGCCGTCCCCTCCTCTCTCAAGCCATGCAGTATACGTAGCGCACGTACCCGATCCCCGCCCAGTATCGCATCTGCCAGCTGAAAGGGGTCAAAACGGGCACTATCGGCTACCAACTGCATCACCATCGCCTCATCCACCTGTTGACCCGGCTCAATCAATAGCGAGAGTTTCTCTATCTCCTGTACCGCTGCCAGCAGGTTGCCCTCAATGCGCTCGGCAACCAGCGCTGCTGCACCGGGCGTGGCATCAATCCCAGCGGCACGCATCCGCTGCATGATCCAGTTAGGGATTTGGCGCAGCTCCAACGGCCAGAGTTGCAGGGTCACACCCGCCTGTTCAATCGCCTTAAACCATTTGGTACGCTGCGTTGCACCATCCAACTTAGCGCAACGAATCAGCAGAATCTTTTCTGGTGGTGGGGAGTGACACCACTCCGTAAGTACAGCCCCCCCCTCTTTGCCCGGCTTTCCCGTGGGAATACGCAGGTCCACAATTTTGTTCTCCGCAAAGAGGGAGAGTGCAGCTGCCTCTTGCTGCAGTTCAGACCAGTGGAAGCTGTTGCCAACGGTAAACAGGGAGCGCTCTTCAAAGCCCGCACTGCGCGCAGCTTGCAGGATTTGATCAGCCGCCTCCTGTAGCAGTAGCGGCTCATCCCCGCTAAGTAGATAGACCGGAGCCAGCCCTTTTTTCAGTTGTGCGGGCAGCTGCTCCGGGCGAAGTTTCATCGCTTACGTAACACTCGCATCAGATCACGCACCGCAGCCTTCACCATCACCTCACGCAGATACGCCTCTTCCTGCGCTTTACCCAATACTTGAGCCGCACTGTACTGGTAGTTCTCACGCTGCTTCACGCTCCCCTCTCGCAAGATGGCTCCATCTTTGCCCCTCAACTTCCAATCTACACTGTAGTTGAGGAGATATTCACTCACCTTGCCATCCGTTCCCACCGTCGCAACACGACGGGAGAAGTTTTCATTGCTCAGCTCCAGTGTTGCCGTAGAGGTTGATTCAGAACCAGCAGTACCGCCATTGGTATTGCGTATCGCATCCCCTGTAGCCTGCAGTAGCTCATTAGAGACACCGTGCCCGGCAACCCAAGTGGATGCCATCTCTTCTGGCAGCAGCACTGCGCCACGCAGGTGGAAGCCACACCCCTGCAACAGAGTGAGTGTAAGCAGCGCAGTCAACAGAGTAGTTTTGATCGATTTCATCACAGTAGCCCCAAATGGCGAATTAAAGTTTTATTTTACAACAAGGTTAACCAGTTTACCGGGTACAACAATTACCTTCACTACGTTCTTCTCCTCGATAAAGCGCAGTACATTCTCATCGGCCAGTGCCTGCTGCTCAATCTCCTCCTTGGAGGCGCTGACCGCGACCTCCAACTTGGCTCGCAGCTTTCCATTCACCTGAACCACCATCTGCAGGCTCTCCTTGACCAGCGCACCTTCATCAACCATTGGCCACGCCACATCGATTACCGCATCACTATGACCCAGCAGCTCCCAGAGCTGGTGAGAAAGGTGCGGCACCATCGGCGAGAGCATCAACGCCATCGACTCCAGCGCCTCTTGCATCACTGCACGCCCCTGCTCAGAGCTATCTTCAAATTTAGAGAGGTGGTTGGTCAGCTCCATCACTGCGGCAATTGCGGTATTGAAGGTCAGGCGGCGACCGATATCATCCCCCACCTTCTGGATAGTCTGGTGCAGCGCACGACGCACCGCTTTCTGCTCATCATTCAAACCTTCGCTGTTTTCAGTTGCTGTTACCACACCCGCATTGACATGGGCATAGGCCAGTCGCCACACCCGTTTAAGGAAGCGGTACGCCCCCTCGACACCGGAATCAGACCACTCCAGCGACTGTTCAGGTGGTGCTGCAAACATGATAAACAGGCGCACAGTATCCGCACCATAACGATCAATCAGTGCTTGTGGGTCTACGGTATTCCCCTTGGACTTGGACATCTTGGCCCCATCCTTCAGCACCATCCCCTGCGTTAATAGGTTTTTGAATGGCTCATCCGACTTCACCAGCCCCTCATCCCTCAATAACTTGTGGTAGAAGCGGGCGTAGAGTAGATGCAAAATGGCGTGCTCTACCCCCCCCACATATTGATCGACAGGTGCCCAGTAGTCGGCACGCTCATCCAGCATCGCACTCTCTTGGTCTCGGCTCGCATAACGAGCGTAGTACCAAGAGGACTCCATAAAGGTGTCAAAGGTATCCGTCTCTCGCTCTGCCTTGCCACCACACTGCGGGCAGGTGGTTTCGTAGAACTCTGGCATCTTCTTAATGGGAGAACCTACCCCATCAAAATCGACATCTTCCGGCAGTACCACGGGGAGCTGGTCCTCAGGTACGGGGACTGCGCCACAATCGGGGCAGTTGACCACTGGAATGGGGCACCCCCAATAACGCTGACGCGAAACACCCCAGTCTCGCAGACGGTAATTGATCTTTCTGGAACCCTTCTGTTCCGTCTGTAGGTGGTCAGCAATCGCATCAAAGGCGCCTTTGAAATCGAGCCCATCAAACTGACCCGAATTGTAGAGCAGCCCCTTTTCGGTATAGGCTGCTTCGCTGACATCTGCACACTCTGTATCTGCGGCACGGATAACTGGCTTGATCTCAATACCGTACTTGGTGGCAAACTCCCAATCCCGTTGATCATGCGCAGGAACTGCCATCACCGCGCCAGTGCCGTACCCCATCAACACAAAGTTAGCAACCCAAACAGGAACTGCATCCCCTGTAATGGGATGGGTAACGGTAACGCCCAGCGCCATCCCCTTCTTCTCCATGGTCTCCATCGCCGCCTCGGAGGTCTCCATCTTGGAACACTCTTCAAGAAATGTCTGCAGTTCTGGGCTGCTCTTCGCCGCCTCAACTGCCAGCGGATGCTCTGCCGCAACAGCCACGTAGGTGACCCCCATCAAGGTATCAGGACGGGTGGTAAAGACCGTCAATGGCTCTCCACTGCTGTCACTGCCGAACTCCAGCTCTAGCCCCTCTGAACGGCCGATCCAGTTGGCCTGCATGGTACGTACAGCCTCGGGCCACCCCTCCAGCTTATCCAGCCCCTCTAGCAGCTCATCGGCGTAATCGGTGATCTTCATAAACCACTGTGGAATCTCTCGCCGCTCCACCACGGCACCAGAGCGCCAACCACGACCATCCACCACTTGCTCATTCGCCAGTACGGTCTGATCAACGGGGTCCCAATTGACTATCGCATTTTTCTTGTAAACCAACCCCTTTTTCAGCAGGCGGGTAAACATCCACTGCTCCCAACGATAGTATTCGGGGCGACAGGTGGCAATCTCACGCGACCAGTCATAACCGTAACCGAGACGCTGTAACTGAGTACGCATCTCATCCATATTCTGATAGGTCCACTCTGCTGGAGGCACCCTGTTCTTGATCGCCGCATTCTCCGCAGGCAAGCCAAAGGCATCCCACCCCATCGGCTGCAATACACTCTTCCCCTGCATACGCTGAAAGCGCGAGATCACATCGCCAATCGTATAGTTTCGTACATGTCCCATATGCAGCTTTCCACTGGGGTAGGGGAACATGGAGAGACAGTAAAACTTCTCCTTATTGGGGTCCTCTTTGGCCAGAAATGTCTCATTCTCAGCCCAAAACTGCTGTGCAGCCTCTTCGATCTGTTGCGGGTGGTATTGCTCTTCCATAGCTGTTTCTGAATCTCTCTGCATCGTTGCACTTTTGAAAGCGCAAAGTTTACCCCATGGCCGCTACGGTTTTGAAAAAATAGTGCTAGGATAAGGGTATAGACCATGCTTTCAGGAGCCATACCATGTCCACCCACAATGAATCCCCTCTGGTACGCCTTTACCACACCATGCAAGAGCAGCTACACCACACCCTCGATGAGGGAAAAGAGCATCTGCCCACCTTGAAACAGCTGATTGAGGATGCCAAAGAGAAGAGCGCAGAATTGAATGAGCTAACCCGTGAAGAGATGGAGGCCGTAGGTGGTTATCTGAAACGCGATCTAGAGTCTGCAGGAAGCTATCTTGCAGAGAGCGGTGAGGATCTTGGGCGCTGGTTCCATATGGAGGAGACGCTGATTGAGGATCGACTCAAAGAGCTGTTTCACAAAATGGCAGACCCTACCCGAATTGCCCTCGACCGACTGGATGCTGAGGCACGCGCCACACAGCTTTACCATGAAGGAGAGGTGATCGGCATGGGAAAATTGGAATGTACAGAGTGCCAACACACTCTGCAATTTAGTGAAACATCCATCATTCCTGCCTGCCCAACTTGTGGTGCAACTCACTTTCGCCGGATTGAGCAGTAACAGCAGAAAGGAAACCCTGCTCTCTCAAATGAGTCCCTTAGTAAGTCTGCCCAAACTCAAGAGGAATACTCGATAGGCAACCGAATCTGAACCGTTGCTCCCTGATTAGCCCCTGCGCTCTCAAAGCTAAATTCACCCGCCTCTTTGGTCATATAGTTGGCCATATAGTGCAGCCCTTGCCCCGCCTTTCCCTTGGTGGAGTAGCCAAGCGCAAATAGCTGGGACTGTAGTGTGGGATCAACACCACACCCATTGTCTTCAACCTGGATCTCAATTCTGTTGTCTGCATCGCTCTGGATTGCACTCACCTTGATTTGGCCAGGGTAGCTCGAAATCTGACACCTACGGGCCAAAATTGCATCGATGCTGTTATGCAGCAAGTGTAGTAGCACCTGAATCAGCTGATTTCTGTACTGGAAAATCTCAATGGGGTGATTACACTCAACGCTTGTCTCGATATCCAGTTGAGAGGCTGTCAGTCCAGCCAAATTAACAGCATCGTTGAGCGCCTCATGCAGATTAAAGTGATTTCGCTTACCCTCCTCTTTTGAGATTCCACTAAAGCTCTTGATAACATTCCCCATTCTACTTGTCTCAGCCCTCAGCTGTTCAAACAGAGGGCGCATTCCTGCATCATCATCACCTGTGACCACCCCCTTCATCACAACAGAGATCTTTTCTAGAGCCTGATGAACATGATCACTATTAAGCTCTCCTTGTTCAACACGCAGGTTCATAGTCTCTATTGCAACGGAGAGCTGCTCTACCAGTGAGATTTGGTCATTGATCTCTGAAACAACCCCCCCTAGCCCTGTCAGTGAGTTACCTAGATTGTGCAACACCAAGGCTCCAGTATCTGCAGCACCTGCTTGGAAAGAGGCATATTGGGCTTGGCGTTCTTGGTGCAGTCGGTTGGTGAGATCATGAAGAACGATGACAGCACCTTCAATTTTATTCCGATTATCATCATGAAGTAGTGCGCCTGAAATTTGTACAGGCATCTTTTCACCATGACTACACAACAGTTTCCCCTCAACATAGGCGTTACGTCTGCGTAGCATTCCACTCAACGGTGCGGTATAGATGTAGTCACCTCCAATTACCTGTGGATCATAGAGGATGACTAGGGTGTAGTTATGCTCTTGGTAAGCAATGGGACTGAGTCCAATCACCACTTCTGTCTCTTCACCGCTCTTATGCAGCAGTGGCAGAGTTTTTCCTACACTCATTGGGCGTGACTGTGGTGCTTCAATAAAGTGTTTTACCATTTGTGTATGGGCTGAGCGATATCTTTCAGGTATCAACTGTTCTAAAGTCTGCTCCATCAACTCATTTTGCCGCCACCCTGTTACTTCAACAATGGATGGTGTGATGCCTTGAATGGTGCCTTGCTCATCCACAACCAGCATCGGAAAGGTGACTTCCTGGCACCAGCGGTCGATCTTTTGGTTGGAGTGAAATAGCTGCTCTATCTCATCGTCAATCAACCACTGCATCCAGGCGGAAAAATCTTGCTCAGTATTTTCTTGCTCATCAATAACAACCCGCTGATCGAGCAACTGTAAATGGACTGCTTCAGCTGTGGTATCTACCATCTCTAGTAGTTTGGGGTTCACTTTCTGGATCACACCTTCTGCATCGATCACAATGACACCATCATCCATTGAGTTGAGGATGCCGCTCATCTCATGGCGCACCTTGATCAGAAGATCACTTTTCTCCTGGTTTGCAATCAGTAACTCCTCAGTACGGTCGGCGACACGTTGTTCTAACTCTTGATTTGAGTCTGCAAGCATCTCAGCAAGAGCCCCATTGTGTAACTTGGCTGTGATACCTGCTGTACTTTCTCTATGAAATATTCTGGAGGAGAGGAACATCAACAGCGCATAAATCAGGATCAAT
>JABGQL010000080.1 GCA_018648825.1 Gammaproteobacteria bacterium
GTTCGGGAACCCCTTGTACGATTTGGCGAATTTCATGAATGACCTGCTCCTTGGTCTCCAGCAACTCATTCAGGCGCTCCTCACAGTGTGAAAACTGCTCATTATTTCCCCCTAACCGTTTAGAGAAATCCCCTGAGGACATGATCTCCTCTACCTCTCCAGCAGTCTGTGCAACCCAGCGCTGAATCTGCCCCCTGTAGTAGAGTGCGACACTCAAAGAGGTCACAACAACAGATAACAGCACGCTCAGAAATATACTCAACATAACCTCCTCCTAGAAGCAGTCGACCCTTAGCCCCTCGGTCGACACAATTTGTAATATTTATTATAAGTCAGCAACCTACAACATCATTCATGCATCAATAAACTATACCTGATAACTCTAAATAGTTGTGTTACGAAATGTTACAAGCCCCCTACAAAATAGCAATACCATCTGAGAGTGCTATAGTTTCAACTATGGGACAGGAGATCAGCAGCAACCACTTCCACAAGCGAGATTTCAACCATTTCGAGCAGGCCCTGCACACCGAGACCGCCTTACTTGAATCTTGGTTTGAACAGGGGCGCTTCTCCTCCACACCTCCTACAGTAGGGCTTGAACTGGAGGCATGGCTACTGGATGAGGAGCTAACCCCCGCCCCCTGTAACAGCGACTTTCTCAACAGGCTCAACCACACCCTGGTGGTACCCGAACTGGCACGTTTCAATGTTGAGTTCAACAGCTCTCCACTCCCCCTGCAGGGCTCCCCCTTCACCCAACTAGCTGATGAGCTGACCACAACTTGGGAGCAATCTGCAAAGGTCGCCTCAACACTAGACCAGCAATTGGCGATGATCGGCACCCTGCCCACCCTCAGGGAGAGTGACCTCTGCCTCAACAACATGAGTAACTTACAGCGCTATCGCGCGCTCAATGAGCAGGTGATGCGGATGCGCCAAGGCAGCCCACTACACTTTGAGATTGAGGGGCGAGAGCGACTGGATCTACTACATGATGACGTGATGATGGAAGCCGCCACCACCTCACTGCAGATCCACCTACAGGTCCCCTTTCGACAGTCGGTTGAAGCCTTTAATTGTGCTATTCGCCTCTCAGCACCGATGGCTGCCCTCTGCGCTAACGCCCCCTACCTATTTGCCCACGACCTTTGGGAGGAGAGCCGTATTCCACTGTTTGAGCAAGCGGTGAATGTAGACCCCTTCAACCACCGGCTGGGGGATGGGCGGGTTAGCTTTGGATCGGGCTATGCCCGTCACAGTCTATTGGAATTCTTTCAGGAGAACCGCGACCACTTCCCCACCATACTCCCCACCCATCAGGCGACACCACCCGAGCAGCTCAACCATCTTATGCTACACAATGGCACCATCTGGCGCTGGAACCGTCCGCTGGTAGGGATTGATCACAATGGTAATCCTCATCTACGTATTGAGCACCGAGTCGCCTCAGCAGGCCCAACCCCTGAAGATGTCATCGCCAACACCGTGTTCTTTGTCGGCACAGTCATGGGAATGCTGCAACACCCTGATCGCAGCGCAACAGCTCTCTCCTTCCAGCAGGCGAAACAGAATTTCTACCATGCCGCACGCTATGGTCTCGATTGTGCAGTAGAGTGGAGTGGGGGTCAGGTAAATCTACGTGAGCTGCTCCAGCAAGAGCTGTTACCCTTGGCCAAGGTGGGTCTACAGCAGCTGGATCTCTCAAGCCAAGAGGTTCTGCCTTGGCTTGAGATCATTGAAGGACGTATCTCCAGCGGGCAAAATGGCACTCGCTGGCAACGTAACTGGGTCGCCCAACATGGCTGGGAGCCACGAGGTCTGATGGCCGACTATCTACAGTGGCAACACTCCGGTAACCCAGTCCACCAATGGAAATATTGATGAATCATCACACCCCACCCACACTGAACATCCTGCAACAACTGCCTCTAGGGTTATTGGAGCTAGAAGCAACCCAAGTGCATACCTTGCTAGGTGGGCCTACATTGATCCATCTGCCGGGGGAGCGTGAGGCCCCACTATTTGTTAGTGTGCTGCTGCATGGCAATGAAACCACGGGATGGGAGGCCATGCGTGCTCTGCTACAACAGTATCAAGGTCAGAAATTACCACGCGCACTCTCACTGCTCATCGGCAACACCTCTGCCGCAGCAGAGGGGGCACGGCACCTCCCTAATCAGCCCGACTACAACCGGATTTGGAGCGGCGGCAAAGGTATCGAACAACAGATGATGCAAACTGTGATTCAACAGATGGAGGCGCTTCACCCATTTGCCAGTATAGATCTTCACAACAATACCGGACGAAACCCTCACTATGGCTGCGTCAATCAGCTAGAACCCAGCTATCTACAGCTAGCCACGCTCTTCAGTCGCACAGTGGTCTACTTCACACAACCCAGTGAGGTGCAATCCATCGCCATGTCGAAGATCTGCCCCGCTATCACGGTAGAGTGTGGTCGCCCCGGTGAGCCACACGGTGTCGCCCATGCGCTGGAATTTCTGCAGAGTTGCCTCCATTTATCAGAGATCCCCACCCATCCAGTTGCAGACCACGATATTGATCTATTTCACACCGTTGCTACGGTAAAAGTGCCCAGCACCATTGAGGTTGGTTTTGGAAGTAACAAGGGAGATCTCTGTCTGATCAAAGACCTCGATCGACTCAATTTTCAGGAGATCCCTGCAGGTACGCTATTTGGAAAACTCTGCTCAGACCACCTTAAGCATATTGAGGTGTGGAGCGAATCAGGGAAAGATATGGGAGACCACTTTTTTAACGTAGAAAGTGGGACACTACGTACCCGTAAGACAGTCATGCCTTCGATGCTAACTCGGGATATTGAGGTGATCCGGCAGGACTGCCTCTGTTACCTGATGGAGCGACTCAGTTACTGAGCCACTCCATCTAAATACTTAACCGTTGACCTTATCCTTAAGCGCTTTACCTGCCTTGAAGGAGGGAGAACGGGAGGCAGCGATCTGAATAGTCTCACCCGTCTTTGGGTTACGACCCTGACGTGCAGCACGCTCAGAGACTTTAAAAGTACCAAAGCCTGCAATCTGGATAGTATCTCCACCCTTCAGCACATCACCCACCAAATCAACCAATGCATCGACAACCTCTTTGGTCTCTTTCTTGGAAACACCCGACTTGGCCGCAGCCAATGTAATCATCTCACCTTTGTTCATAGAATCTTCCTTCATAGTGGTTTTTATTGTGTAATAACGGCCGCAACTATACAGAAACTGGCCTACAAACCAAATTCCTGAATCCGAAACCTGTTGATTAAAGCGTGCGCTCTCACGT
>JABGQL010000164.1:0-10421 GCA_018648825.1 Gammaproteobacteria bacterium
TTCAAAATCCGCCGGCAGCAATGTCTTGGGGGTTCAAGTCCCCCCCTCGGTACCAATTACAAAAGAACGAGTTATCGATAAAATCGGTAGCTCGTTTTTCTTTTCTGAAAGCTAAAAAACAAAAAATAGCCCCGTAAACTACCTCACAAGAGCAAACCCTTCTCAAGGAGATAAATTTGTAAGCATCAGTAAGTTCGAAATTGAGGCATATATCAACACTCCTTCCTTTAGAAACCTTCTCATCTGCCGCTGATGTATTGATAACACAATACTAACAACTAAGAGACAGACTGATGAATACAGCACCTACTGCAGACTTCCATACAAATCAGCACCGAGCTACTGTTATTGATGACTTAGCTCATATTACCACAGACGCTCCAGCCGAAGATATTGAGACGATAGAGGGTGCTCAAGAGACATGGAACCCCGACCATTTTGTTCCAACTATGCACTTTTTGCGTGGAGTCATCCACTCTGAATATCAAATGCATTAATTTAATATCAAACCCAAGCTTAAGAGTATATGTCGCTACAGCTAACGCAAGATCTTGCACATTTAATAAAAAAAGGCAGCCGAAGCTGCCTTTTTACGCCACTCTAAAGCGATAAGACGCTAGAGCGTCTACCTTCTATACTGCTTTTACATTGTTGGCACATGGACCTTTCTGGCCCTGACCTACTTCAAACTCTACCTCTTGACCGTCAGCTAGAGTAGCGTAACCGCCCCCTGCCTGAATCTCAGAATGATGAACAAACAGGTCTTTGCTTCCATCTTCAGGAGTAATAAAACCAAAACCTTTACCTGCGTCAAACCACTTCACTGTACCTTTACTCATAATGCTCTCTTATCTTATGGCGAAAAATATAATTCTGTCTTTGCTATCGCCATTACGAAAACAGAAGTTAAACATATAGGTATATCGTATCAGCTACTTATCCACTTCAAAAGAAGAGTTTTCAACAATAACCTCATATTTGTAACCAGCCCCAAAATCCCGGTCCACAATCAGCTTGCCACTGGCCAAAACTGTATCACCTACCTTAACCGTGGAGGTCTTGGTAAGGAAGATAATATCATTAGTTCCTGCGCTACCCGTACCATCTTGAAGGTGTACCCAATCTTTTTTCATGATCTGCTTGGATATTTTCACCACCTGACCATGCACCTTGATAATTTTATTACTGAGTTCATCCTTTCGGCTAAATAGTTCCGCGACAGTGTAGCCACCTACCGCTTTGCTCATCTTGACTACAGGAGCACTGTTTTTTGGCTTTGGCGCCGCTGGGTGGGAGAAGGCGGGTTCTGCACTCCTGGCATTACTGCTGCCTTGGGTTATACGCCCAACAAACATCAAAGAAGCAAAGGTGCGATTCAGACTTTTGCTGGTAAAGTTGGCCATTTTCATCTGCTCGTCGAAGCTGATGATATCTCCGATCTCTACTTTTTCGGTGGGCCCAGCAATCCAGAACTCTTTTTCATTTTGCATGACTTTGGCATACGTATAACCACCTGCACTCATAGTCTCCATAACAGAGCCCGTATGATTAACGGCCCATAGTGACGATGAGGTCAGCAACAGGGCGAGGGTTAGCAAAGATTTTAAGTTCATACATTGACTCTAATTTGATTGTTATAGTGCTCTATTGTAGCTTTAATTCTAGGTGCAATAGGTCAATTATTTACGTTTTTCAAGCTGTTTTCTTCTCAACTAACCTAAAACTGACTACACCCTCCTCCATCATACACAAACAACAAAAAGGCTCATCCACCATAAACAGTGAACGAGCCTTTCTGCCTACTTCCACCTGATTAAGGCAGAGGTAGCGATCAACATCAAGCGAAGGGGTGATTCAGTACAATCGTCTCTTCACGGTCTGGACCTGTGGAGATGATATCAACAGGCACCCCACACAACGCTTCCAGACGTTTCAGATAAGCCTTGGCATTTTCTGGAAGAGCATCATAGCTCTTGGTACCCAGTGTAGACTCACTCCAGCCCGCCATCTCTTCATAGACAGGAACACATGCCTCAAATGCATCGGCACCAATCGGTGGTGCAGAGAGGATCTCGCCATCCATGTTATAACTGGTACAAATTTTCAACGTTTCCAGACCATCCAGCACATCCAGCTTGGTGATACAGAGCCCAGTAAAGCTGTTGATCTGTACAGCACGGCGCAGTGCAACCGCATCAAACCAGCCACAGCGGCGCGCGCGTCCTGTAGTCGCACCATACTCATGCCCTTTATCGGCCATGTGCTTGCCGTTGTCATCACACAACTTCTCACCATCATACAACTCTGTCGGGAATGGACCACCACCAACACGAGTAGTGTAGGCCTTGGTGATACCAAGAATGTAATCAAGGTAGCGTGGACCAAAACCAGTACCTGCAGAGGCGCCGCCTGCAGTGACTGTTGAGGAGGTGACATAGGGGTAGGTACCGTGATCAATATCCAGCAATGTCCCCTGCGCCCCTTCAAACAGAATGCCTTTATCTTTCTCATAGAGGTCAAACAGCTCTGAAGTGACATCAGTCGCCATTGGACGTAGCTCTTCAGCCATCGCCAGTGAACTCTCCAGCACCTCTTGATAATCGACGGTATCGGCCTTGAAGTAGTGCTCCAGCGCGAAGTTGTGGTACTCCATCACCTCTTTCAGGCGCTCAGTAAAACGGGCCGTATCGAGCAGGTCCCCCAGACGGATGCCGCGACGAGAGACCTTGTCCTCATACGCAGGGCCGATGCCACGACCCGTAGTACCAATGGCCTTTTTGCCACGAGCAATCTCACGCGCTTGATCCAATGCAACATGGTAGGGAAGAATCAGTGGGCAGGCTTCACTGATACGCAGACGCTCACGGGCAGGAATACCGCCCTCTTCCAGCATCTTAATCTCTTTCAGCAGTGCATCCGGTGCCAGTACCACGCCATTACCGATAAAGCAGGTGACGTTATCACGCAGGACACCCGAAGGGATCAGGTGAAGCACCGTGGTCTCTCCATCAATGACCAGTGTATGCCCGGCATTGTGTCCTCCCTGAAAACGGGCAACAGCCGCTGCGCGGTCGGTCAATAGATCGACCACCTTGCCTTTACCCTCATCACCCCATTGGGACCCAATAATTACTACGTTCTTAGCCATCTTCTCACTTCCTAAATAATGACAACAATCTCACGCAAAAACGCCAAGGCTAATAGAACCGCCTTGGCGTCTCTGCGTGAAGGTTAAATAGTTACTGCAGCCCAGCCACCTTCTTGCTGAACTAACTTTCGGTCACACCCCATTGCGGCTGCGTCCTCTTTTTGACCTGCTAATTCTACCACTACTCGCTCTCCTGTCTTGCGTAGACGTTCGATTTCACGGTGTAGTTCGATTGAATCTGTTGATGGGGCAAAAATCGAGGCTGGGGGGTAATGCTCTTCACTTGGCTTAGTCACGAGGTTTTTCAGGTCTCCACTAAAGCCTGTCGCAGGGCGAGCACGACCAAACACCTCTCCTACATTATCGTAACGACCACCTGAAGCTACCGCATCGCCTTGCTCAGGGATATAGGCCGCAAACAGTACACCCGTGTGGTAGTCATAACCACGCAACTCAGCCAAGTCAAAGTGGAACTCAACACCCCACTGCTGCTGTTCAGCCACAGCAACGATCTTCTCCAGCTGTTCAATTTCCGCATGGAAACGGCTATCGAGCTGCTGTTTTGCCAACTGCAGTACCTCAACGCCGCCGTTCAGCGTATTGAGTGCGATCAACTGTGCACGGGCTGCATCATCGACCACTACACGGTTAGCAATCTCATTCAGCTCGGTCGAGGCCTTACACTGCAACGCATTGAACAGCTGAGGCTCATCCACCTCAGAAACGCCTGCCAGTTCAATCAATCCACGATAGATACCCACATGCCCCAGATCCAACACAATAGAGTCGTGCCCTGCTAGCTTCACCATCTCCAGCATCAGGCGAATCACCTCTAAGTCACTCTCGATAGTAGCGTGACCGTAGAGCTCTGCACCGACCTGAATTGGACTGCGGGTGGCACCTGAGATCTCAGGCCGAGTGTGCAACACAGAACCGAGATAACAGAGACGGGTAGGCCCTTCACGATTGAGACGATGCGCATCGATACGTGCCACCTGTGGTGTCATATCCGCTCGCACCCCCATCATTCGACCCGTAAGTTGATCGGTCAGTTTGAAAGTCTGTAGATCAAGATCATTACCAGCACCTGTCAACAGCGACTCCAGATACTCAATTAAGGGAGGAATAACGGTCTCATATCCCCAACCATGAAACAGGTCGAGCACACTGCGGCGCAACGCCTCAATCTCCATCACCTCCGCAGGCAATAGCTCCTCAATACCATCTGGCAGTCTCCACCGCTCCAGTGTCGGTGTTGTACGTTTACTATCCACGTTGTAGCTCTCTTAGCAACTCTCTTAACTCACTCGAATGAGATAGAGCAGGGCTGCACCAGCAACCATGCTCACCACACCCATCTTTCTGAGCGTATCGCTCTCCATCCCTGCCAGCCGCACCATAGTCTCGCGCCACCCTTGCGGATTGAGGGCAGGTAACAGCCCCTCAATCACCAACACCAGCGCCAGTGCAGCAAACAGATCCGACCAGACCATACTCTACTTCTGATCTACTTTCTTACCGGTGAAGTACTGGAAGAACTCGCTATCGGGTTCTAGCACTAGCAGGTCATTCTTGCTATGGAAAGTGTTCTCATAGGCACCGAGACTGCGGTAGAAGGCGTAAAACTCTGCATCTTGGTTGTAGGCGTTTGCGTAAATTTCAGTCGCCTTAGCATCCCCTTCACCACGCATTTTCTCTGACTTCTGATTCGCCTCAGCAAGAATCACCGTGCGTTGGCGATCGGCATCAGCACGCAGACGCTCTGCCGCCTCTGAACCCTCGGAACGGAACTCCTTAGCAATACGATCACGCTCTGCTTCCATACGACGGAATACGGAGTTGCTCACCTCTTGCGGCAGATCAACACGCTTGATACGCACGTCTACTACCTCGATACCAAACTCCTTGGCCTGGAAACGTGAACTTTCAGTAATCGCAGCCATGATCTCATCACGCTCACCACTGATCACTTCCTGTACCGAACGCTTACCAAACTCACCACGCAGTCCATCCTTAACCACCTGCGAAAGACGCTGATTAGCAACCCAGAAGTCGCCACCCACCGACTTGAAGAAGGTCTCTACATTACCAATACGCCACTTAACGAACGAGTCGACCTGTACATTCTTCTTCTCTGCCGTCAGATAACGCTCAGGGTCCGCGTCCAGTGTCTGGATACGTTTATCGAATTTACGTACGTTATTGACGATGGGTACCTGAAAGTGAAGCCCAGCCGGGTAATCTGTCTCTGCAATCTGCCCAAGACGGAATTTGATCGCCAGCTCACGTTCATCCACGATAAAGGCCGACATCGACAGGACGATCAGACCGACAACAATTGCGCCAAGCGCTACTTTAATACTGTTCATGATCGTATCCTCTTATCGACTTCTGCTGCGCTGATCGGCACGACTGGAACTGCTGCCGCTATCACCACTGTTACGACTACTGGTCGGCGCTGCTTGACGCTCAACCACGGGGCGTGCATTAGACGACTGTCCAACCATCTTATCCAGCGGCAAATACATCATGCTATTACCACTATCGACATCCACCAACACCTTACTGGAACGAGAAAGCACCCCTTCCATAGTATCGATATAGAGACGCTTACGAGTCACCTCAGGAGCCTTCTGATACTCAGCCAAAATCTGATTGAAGCGAGAAGTCTCACCATCCGCCTTGGCAACCACCTTCTCACGATAGGCCTCAGCTTCAGAGAGGATACGAGCGGATGCACCACGCGCCTTCGGCAACAGATCATTACTGTAAGCCTCAGCCTCATTGATCAGACGCTGTTTGTCCTCACGCGCCTTTACTACGTCTGCAAATGAACCCTGTACCTGATCGGGTGGCTGCGCATCCTGCATATTCACGGTGGTCACTTCCAGACCGGTATTGTAACGGTCGGCAATTTTCTGAATCAGATCGCGTGAACGGGAGGCGATATCGCTACGTCCATCAGTCAATACATAATCCATATTGCTCTTGCCGATCACATCACGCACCGCACTCTCGGTAGCTTGGCGTAGCGTGACATCGGGATTCAACACACTGAAGAGATAGTTCTGCGCATCTTTGATGCGATACTGCACCGCAAACTTGATGTCGATGATATTCTCATCCTTGGTCAACATCAGTGACTCACGCGGTACAGAACCCGTTGATTGCGTACCGCCACGAGAGCGGTAACCGATCTCAATATTGCGAATCTCTTCTACGTTGACCTTCTCTACCTGGGCAATCGGATACGGTGGTACCCAGTGCGGCCCCGGCAAGGTGGTTGAAAAGTACTTACCAAAATAGAGCTCTACACCACGCTCAGCAGGGTCAACAATATAGACTCCAGAGAGCATCCAGATGGCACCCAACACACCAAATAGGGTACCCAACCCAATGGTTACACCGCTACCACCACCACTGCTAGGCTTATCGTCATCACCACCGCCTCCACTCCCAGAAGGGCCGACTGGGCGAGGGCCGCCCCTCTTCTTCTTTCCTCCACCACCACCAAAGATTTTACTCAATGACTCTTGTAGTTTTTTCGCCACTTCGTCCAAGTCTGGCGGCTCTTGACTGTTTTTACCGCCACCGCCCCACGGGTCATTACCCTTCGGACGGTTATTACCGGAGTCGTTGTCCCAGCCCATCTCCATCTTACCCGGCTGTTGCGGGGTCATGGCAGCGCTGCTCTGCATCGGTTGATCCTTCATGGATTAATCAGTTCCTGTTCAGTTAAAGTTTGGTTAAAAATTCGTTACAACATCACACGTGTCGAAGCTACGATTCGACACGATCACAAAGATGTAGATGATCCAGTGTTTTGAGCGGGAGATCAACCTCCATCTTCCACCCCCCCTCTTCAGTAAACTCTTCAGCAACCACCCCCCCCTCATGGTGCAGCTGCGCATGTAGCTTTCCCTCATCGGGATGAAGGGTCACGGTACCTTGAAGAAACTCGCCAGAAAAGCGCTCAGCCAACACCCCAAGCAGTGACTCAATGCCTTCTCCACTCTTTGCAGAGAGCCAGACACGAGAGATATTACCTTCTGGGTCAGAATCAATCCGAGGCTCTAAGTTTTCAGCTAGATCGATTTTATTGTAGATCTCTATCTGCGGAACCTCTGCTGCACCAATCTCATTTAGCACATCATTGACCTGTTCGATATGGTCCTGCCGATCCTCATGTACCGCATCGATCACATGTAGGAGCAGGTCTGCTTCAACCGTCTCTACCAAAGTAGAGCGAAACGCGGTGACCAAATCATGCGGTAGATTGCGGATAAAACCCACGGTATCGGCAAACACCACCTTGCTTCCCGCAGGCAGTTTGACGCTACGCATGGTCGGATCGAGCGTAGCGAAGAGCTGGTCTGCCGCATAGGCATCAGCCTTTGTCATATGGTTAAACAGGGTCGATTTCCCCGCATTGGTGTACCCCACCAGCGAGATGGTTGGGGTGGTGGTGCGCTTACGTGAACGCCGCCCTAAGGCGCGAGTTGCCTCTACCTTCCCTAACCGCTTGATAATCTGTTTGATACGCAGACCAATCATACGACGGTCACTCTCTAGCTGAGTCTCACCCGGTCCACGTAGGCCGATACCGCCCTTCTGTCGCTCCAGATGGGTCCAACCCCGAATCAGACGTGTGGAGAGGTGGCGCAGCTGTGCAAGCTCAACCTGCAATTTACCTTCATGGGAGCGCGCTCGTTGCGCGAAAATATCGAGAATCAGTGTGGTGCGATCCAGCACACGACACTCGAACAGCTGCTCTAGGTTACGCTCCTGTGCTGGAGCCAGTGCATGGTTAAAGATCACTACATCCACGTCAGCGACAGCGACGATCTCTTGAATCTGCTCCGCCTTACCACTACCGATAAAGTATTTCGGCTCAATCGAGCGACGACGGACAATCAAGGTATCAACAATCTCTGCGCCAGCGGAGTCCGCCAACAGCTCGAACTCCTCAACCACTTCGGCTAGGTGATCTTCCTGGCCCAGATCAAGATGGACCAATAGAGTACGGTCACCACCTTGGTGACGTTCAAAAAATTGAGCCAAGAGCGTATCAGACCGAAACGGTCATAGTGAAAACTGGAGTAGACACCAAACTACTTTTAGTCGTTATCGTAGTCCACATTCACTGGACGTGAAGGAACAATCGTCGAAACTGCATGCTTGTAAACCATCTGATTTACAGAGCTTTTCAGCAAAATCACAAACTGATCAAAAGAGTCGATCTGTCCTTGCAACTTGATCCCGTTAACCAGAAAGATCGAAACAGGCACCTTCTCTTTACGTAAAACGTTGAGGAATGGTTCCTGTAGTTGCTTGCTTTTACTACTCATTTCACTTACACCTTTATTATTGTTTTCAAACAGTTTAGAACTATAACAGAAGAGATTGTGATTACAAAACAAATATTTTGTTCAAAATAAATAACGCCTCTTGGTTGAACCAATGCAACTAAGAGGAGAGATATACTTGATATGCTTGTAACAGTTCGTAATAATTGCGACAAGACCGAACGCCATCCTCTCTAAATTTAAGCAGGTACTCCATGACAAAAAAAATCATTGAAAAGACACTGGCAGCTGCTCTAGTGACAACAGCTACATTTCATACAGGGGAGCTTCTGGCTGCTGGCTTCTACCTCAAAGAGCAGTCTATCGTCTCTCAGGGGCAAGCCTTTGCCGGAGTGGCAGCCCAATCTGGCATTGCATCAGCAGCCTACTTTAATCCGGCTGGACTGGCTACTCTGGAGAGTTCAGTGGTTGAGGGTGGTGTTCACGTTATTGTTCCTGATCAAAAGGTGAACGGCTCAATCAGCAGCATCAGCAGTACAACATATACAACAGCTACAGCACTTGGTGCCAACAATAACAACGAACAAGATACACTCTCAACCACAGCCATCCCCAACCTCTACTGGGCAAAACCAGTGGGGGAATATGTTATTGGGGCCAGTATCAATGCACCATTTGGTTCAGAGAATGAATATGACGCAGACTACTTTGGTCGTTACAACCATATCAGCGCCTCGCTCAAAACCATAGATTACACAGTAACAGCTGCTCGACAAGTCAATAAAAACCTTCGTATTGGTGGAGGCATCTATTATCAAACACTTGATATTGAGCAGAAGAAAGCAACCCACGTTGCACAAACTGGGACTTTGAAAGGGGATGCCTCAGATATTGGCTTTTCTCTCGGGGTCCAATACAACACCGGAGACACAACCATTGGCCTCTCACACCGCAGTGGCTCCACCCAAGATATAACAGGAACAAATACTCTAGTTGGTACCGGTGCATTTACAGCAGGCACCTACTCAACTAACGCAACCATGAAGTTACCTGCTATCACATCACTCGGCATAGAGCATACCCTAAATAAAAACACTGACCTATATTTTGGAACAACTCATTACAACTGGAGCGTATACGACTCTCTTACAACTACTACTTTAGGGATCCCCCAGACGCTGGGCAACCCTTATGTGTCAACCACAATCAACAACTACAAAGACACAATCAGCTATTCAGTTGGCGTAAACCACCAGTACAACCATGATCTTGAACTCAGAGGCGGCATCCATTTTGACCCTACCCCCACAGCAGATGACTATCGTAGCCATAGTACACCCGATGAGGACCGTACTTGGCTCTCACTAGGCTTAAGCAAGAAGATGGATAAAGAGATGACGATTGACTTCGCCTTCAGCCATATTATGGTCGATGATGCCAAAATCACAAATAAGCAAGTTGGTAGCGCTACTGTAGACACCGTTCACACCATCTCCTCTACCACCGAAACCACCCACAACATCCTCTCTATCGGGATACGGAAAACTTTCTAGCAATCCAATCCACCGACTTCGGTTCAGAGGGTTCCATCCACTCAACTGAAGTCGGCCAATTCCTCAGCCAAGTCAACTGCCGCTTCGCCAACTGGCGGGTAGCAACCGTGGCTCGGTAGATCATCTCCTCCCGATCCAACTTGCCATCCAGATACTCCCACACCTGACGATACCCTACCGAGCGCATTGATGGCATCTCTGGATTTAAGTCTCCTCGCTGTTTCAGCGCCTCGACCTCTTCAATAAAACCTTCATCAATCATAATCTCAAAACGTTGCTCTATACGCTGATGCAGGACTGAACGATCCTGTGGGCTGATCGCCACCATGCTGACCTGCTCCTCAGGCATCGCCTCCGCCTTCTGCTGTTGTTGCAGAGTTGTAATTGGCGTACCTGTCATCTCATAGACCTCCA
>JABGQL010000164.1:10521-15996 GCA_018648825.1 Gammaproteobacteria bacterium
TCCTCAATCTCTCGTAGCGCATCACTTCTAAAGCGGGCCGCAGAGTATGCTTCTGCGGGGTCCATAATATCGATCAGTCGATGAGGGGCTCTCTGCAAGGTCTCTGCATCGGGTTTAGCGGTACCGATATCCATCCCCTTGTAGACCAACGCTGAATCGACACTGATAATCTCAAAGGGGTAACACTCTACCAGTTCCACCGCCAGTGCGGTCTTACCCGCAGCGGTTGGCCCCGTCAGAAACAACAGTTGATTACTGTCCACGCAGAAAGAGCCCATCCAGCTTATCCAGTGTCAGCTGTCTCCAAGTAGGTCGACCGTGGTTACACTGCCCACTACGCTCTGTCTGCTCCATATCTCGCAACAACGCATCCATCTCTGGCAAAGTCAGGCGGCGTCCTGCCCGTACCGAGCCATGGCAGGCGATGGTTGCCAACACCTCGTTGATCTGCTCCTCCACTCGTCCACTCTGCTGATGTTCCAACAGATCTGAGAGTAGGTCTTTTGCCAGCTGCCCTGCATCAGCGCTCGCCAGCAGTGCAGGAACCTCACGTACCAACAGAGAGAGTGGCCCGGTTCGATCCAGTGAGACTCCCAACTTTTTAAATAGTGGCTGTTGCTGTTCCGCAAACTCTGCCTCTTTCTCGCTCACCGCCAAGGTTACGGGTACCAACAGCTGCTGGGTACGTACCCCCTCCTCTGCCACCGCCAGCTTCAAGCGTTCATAGGTGATGCGTTCATGCGCGGCGTGCATATCCACCAGCACCAACCCCTGCTGGTTTTCCGCCAAGATATAGATATTATGAACCTGTCCAATCGCATGACCCAGTGGATAAACGGACTGCGATTCATCCTCATAGCCTGCTTTGGGTGATTCACCCACCGCAGCCGGGCGCACACCAGCCCCCATTGGACTGGGTGTTCTCAAATCAAACGAACGATTTTCTCGCATCTGCGGCACACTGGAGGTAGAGCCAGCGTTGGAACTAGACTGGGGCATCTCAATCCATTGGCGCTGCGATGAGGCTGCAGGTTGCGCAGCGATACTCTGGATCTCTCCCGTCTCCCGATCCACCACCTCAACCATCCCCTCCTCATCAGCCACAACACCGGGACGATCTGCAGCCAGCGTATCTTTGATGATTCGAGTGATAAAGCCATGTATCTGCCGACTCTCACGGAAACGCACCTCATGTTTGGTGGGGTGCACATTGACATCCACCATCTCTGGGTTCATCTCCAGAAACAACAAAAATGCAGGGTGTCGTCCGTGGAACAGCACATCCTGATAGGCTTGGCGAATGGCGTGTGTCACCACCTTGTCCTTGATCATGCGTCCATTGACGAAGAAGAACTGCTGATCTGGCTGGCTGCGTGATGCGGTCGGTTGCCCTACCCACCCCTTGAGTGCTAACTCGCCGATCTCACTCTCCAGATAGAGGGCATTCGCTACAAAGTCTCCCCCCAGCACCGCCTGAATACGGCGCTCCCAATCTGGCAGCCCCGTACCTGCGGGGTACTCTTTGACCACTTTCCCATTATGCTTCAACACCCACATCATCTCTGGGTGCGCTAACACCATACGTCGCACCACATCCTCGATATGTCGAAACTCGGTCTTATCGGTACGCAGGAATTTCTTACGCGCGGGAGTGTTAAAGAAGAGGTCACGAATCTCGATGGTGGTCCCTTGCGGGTGTGGGTCAGGCTGCGGGGCCTCGATCTCAACACCACCATTACAGAAGATGCGCCACCCCTGCTCGGCTCCCTCTGCACGTGAGGTGAGCTGTAGACGAGAGACTGAGGCAATACTAGGCAGGGCCTCTCCCCGAAAACCGAGCGTGAGGATTCGCCCCAGATCTTCCACGCTGCTTACTTTACTGGTGGCGTGTCGATCTAACGCCAGCACCAGATCCTCTTCAACAATCCCGTAACCGTTATCACGCACCCGTACCAGCCGCTGTCCACCCTCTTCGATATCGATCCAGATGCGAGTAGAGCCGGCATCTACACTATTCTCCAGCAGTTCTTTCAGTACTGAGGCGGGGCGCTCTACCACCTCACCTGCTGCGATCTGATTAGAGAGTTGCGTAGAGAGCCGTTGGATTCTATTCACTACTGCACCCTCAATTTCTGACCAATTTTCAACATATTTTGTAGACCTGGATTTAATTTACGTAGTGCACTGAGCGACATCTTTCGCGAGCGGGCGATGGCACTCAAGGTATCCCCCCGTTTCACACGGTAATAGACCTTCTTAGAAACGGCCTGCGTTGAGGTCACCTTTTGTTGGCTAGGCTGCACTTCAGCGGGATAACGAATGGCAAACTGGCGCACCGCCTTCATCATCGCATCTGCCAACTTTTGCTGATGAGCCGCTGTGCGCAATTTACGCTCCTCCCTTGGATTGGTGATAAACCCCGTCTCCACCAACATAGAGGGAAAGTCTGGAGCCTTCAATACCGCAAAGCTCCCTTTATGTACCTGCTTTCCATGCAGGTCGCCAATCTTACCCAGCTCCTTGAGCACCACCCCGGCCAGCTCCAGCCCCACCTTCTGATTGGCCGACCGCTCCATATCTCGCAGCGCATAGGCAAAGCTGCTCTCCTCTCGCGCCTGATCTACACCACCAATGCGGTCAGCACGGTTCTCCTGCTTCGCCATCCAACGCGCCATCTCTGAAGAGGCGCGCTTATTCGAGAGTACAAAGACCGAAGCACCGCGGGCGGACTTCTTACGAAAACCATCCGCATGGACCGAGATAAACAGATCCGCATTGTGCTTACGCGCCTTGCGTACACGCCCACCCAAGCTAACGTAGTAGTCCCCTTTGCGGATCATCACCGCCTGTAGCCCCCTCTCTCGCCGAATCAGTTTCTCCAGCCGTCTGGCAACATTAAGAACAATATCCTTCTCTTTGGTCCTCTTATGCCCCACTGCACCGGGATCTTCTCCACCATGTCCCGCATCAATCGCAATCACCAAGTTACGTTTTTGTGAAGGCGCGGGTTGCACTGCAGGCTGCTCTCCCTTCTCAATATTATGTAGGTCCAACACCAGTCGATGACCGTAGCTCTCATTGGGGGGGAGTAGAAAAGAGCGTGCCTCCACCCCTTTTTTCAACAGAAACTCAACCACAAACTCCCGCTCATTTTTGGTAAACCAGGTCTTCACAGAGCGAAGCCGGGGGTCCTCACTCACCACAGCATCTAGGGTTAAGATGGGCTGTGCGCTCTTCAGCTTCAGCACCACCTTTCCCGGATTTTTTTGAGTACTCAACTTGTACTGCACCTGCTGATCCAGATCGAGCACCACACGAGTGTGGTCTGGTGCTGGCCAGAGTCGAATACCATAGATCGAAGTGGTGCTGGCCTCAGTCGTCTGCATCACGCTTAGCAGCGGAACAGTTCCGACCAGCTGTAGAAAGCGGCGGCGCCCCAGTTGTGGCATCTCACTCATCGCTGCCACGCCTGTTCAATGGCGTGCAGCAGTGCCGCCTCTCCTGAGAAGGTCCCAACACGCCCCTCCCCATGGCTCTCCAACATCAACTCCAGATCCGCTTGTGGCAATAATCCCATCCCCTTATCAGGCCACTCAACCAGCGCAATGGAGGCGTTTAGATAATCCCGAATCCCCATAAACTCCAGCTCCTCTGGGTCACAGAGTCGATAGAGGTCAAAGTGGTAGATGGTTTCACCCCCCAGCTCATACGGCTCAACTAGGGTGTAGGTGGGGCTCTTTACATTCCCCTTATGACCCCGTTCACGCATAAATCCACGCGCCAGTGTGGTCTTGCCCATCCCCAAGTCCCCTTGCAAAAACAGTAGCGCAGGGGCGTGTAGAAGCTGGGCCAAAACCGCCCCCAACCGTTCCATCTCTTGCTCATTGGGAATATCAATCCTCATGGCGCGGTATTATACCCACTATGGAGATGACCTCGGCACAGTTAAAAGCACAGATTGAGCAATGGGCCCACGAATTCGGTTTTCAGGGATTCGGCGTGAGCCATTGTGATTTAAGCAAACATGAACAAGCACTACAGCAGTGGACCGATGCCGGGCTGCATGGTGAGATGGAGTATATGGTACGCCACGGCAGCAAGCGCAGCCGCCCTGCTGAGTTGGTGCCCGACACCCTCTCACTGCTCTCTTTTCGGATGAACTATCTGCCTGCTGATGCTGCAGACTCATGGGCAACTATCCATAACCCTGAAAAGGGATTTATCTCTCGCTATGCACTGGGACGGGATTACCACAAAGTGATGCGCAATCGACTGGCGCAACTGGCAAAGAAGATTGAGGCCCAAATCGGCCCCTTTGGTCACCGCGCCTTTGTCGATAGTGCACCAGTACTGGAAAAGGGGATCGCAGAGAACAGCGGTATTGGCTGGATGGGTAAACACACCAACCTGATTCATCAAAGAAGTGGCTCCTGGTTTTTTCTGGGAGAGATCTATACCGATTTGGCGCTAGAGGCAGACGGCGCTGCGGAGAACCATTGTGGAACCTGTGATGCCTGTATCACGGTCTGCCCCACCCAAGCCATTATCGCCCCGTATAAGCTCGATGCACGACGCTGTATCTCCTACCTCACCATTGAGCTACATGGAGCAATCCCACTTGAGTTTCGTAAGCCGATGGGCAACCGCATCTACGGGTGTGATGATTGTCAGTTAGTCTGCCCGTGGAACCGTTTTGCACAACCTACAATCGAGGTAGATTTTGCGATACGGCACGGCTTGGACAGTGCAGACTTGGTGGCTCTATTTGAGTGGGATGAGGAGACCTTTCTCAGAAGGATGGAAGGCTCTCCAATTCGACGACTGGGGCATGAGCGCTGGTTGCGAAATATTGCAGTGGCGTTGGGGAACAGTGAAACCCCTGCCATAGTGGAGTCACTGCAGGCCAAGCTTTACCACCCTTCTGAGCTGGTTCAAGAGCATACCCGATGGGCGATTGAGCAACTTACCGCGCACCCCTGAACCCCTTGGATTAACGGATAAAAAGTGCCGTCCCACTCATGCCGGGTAGTACGGTTCCCACCTTTTCTACCATAGAGCGTAAACCGATGGTCTGGCTCATGGGGTCAACTACTGCACCAACCACATCAACCTTACCTTCAATCACCTCTCCAGTTTCATCAATTTTCATTGTGTAGCGCTGCCCAGCCTTAAGCCACTGTAGCCAAGTAGCAGGAATCACAAACTCAATTTCCAACGGAGAGGCGGCAACAATATTCATCACCTTCTCGTTGGCTTCAACGGTTTCATGCTTATTCACATGAACTGCAGCCACACGCCCACTCCAAGGGGCCTTTAGATAACAACGTGACACATTCAGCTCGACCATCTCATGTTCAGCCCAGTTTTTATCCCGTGCCAAACGGGACAATATCACCTTAGCCTTACCTATCGAACGTACTTTCTGCAGTTGAAGATTATTATCCAACTGGATCTGACTCGCCTCAAGGTCTGCTT
>JABGQL010000164.1:16096-22454 GCA_018648825.1 Gammaproteobacteria bacterium
TCCCCCCCTGCAGTGACCACCGTAGACATTAATCCAGCCATGTTAGGCTCAATCTCTGGATCAGCAGGCTGGGCTATCGCTACCGTAGAGTCTGTACTTTTCTGCTCAGCAATAACAGTACCCTCCGAACTACTGAGAGACTCCACTTTTCCTGCCTCCAAGATTAGCTCAAAGCTATCTTGTGCACGGGTACCATAATCATTGGTGGCAATAATGGTCACCATCAATGGCTGTGCCATCTCCGGCGGCATACCACTCAATGTCATGCTCTCTCCATGCCATACCAACCACTCAGGCAGCGGCTCACCGCTATTCAAGTGAGCACTGTAATTTACTGAGCCACTCAAGAGAAAGGTCTCTTCAGAGAAACGGATGGTATTGCTCCCGCCCCTTTTCCATTTATCTTCTGCTTGGGACTGTAGTGAGGTGGAGACCACATCCACTGTCCCCGTTCCCCAAGCCTCAAACTGTGCTTTAAGGGCAGTGCTGATCCCCTCTACTGAGGTATCACCCAGCCCACCCGCGAGTGGATCAAGCCCCGATGACATATAGATCTGACCATAGCTATTTTGCAGCTCTGCATAAGCCACATCACGGTTCACCTCTGCCAGTACAGCAGAGAACTCCTCCGTAATCAGCTGTAGCTCTCCCACCTGCTGAGATGCCTGCATCGCCCGCATGTGTTGACCGATACTAGAAACCACTTCAGCATAAGATTTTGCCGTCAAGTAACGCTGTTTCGCCTGCTCAAATTCGATATTGGAGATATGCACCTGACTCATAACCGCCGCAGTCAATGCCAAACGACGCTCTTGCAGCACCACATCTTTTGATTTCAGCTGCTGTTTGAGCGCCGGTAATTTATAGGCATTCAACAAATTTAAACTGACAGTAGCTCCGTTGCTGGTCCAGTCATTATTCAGTAAATACTTACTATCATCATGGGCCGTACTTACAGAGAGATTGATGCCTGGCAGCAGGGAGATCAAGGCTGCTTTGCCCTCTTTGTGAGTGATACGCTTCTGGTAGTGGAGTTCTACCAGCTCTGGGCGCAGAGCCAAAGCGGTCTTCTCCAGAGTCTCAATATCAATCTTAACCTCAGGCATCTCATACTCACTGGCTGCCACATCTACCAGCTCAATTCGCGTAGTGGGTTTTACCCCCATCAGCAGCGCTAGTTGAGTATGTGCCGTCACCAGCTCTTTCTGCAACACTTCAAGAGAGCGGCGAATGTCTAGCAGATCACGCTGATAACTGAGCGCATCCATCGGAGATTGCAGGCTCAACGCCTCAATATGGCGTGAGTCAGAGAGTGCCTGGTCGACTCGACTGGTGAGCGGAGCCACTTTCTGAACCAGCTTCTGTGCTGATAGCGCCTTGTAGTAAGCAACACGGATCTCTTGCGAGAGATTGTGTAGCGCCTTACGCTCACGCTCCTGACTGATCAACACTCGGTCTGCCTGCTGCTGGGCACGCACGTAGGAGAGGCCAAAGTCGAGAATATTCCAGGTTAAAGAGAGGTCATAAGAGCTGGTCTCTTTACCGGATGAGACCGAGTAAGAGGGAGGATTTGAACTTGTGACCGTGCCCGTAGCCGCGTCATACACTCCACTGGAGGAGGCTGCCAACTTGTTACGGTGCTGATAACCCGCATTCGCACTCAGTGCAGGCAGCATATCAAAACGAGTCATATCGAGATTACGCATCTGCAGTGCAGACTCCATCAACGCTACATGACGCTGGCGGTTAAACTTGATGGCTCGGGCAATGGCCTCTTCCAAGGTTAATCCCAGAATTTCCCGCCCCTGTTCCCAGTGCAGGGTTGCCACATCACTATTAGAGCCATCAATAATCTCTGTACGGGGAATCTCGACAGGCTTGACCACACACCCAGAAAGGGTCAACGCAGTAATTATGCCCAGTGTTAATGGCTTCATCTTGATACTTATCATCTCAGATCATTTCCAATAAAAGGTAAAAAAGGTCTACGCAGCAACAGAGCGATATTGATCGGCTACAGCTGCAATTTGTTGGCTAAAGTTGAGCTTCTGCTCAAAGAGTGCTGGATCAACTACACTCAATGGATCAGCCTGTTGCTTCTGGGTAAAGTCGATATCCACCTCCATCACCCGCGAGGTACCATCACTACCAATGGCCATCACATCCAGATTGAGGTTCTCCATCCCCTCTGGAGGGGTAGCAGAGATATTTCCATTATCGGGCTGAATCGTTACCCAGTTCGGCAGTTCACTACCATCTTCCAGTTGTGCGGTATAACGTACACTGCCAGTCCCTGACTTGAAGTCAATCAGCTTGATTTCAACATCTTGCCCCTCAAACTGAACACCCACAATGGTCATGCCTGACTGTCCTGCAGCAGCCTGAGTAATTTCAGCACCGGACTCCCCCATGGAGATCGAAACTTTATCACCAGCAGGTTGATCATCCACATTCTGCGCATCAGTTACACGCACCTGACCATTCTCATCGACAGTAACATCACTATCTGTAGCCACCTGATTGAGTACTCCTCCACTCCCCTCTTCAGCAACGGGTTCTCTATTCTCAGTTTTCTGCTCTGGTTGGGCATCAGCAGGGGTCTCAACGCCATCAGCCATGTTATCTGGCCCATCTTCTGCACGCTTCTCTACCGGAGCCACCTCATCTGCCGCTGCAACTTCATCCGGGGTAGCAATTTCAGTTGCGACTGGTGGAGTACTCTCTGCTACTGAGGTTCTCTCTCCAGCTGCCGTAGTGTCGACAACGCCTTCAGCAACAATACGTTTCTTGGCAGGGTCAACCGCAGATTCTCCTGTTGGTGCTTTTTCAGCAGGCGTTTGAGGTGCTGGTTCTCCACTCGATACCGGACTGACTGGCTGCGTTCCACTGGATGCTGAACCCGCCCCTTCAACAGCAGATATTTGTGGCTCACTATTACCCGCCGGCTCTTTGTTGGCTGATGCAACAACCAGTTTTGGAGCCGCTACAGGTTCTTTCTGGGGTGCACTGTTTCCACTATCTGTTGCGGCAAGATTGGTTGAAGGGGTAGGGGCAGCAACAGCGGGAGCGGGAGAGGAAACGGGGACAGGGGCTTTTACTGGAGCAGTCATACTATCCAATGCCTTCCCCCCAAAACTACCTGCTGTAACAGAAGAGCCACCCAATATTGGAGAAACGCCTCCTACCAAGGTGGTATCTCCCCCAACAGAGAAGCTACTGCCTTTGCTTGCAGCGTTGCCTCCGACAATACTCTTTCCAACACTTGGCAGTGCCGGTGCATCCACTCTCAGTTGATAGCTGGCATTGCTGCTGCCTCCATGGCCATCATCTGCGGTAATAGTCAGATTATAAGTGCCCGGTCTGGTTACGTTCCCACTGATCACACCTGTTGTGGTATCTAGGTTCAGACCTGAAGGCAAACTGACTTTGCTATAACTCAGCGTGTCTCCATCCAGATCACTGAATGCCGTACTCAGATTACGATTATAGTTAGCCCCTTGCATCACGCTGTCGTTGCTTACCGCACCTGTAGTCGGGCCATCGTTAGCGTTGCTGATGGAGAGGTCAAAACTGTCACTGACTGTGGTACTACTGCCATCGGTAGCAGTTACTTTAAGGCTGATGGTAGAGCCATTTAGAGAGGAGGCTGGGTTACCGCTGAAGGTGCGGGTAGTGGTATCAAAACTGATCCAGCTTGGCAACGGACTGCCATTGGCAAGGGTGGCACTATAGCTCAGGATCTCACCATCCCCGTCACTAAAGGTGTTGGCGGGTACCTGATAACTCCAGACTCCACTGCCACTCTGGTTTTGATTGGGAATTACATTAGCAACCACTGGGGTATCGTTACTGTTACTGAAACTGACATCAAAAGTATCGGTAATGGTCTGGTTTCCTACATCGGTTACTATCACCTTGATCGATAGCGTACCCACACCTGTTGGTGGGTTACCACTGAGGGTATGGGTTGAGCTATCCATAGTGAGCCAGCTCGGTAGTGCACTGCCATTAGCCTGTGTAGCACGGTAGGTTAGGGTATCACCATCGGCATCACTGAAGGTGTTGGCTGGAATCTGATAGCTCCATACCCCGCTACCACTCTGAGCTTGATCGGGAATTGCATTCACCAGTGTAGGGGCATCATTTACACTGCTCAGTGTCAGGATAAAGGTATCGCTACCGGCAGCACTGTCGGAATCTGTTGCAGTCACCTTCAGGCTGATAGATGAAAGGGTCGATGGTGGATTACCATTAAAGGTACGGGTAGAGGCATCAAAACTGAGCCAACTGGGCAGCGCACTGTTGTCCCCCTGCTTTGCGCTATAGGTCAACACCCCGCCATCGGCATCACTGAAGGTGTTGGCAGGCACCTGATAGCTCCAGTCACCACTGCCACTGTGATTCTGATCAGGAATTGCATTACCTACGGCTGGCGCATCATTAGCGTTGCTGATGGAGAGGTCGAAACTATCACTGATTGTGGCACTGCTACCGTCGGTAGCGGTTACCTTAAGGCTGACAGTAGAGCCATTTAGAGAAGAGGCTGGGTTACCACTGAAGATTCGGGTAGTGGTATCAAAACTGATCCAGATTGGCAGTGGACTGCCATTGGCAAGGGTGGCACTATAACTCAGGATCTCACCATCCCCGTCACTAAAGGTGTTGGCGGGTACCTGATAACTCCAGTTCCCACCACCGCTCTGGCTTTGATCTGCGATCGGATTGGCTACTGTCGGGGTGTCGTTACTATTACTGAAGGTTGCTGTAAAGGTATCACTGACTGTCAGCCCCCCTGAATCGGTAGCGGTCACTTTCAGGGTAATCGGAGATGCATCCTGTGCAATTGCCGGATTACCACCGAAGATACGGTTGGAGACATCAAAACTGAGCCAGCTTGGCAGTGCACTACCATCTCCCAGCGTAGCACTGTAGGTCAATGGATCACTATCTGGATCACTGAAGGTATTGGCGGGTACTTGATAGCTCCACGCCCCAGAACCGGATACCGTCTGATCAGAAATTGCGTTATCCAACGTTGGCGTTTGATTCACAGAGACATTGAAAGTCTCGGTATCTGTCGTACCATTAGCATCAGTTGCAGTAACCGTAAAACTGACCGTGCCTCCACCATATCCTGATGCTGGTGTAAAAGTAACCGTATCTGCACTGTTATCCACCGATGCCACGATGGTATTTGCTGCCCCCCCTGATATGCTGTAGGTAACCGCCTCTCCATCCGCTTCGGTAGCAGAGAGGTTAACGGTTAACGGGCCATCTCCGGGGTTGATATTCTTGTTGCCGATAGCACCGAGCACCGGCGCATCATCCACTGCACCCACCCCTACGGTAAAGGTCTGGGTATCACTCAGACCACTATTGGTTCCGGTGGCGGTTACTGTCAAGCTGACCGGAGTGCTATTGTTGTAGTCTTGTGCCGGAGTTAAGGTCAATGTCGTGCCACTGATGCTCCCCTGTACGGTACTGGCACCGCCTCCAGTAACGGCATAGGTGATGGTGTCGTTATCCACATTGGTCAAGGAGAGTGAAACCGTAGCAGGCGTATCCTCAGTCAAACTCTGGTTGCTGATCGCCCCCAAGATCGGTGCATCATCAACTGCGGTTATCGTTTGGGTTGCGGTAGCGGTAGCAGCAGAGAATGCGGTAGTCCCTCCATTACTGGAGACATCGGCTGTGCTTCCAGCCGTTCCTGTGGTCTGATCCCAGGCTCGGAAGGTAAATGTGGATGAACCGTTATAATTGGAAGCAGGCAAGAAACGAACCCGATGGTTGGCATTGTCCGCCGCTAATAGTCGAGCACCAGATGCAGACACCCCCGCCAATGCACTCCAGTTACTGCCTCCATCGGTGGTATATTGCCATGTGCCGTTCGTGTTATCCACAGAGACAATGGCGAGGCCACGCTTAGCCTGGGTGCCGCCGCTGATGTCATCGCCATCGGTAAAGCCACTGACCAGTGCAGAGACGGCAGAGCCGTTATTGCTGGCAGCGGCAACATCCTCAGCAATATCGGTCAGGGTCTGGTTGGTGGCAACCGGGGCCTCACTGACATTGGAGACATTGATGGTATATGCCTGATCTGCCGTTTTGGCACCATCCGTAGCACGAACTGTTATGTTATAGCTATTATCACTGTTACCATCCGTTGGAGCCTCAAAGTCTGCTGCACTGTTGAAGGAGAGCGCTCCAGAGGTTTGATGAATGGAAAAAAGTGAAGCATCGCCTCCTGACACCAGACTATAGTTGATCTGGCTTCCTTCCGGGTCTGATGCTGAAATACTACTGATACGTAACCGTTCAGACCCCAGTTCATTAGGGTAATCAATTTAACGAAATAGTG
>JABGQL010000105.1 GCA_018648825.1 Gammaproteobacteria bacterium
GGAGTGGGGTTCACGCCCACTGGATTAAATGACCTTGCCTGGCCGCACTGCTCATCGCTTGCTGGCTGACATAATTCATCGGTAATCTCCATTTTCTGTACACATCCTCACCATTTGGTGCTACAGAAAAATATGCAGTTTTTAGGCCAACATCATTTGATCTCCTAGCACTCAGTGCAGCACCTTATCTGGATACTGCGAAGGTATCACCTCAACCTCTTCAACCGACCGTCCCGCTCCCCCCCAATCCGCTGAGCGGGACGCATCAATGATCAACTTCATCAGCGCATGAATCATCTCCATATCAAAGTTGATATTGATCTGCTTACCGCCCTGCTGAGGCTCCCCCATAGAGACCGTAAAGTTTCGCTCTCCCGCCTTTTCTAGCTGCAGACGAGAGACCAACAGAGGAGTAGCTCCCAGCGGAGTTGAGGCAACCTGCTCAGCCCGATACTCATCCTTGAAGTTACTGTTCGATAACGCAACCTCTTGCTGGAACGCCTTTACCTCCTGCGTATGGTGCTGAGTTGCGGCCTCTTCAGCCACACCTTCAGTCACTTGCCCAAATGCCGCCAACATCATCTGGGTATAACGGCGTGTCAGCCACAGGCGGATCTCACCATTATCACTCAGCAACATCTTGAGAATCAGGCGATCCTCTTCTCTGTTGTACTGAATATTAAATTGCTGGACTGTACTACTCATCACGCTTACCTATAACTAGTGCAATACCCTGTTCTGCCCCGGAAGGTGCGCCTCTGCCCGAAGAACCAACCCACCATCACGCTCTACCAGTTCATAGTGACCCACGGTTCGAGGATCAAAGCTGTACTTTCTCTTCTTACGCTTAATCAACTTCTGAGCAATTTTGTAGAATCCATCGGTAGAGGATTTCAACGCTTTCAGGAGTTGATCCTCATTGTGGCGACTCTTCTCATGCTGATCCAGCCGCACCGCATTCCACACCGTAATAATAAACCGAAGTGCACTCTCCATCTCGAATCGGTCATCCTGATCCAGCGCTTCCAAAACTGGATCACCAAACTCAAGAATCACCTCGGATATTTTTCTATCAGGGATACTCATTAGCCTGCTCTATGGTTACTGTTTCAACTGCTCGACAACCTTCTCCGTTACCGTCTGGATACGCTCCTCAATACCCACCTCAGTTTTTTGAAGGGTGATTGCCCCACTGACCGTTGCCATCAGGGTATTGGTTCCACTGGGTGCGCTGATCCCTTGAGTAGACTCCATTGCAAACATTCCCCGACTCATCGGCATCGGTTCTGCCTGCTGACCGTCAATAGAGAGCGTCAGCAGCTTCCACTCCTCTCTACCCATCCCCGCAGCCTCGGCGTAATCTGCCGCACGCGCCCTGAAACGCGATACCGCTTTAACCTTAAGCTGATCTTCAATCTCTCTTTTACGATCTGGAGAGACCGTGTAGTTGAGGCTCTGAACCATGCCACCGGCTTGCTGTATCTCTCCAAGATGGTTCAGCAGCGGAGGAAAGTGCTGGGTTTTCATACTCAGCACCTGTCGCACCACCCACTCCACCCTTCTTTTCCCTTTTTTACCGTATTGGCGACTGGAGGTGTGATAGCCGCCTGATGAGAGAGTCACTCCCTCAATCTGCTGTACCAACTCAATAATCTTCAGAACCGCCTCATTCACCTGCCTGGATGCCGCTCCCGCATCACTGTGGCTCTGCTGAACATTCACGCTCGCCACCAACAGATCACTCTCTACCTCTCTGCTCTCTGTGACTTGGTAGTGAATGGTTGGCAGATCATCTTTGGCTTGAAGGGCAGATGAGAACAGGAAAACCAACAGAAGTAGAGGGTAAGTGGTGTGCCTCATGTTTTCTCCTTTGAAAACAGTGATGGATATAGGTCGTGCTACAAGGGGGCCTTGCAGCCCCTCTTTTGCTAATTCGAATTACAGCGCAAAGAATTTCTACAGATTTTTGGAGAACCAACGTCTCATCCGTTCCCAGACGCTGGTCTTGCTACCATCCATAAACAGTCCACCCTGCTGACGATTTTTGGCTGCATGGATCAGTAGCCCAACCCCCGTAGCATGGACTGGGGTTTTGACGATATCGATCATCCCCTGCACATTCTGCGGAGCACCAAGGCGTACCGGTTTGTGGAAGATCTCCTCAGCCAGCTCAACGGCCCCCTCCATTTTCGAACTACCGCCTGTGAGTACGATTCCGGCATTGATAACATCCTCAAAGCCGCTGCGACGCAGTTCCGCCTGCACCAAGGTAAACAGCTCTTCGTAACGTGGCCCTACCACCTCAGCCAACCCCTGACGCGCTAGGCGGCGTTCAGGACGGTCCCCAATACTGGGCACAGCAACCTCTTCATGGGGGTCAACCATCTCGGATATGGCACAGGCATACTTCACCTTGATCTGTTCAGCATGATGAGTCGGGGTACGCAGAAAGACGGCGATATCGTTAGTCACCTGATCACCCGCTACCGGAATCACAGCAGTGTGGCGAATTGCGGCCTCGGTGAAGACGGCGATATCGGTGGTACCGCCACCAATATCAATCATACAGACACCCAACTCTTTCTCATCTTCACTGAGCACGGCATAGCTAGACGCAAGCTGCTCCAGCACCACATCTTCGGCCTCCAGCCCACAGAGGCGTACACACTTGACGATGTTCTGCGCAGCACTGATCGAGCCGGTCACAATATGGACCTTCGCCTCCAGACGCACACCAGACATCCCCATCGGCTCCAGAATACCCTCCTGGTTGTCGATGATGAACTCTTGCGGCAAGGTATGGAGAATCTTATGGTCCGAGGGGATAGCGATCGCCTTGGCCGCATCGACCACACGATCCACATCAATCGCTGTCACCTCGCGGGTGCGGATAGCGATGATGCCGTGGGAGTTCATACCGTGAATATGGCTACCGGCGATACCGGCAGAGACCGAGCCGATCTCACAATCCGCCATAATCTCAGCCTCTTCAACAGCGCGCTGAATCGACTTTACGGTAGATTCAATATTGACCACGACCCCTTTCTTCAACCCCTTGGAGGGGTGGGTACCGATACCCAGAATTTCTAGGTCTCCGTTAGGCTGCAGCGCCCCCACAATGGCCGCTATCTTAGTGGTACCGATATCGAGACCGACAATCAATTCACGCTCTTTTTTTCGCATTTAGGTTATCCGTGAAATCCGCTACAGGGGGTTAAATTTAAAGAATAAGCAAGTTTACCGATTTTTATTGATATTTTCCAACCAAAACAGGGAATTGCACCCTGTTTTTTATCGGCTGACTAGCAGGCACCTCTAAAAATAGTAATTTTTCTGTGAGTGCAAGAAAGCACCGCACGGAGAACCGCAGTGTACATGCGAGTACATGAGGATTCGAGTACGGAGCTGACGTAGCAATCGCTGAAAAAGTGCATTTTTAGAGGTGCCTTAGCGTTTTACTGATTTGCTTTTCTGCTTCGGCTGGAGTTGCAGAACCATTCCGCGCTCATAGCGTAGGTCAACCCCTTTTAGCTGCCCTTTATAACGCTCTGAGACCACCGTTACTTGATCCACCCAACGCTGCAACCGCTCTGTAATGGCTCGCCGTCCCAAGTGGATCAACAGACCATCTTGTAGGTGTAAAGTAACCGCTCCACGTCGGTCCACCGCCATCTCTACGATGGTCGATGCCGTCGACTGTTTGGAGAGGATTGCCATCAGCTGCTGCAGTTGTTGGTAAACCGCCTCGGTATCTTGTTGGTGGGAGCTGATCAATGGCAGTTTTTGCTCTGGCAATTTGATCCCTGCCGCATCAAAGTAGACACCATCCAGATTGAGGTACCCCTGCTCCCCCCAGAGCACTGCGGCTCGCTGCTCTTCAATATGGATCTCCAACTGATCAGGCCAGAGCTTACGTACACTGGCTTGATAGATCCAAGGCAGCGCCTCTAACGCCCCCCGCAACTGCTCTGGGTCTAACACCAGAATACCCTGTTGCCCCCGCTCATGAACCAGCTGCTTCACCTGCTCTGCATCCACATGGATCAACTTACCTTTGAGTTGGATATGTCGCACCATAACTGGCTCTAACTCTATCGGCTCAATCTCAATATTGAACAACTGCGGCGCATACTGCAGCCCCCCCCAACCTGCGACGACGACAAGTAGCAACAACAGCCACCAGAACTTTGCCGATAACTTGAGGTTAATTTTGCTTGGGCGTTTTTCCACCTTGGGGCGATTCTTTGCCCGGCTCTTCGCTGGTTTTTTCAAGCGACCACTCCCCTCTCCCTGAGTGGCTCTGCGTGGCTGCTTACCTGTACTGGATCGAATCGCCATCGATTACATCCGTTGCAGGATTTTTAATACCAACTGATTAAAAGAGAGCCCCGCTGCCTCTGCCGCCATTGGCACCAGACTGTGGTCGGTCATACCCGGTACCGTATTGACCTCCAGCAACCAAGGATCTCCACCACCATCCAACATCAAATCTACACGCCCCCACCCTTCACACCCCAATGCATCAAATGCCTTTAAGGCCAACTGTTGCAATGTCTGCTCTTTGTCTGGGTCCAGTCCACAGGGACACCGATACTCCGTATCATTGGCTTGGTACTTGGCCTCAAAATCGTAGAAGCCATGCGGGGTACGCAGACGAATGGTTGGTAGAGCCTCCCCATCCAGCACCGCAATGGTGTACTCCTCGCCCTCAATCCACTGCTCTGCAATCACCGCTCCATCAAACTGTGCTGCCACTTGCCATGCCTGTTGTAGTGCTTCCACACTCTCTACCTTGGCCATGCCGATACTGGAGCCTTCGCACACTGGCTTCACCATCAACGGCAACCCCAGCTGCTCAACGACTTGAGCAAAGCCCGTTCTCTTACTGATAATTTCAAAGGGTGGTGTAGGCACTCCTACCCCCTGCCACAGCTGTTTACTGCGTAGCTTATCCATCGTCAGTGCAGAGGCGAGCACCCCAGAACCAGTGTAGGGGATCTTCAGACTCTCTAGCACCCCTTGTATCACCCCATCTTCCCCCCCCTGTCCATGCAGCACGTTAAAGGCACGATCATACTGCTGTAGCTCTTCAATCGAACGCTCTGCTGGGTCAAACGCCTCGGCATTCACCCCTCCAGCCAGCAGACCATTGAGTACCGCTTGCCCACTATTGAGTGAGACCTCACGTTCAGAAGCGCTACCCCCCATCAGCACCGCGACTCGTCCTAGTTTCAATTTATTTTGGTTTTCCATCTTCGACTCCACGATGACTACGCCTCACCTACAATCTTCACTTCTGTCTGCAGCCTTACACCTGACTGCGCCTCTACCTGATGCTGAACATGCAGAATCAACGCCTCAATCTCTCCTGCACTTGCCCCTCCGCTATGGACAATAAAGTTGGCGTGTTGCTCAGAGACACAAGCCGCCCCAATACACTCCCCCTTCAGCCCTGCCGCCTCAATCAGTCGCCCCGCATGGTCTCCTTGTGGGTTACGAAATACCGAACCACAGCTGTACTGCGCCATCGGCTGGCTCTGATTACGCTGCTTCAACTGCTGCTTCAGTACAGCACTCTCTTCTACCCTCTTCTCACCCAGCTTGAAGTGTGCCGCAACAAACCAGTGGGGTTCCTGTTGGTCCACCGCCTCAACCGATCGGTAACCAATCTTGTACGCCTCTGGCCCAACACTCTTACGCTGCCCTTGGCGGTTCATCACCTCCACCGAAGCCACCTGCTGCCAAATCTCACCACCGAAGGCTCCCGCATTCATCGCCAACGCACCCCCCACCGAGCCGGGGATACCTGCCAAAAAGTCGAGTTGGTGCTGATCTTCCGTATGTGCAAAGCGGCTCAGCCGTGACAGCGCCACACCCGCCTCGGCATAGAGGGCTTGGTCCGGTAACCACTTCAATGTATCAGCCCCCTCTGACAATAGAATCACCGTGCCACGAAAGCCACCATCACGCACCAACAGATTACTCCCTTTTCCGATCCACAATAGCGGCTCCTCAGGCGCAACAGTAGAGAGAAATTGAGACAATGCATCTAGATCAGCAACCCGATAGAGTCGATCGGCAACCCCTCCAACACACCAGCTGGTATAGGGGGAAAGCAGAATATCATGCTCAACAGCCATCAACCTTTCCACTGCTCCGCAACCCGCTCTGCTGCCTGACCAATACTGCCCGCACCTGAGAGCAGCAACAGGTCTCCATCTGTCACCACATTGGGTAGCACGCTAATCAACTCATCTACATCTTTCACCAGAATGGGTTCGACCTCACCACGCGCACGAATAGAACGCGCCAAGCTGCGCCCATCGGCACCGGGAATCGGCTCCTCACCCGCTGCATAGACCTCTAACAGCAGTAGTTGATCGACGCGAGAGAGCACCTCTACAAAGTCTTCATAGAGGTCTCGGGTACGGCTGAAACGGTGTGGCTGAAACCCCAACACCAGTCGCCGACCCGGCCAGCTTCTACGGATGGTATCGATGGTTGCAGCAACCTCACTGGGGTGGTGACCATAGTCATCCACCACTTCCACCTGCCCTTGGGGAAAGCGGGAGAAACCATAATTCTGAAAACGCCGTGCAATGCCTTGAAACTGCTCCAGCGCCTGCGCAATAACCGCATCCTCTACCCCCAGATAGGAGGCAATTGCAATCGCGGCCAGTGCATTGAGCACATTGTGGTGCCCCGGCAGGTTGAGAATAATCGGCAGTGAAGGTTGATTAGGACGACGCAACAGGAAGTGGCTCTGCCCCTCCTTGAGTTCAACCTGATCTGCACCAAAATCAACACCCTCGGAAAATCCGTAACGCAGCAACGGCCGTGAAAGGCCTCCCACAATACGCTGTATTCCGGGGTCATCCACACACACCACAGCCCGCCCATAAAAGGGGAGGTGGTGGATAAACTCTTCAAAGGTGCGATCCAGCTGCGCCACATCCCCCCCATAGGTAGACATGTGATCCTCATCAATATTGGTCACTACGGCTACCATCGGCTGTAGATGGAGGAAGGAGGCATCACTCTCATCCGCCTCGGCAACCAGATAACGCCCCTGCCCCAGCTGCGCACCACTCTCACCCACACGGTTGATTCGCCCCCCAATCACATAGGTGGGGTCCAGCCCTGCAGCCTCCAGCAGGGTCGCGACCAAACTGGTGGTCGTGGTCTTGCCATGGGTACCGGCCACTGCAATACCGTAACGAAACCGCATCAGCTCCGCCAACATCTCCGCACGTGGTATCACCGGTATCCCCGCCTCACGGGCCGCCATCACCTCTGGATTCTGCTCCTTAATCGCGCTGGAGATCACCACCACATCGGCTCCGGAGAGGTTGCTGGCGGCGTGACCGATGGAGACTGTTGCCCCCTTCGCTTGTAGCTGTTGCACATTTTCTGATGCACTCTGGTCTGAACCAGAGACCTCAAAACCGAGGTTCAGTAGAATTCTGGCGATTCCATTCATACCGGAACCACCAATACCAATCATATGTATACGCTTGATGGAGTGCATTGCATCCATCGCTATTTGTGGATCTGGGATAATCATTTTCCCCCCTGTTTACGACAGATCTCAACCACTCGCTGAGTCGCCTCTGGTTGTGCTAATGCTTTGGCTGCAGCCCCCATCTCGGCAATACGCTGCGGTTGTTCGCGCCACTCTGTGATCCATTGCAGTAGTTTTTCCCGATCCAGTTCATGCTGCTGAACCAACATCGCAGCCCCCGCCTGCTGCAGGAAACGGCCATTGGCACTCTGGTGGTCATCTACTGCAAAGGGGAAAGGCACCAAGATTGAACCACGCCCCACCAGCGCCAGTTCAGAGATAGTCATGGCTCCCGCTCGACAAAGCACCAGATCGGCCCAAGCATACGCCGGCTCCATCTCATCAATATAGGGCACCACACGAACCTTGCTATCATCTGGGGTAATATTCTCGGCACGGTAGTACGCTAGGGTCTCATCCAAGTTACGTGCACCCGTCTGATGATAGACCTCTACCCCCTGCAACTCGGCAAGCAGTTCTGGCACCAGTTGATTGATACGTTGCGCACCCAAGCTCCCGCCCAGCACCAGCAGCCGCAGTGGTTGATGGGCAGCGGCTGGGGCAACTTGATAGAGTTCACTGCGTACTGGATTGCCGATGGTCGTCGCTCCATCAAGGGCTCCAGGAAAAGCCTGCAGTACCTCACTGGAAAAACGGGCCAACAGTTTATTGGTCAACCCTGCAATCGCATTCTGTTCATGCACCACCAGCGGTTTACGCAGTAGCCAAGCAGCGAGGCCACCGGGACCAGAGACAAATCCCCCCATCCCCAGCACTACATCGGGCTGTTGCCGACGTATCGCTTGCAGGGATTGCCACAACGCACGAAGCAGACGCATCGGTGCGGCCAATAGACTGGTTATGCCTTTCCCTCGTAGCCCATCAATCCGTACCGGCTCCAGATCAAATCCCGCTTCAGGGACCAGTCGCGCCTCCATCCCCTTGGGGTTGCCGAGCCAAACCACGGACCCTCCCTGCTGTTGCCACAACGCTGCAACCGCCAGCGCAGGATAGATATGACCACCGGTGCCACCCGCCATAATCATCATATGAGGGGTACTGTTTATCTTGTTCATTCGCGGTTCTTCCTACGCTGGCGCTGTGCCTGCGGGCCGATCTCATACTCAATCCGCATCAGCATAGCAATCGCGATCATCATCACTAACAGACTACTACCGCCATAACTGATCAGGGGTAGCGTTAGCCCCTTAGTCGGTAGCAGATTCATATTCACCGCCAGATTAATCAGCGCCTGTATCCCAATCCAACTCCCAATCCCATAGGCCAGATAGCTGGCGAAAGGTTGATGCACCGCACTGGCACAGATGGCGATACGGTACGCCTTCCACACAAGGAATGAGAATAGCCCCACCACCGAGAGGGTGCCAAACAGACCCAGCTCTTCTGCAATCACCGCAAGAATAAAGTCGGTGTGTGCCTCAGGTAGGTAGAAGAGTTTCTGTAGTCCCTCCCCTAACCCCAGCCCTTGCCAGCCACCTCGACCATAGGCGATCAGTGCTTGAGTAATCTGATAGTTTTTCCCCTTAGGGTCGACCAGGAAGGGGTCATCTCCCAAGAAGGAGAGTAGCCGGGCAATACGGAAAGGCTCAATGGCAATGGCAATGGCGAGGAAGCCAACACCACACAGCAGGAAGAGCATAAACTGTGAGGGACGGACCCCACCTAACCACATCATGGTCAGTACCACCGCCATCATCACAAAGGCTGCACCGAGGTCTGGCTCTACTAGAATCAATACACTCACCCCTGCCAGCAATGCAATTGGGCGTAACACCGCTGCAAAATCACTCGACACCTTCTCACGGTGGCGCACCAGATAGCTAGAGAGGTAGAGAAAGGCGGCCAGCTTGGTAAACTCGGAGGGTTGCAGACGCACTGGACCAACCGCAATCCAACGTGAGGCCCCGTTGACATTCACGCCAATCACCAGCACCAGTACCAACAGAATCGCACTCACCAGCAGCAGCGCAGGAGACATCTTCTCCCAAAACTGTAGCGGCACCTGTAGCACTGCAAACCCCACCAGAAAACCAAAGGTGGCAAAACCAAATTGACGAATCAGATAGTGAAAGGCATCTCCATACATCTTTTCGGCAATGGGCATGGAGGCCGAACCCACCATCACCAGACCAAATAGCAGCAGGATCATCGCCACAGGAAATAGCGATGATTCCGAGACAGAGCGGCCAATACTACGCGAACCCGCCGAACGCGGCTTGCGACTGAGGCTGCTCTTACTCCAGATAAACCACTCTTTAAGGAACTTCACGTTTGCTGCTCCAGAAGCTGGGTGACGGCTTGACGAAAGGAGTCCCCTCTCACCTCAAACCCACTGTATTGATCAAAGCTAGCACAGGCGGGAGACAACAGGATGGTATCTCCCGCCTCTGCCAAGTGAGCCGCTGCAGAGACCGCAGCTTGCATACTCTCTACCGATTGCCGTGCAACCGTTTCAGGAAGCACCTCTTCAAGCAGAGCGGCATCCTCTCCCATCAGCACTGCAGCACGTAGCTGCCGCTCAGCCACTGGATAGAGTGGTGAAAAGTCAGCCCCTTTACCCTGACCTCCAGCAATCAAAACAACCTTCCCCTGCTCCGCTTCTGACAATCCCTCAATCGCCGCCAGTGTCGCCCCCAGATTGGTCCCTTTAGAGTCATTGATCCAGCGTATGCCCTGCTCTTCGGCTATCCACTCGGTACGATGTGGCAACCCCTTAAATTGTTGCAGGGTCTCCAGCATCGCATCTAATCGAATTCCAACCACCTCTCCCAACGTGAGAGCCGCCAAGGCGTTACTCCAGTTATGCCGACCTGCGATGCGTAGCTGAGAGAGGGGTAGCAGTGGCTTTCCTCGTCGACAAATACTGTTTTGTCCTTGTGCATCAACACAGAAATTGAAGTTCGATAGCGCTGAACCGTAAGGGGTTCTCTCTGCCTGTTCTGAACCAAACTGTGCGACTAAGCTCTCTATCACCACATCCCCCACCGGATAGACCAGCTGCTCCGCACCTCGGTAGATGGCCCCTTTGGTCTCAGTATAGTGATCAAGATCTCGGTAACGATCCATATGGTCTGGTGAGATATTGAGCACCACAGCCGCAGCTGCTTTTAATGAGAAGGTGCTCTCCAGTTGAAAGCTGGAGAGTTCAATAACATAGAGTTGCGGTTTGAGAGCCTGCTCCGACTCTTGGGGTAACAGTTCAAGAATGGGTATTCCCAAGTTGCCACCGACCTGCACGCGCAGCCCCGCCGTAGTAGCCATCTCTGCTACCAGTGTAGTCACGGTACTCTTTCCATTAGAGCCGGTAATTGCCACAACTGGGGCATCGCAGAACCAACTGAATAGCTCTACATCACCCACCACTTCAACACCTGCTGCTCTCGTCTGCTCAACAATAGGGTCCCAGTAGGAGAGTCCTGGGCTGAGAACCATGCGCTCAAAACAGGTCAATTCAGCCAACTCCAGTGGTCCCAATCTAATTTCCAAGTCGGGGAACTGCTGCTGTAGCGGCTCCAGACCCGGAGGATTGAGGCGGGTATCTGCCGCAATTACCGCCACACCTTGTGCCATCAGAAACCGTACCGTTGCCTGCCCGCTCTTGCCCAGACCGAGCACTAGGGTCTTTTTCTGCAGTTGTTGAGGAGCGGTAGCGTGGTTCATTCTCTACAATCCAACCTTAGCGGATCTTCAGGCTGGCCAATCCAACCAGCACCAGAATAAAGGTAATAATCCAGAAACGGACAATCACCCGTGGTTCCGGCCACCCCTTGAGTTCAAAGTGGTGATGGATTGGTGCCATACGGAAGACCCGTTTTCCGGTTAGCTTAAAAGAGGCGACCTGAATCATCACAGAGACCGTCTCCAGAACAAAGATTCCCCCCATGATCATCAGCACCAACTCTTGCCGAACCAGTACCGCAACCATCCCCAGTGCAGCACCCAGTGCCAGCGCACCCACATCTCCCATAAAGACCATCGCCGGATAGGCATTAAACCAGAGGAAACCCAGCCCCGCTCCAACCAGTGCGCCACAGAAGATCACCAATTCACCCGCCTCAGGCAGGGCGGGGATTGCCAGATAATGGGCAAATTCAACATGTCCACTGAGGTAGGCAAAGACACCCAACGCTCCACCAACCAGCACCGTAGGCATAATCGCCAGCCCATCCAGTCCGTCAGTCAGGTTCACGGCATTACTGGAGCCCACCACCACCACCCATGCCAGAGGCAGATAGAGCAACCCCAGATCAAATACCACATCCTTAAAGAAGGGGACGATCAGCTCAGTCTCTGCAGGTAACATCGCCGTAGAGTAGACCCACCCCACCGCCACCGCAGCAACCAGTGACTGCCCCAGAAATTTAGATCGTGCAGAGAGTCCCTTGGGATCTTGGTAGACCACCTTCTTGTAATCATCGATCCAACCAATCACCCCAAAGCCGAGGGTCACCAGCAATACGGCCCAGAGATAATGGTTACTGAGATCGCCCCACAGCAGGGTAGAGAAGGTGATCGCAACCAGAATCAGCGCGCCCCCCATGGTAGGGGTGCCCGCTTTCTGCAGATGACTCTCTGGCCCATCATCCCGTATCGCCTGCCCCACTTTGTATTGGGTCAGTTTGCGAATCATCATCGGGCCAATCAGAAAGGAGAGCACCAGCGCAGTCAATGCACTGAGAATTCCCCGCAGGGTGAGGTATTGAAATACCGAGAAGGCGGGATCGAGTGCCCGCAACGCCTCGGTTAGATAAAGCATCATGGTCTCTTTTCTCCCTCTACTGTTTCGTCTACTGTTTCGTCTACTGCTGAAGTGTGATCGAGCAGGGCTTCCACTACGCGCTCCATCTTCATAAATCGTGACCCTTTAATTAACAGGGTCTGGTCACTACTCAGCTGCTGTTTGATCGCTTCAACTAATTGTTCTTGCGAATCAAAGTGGCGGCCGCCTGTTCCAAACCCAACCACATACTGTTTTGCCTGTTCACCCAGTGCGAACAGTTGATCGATACCGGCACGGCCTGCAAACGCGCCCACTTGGTGATGGTGCTGTGCCGCCTCAGGCCCCATCTCCCCCATATCACCCAGTACCAGCAGCCGGCTTCCATCGATCCTGCTGAGCACCTCAATCGCACTGCGTATCGACTCTGGACTGGCATTGTAGGTGTCATCAATCAATGTCGATCCCATCAGTCCGGTTTTAAACTGTAGTCTGCCCGGCACCGCTTTCATCTGCTCCAGCCCCTGCTTAATTTGTGGCAAGGTTGCCCCAACCTGCTTTGCCAGTGCCGCTGCTGCCACTGCATTGCAACGGTTATGCTGCCCCATCAATGGCAGCGTAATTTGCTGCTGCTCACCCTGAGCATACAAGCTAAAGGGCAACTCTGGCCTCATCTCGCCCTGCAACAGATCTGCAGTCGAGCCACTGTAGCACCCATATTCCACAATGGGACTTTTAGGACTCTGCTCAGCCATCTCTCTCCACTGCTCTGCCTGCGGTAGTTCACGATTGATCAGTGCGCTGCTTTCTGCCCCCAGCCCTGCATAGAGTTCCCCCTTCGCCTCCACAATCTGCTGTAGTGATCCAAATCCACCCAAGTGGGCAGCACCCGCATTATTTACCAACCCTGCGGTGGGTTGAGCCATTACCATCAGTCGTGCAATCTCTCCCGGCGCACTGGCACCCATCTCGACAATTGCCCAGCGATCTTCCGGAGTAATACGTAACAGGGTCAGCGGCACACCAATCTCATTATTGAGATTACCTTGAGTTACCGTTCCCGGACCCAGCTGGCGTAAGATCGATGCGGCCATCTCCTTTACCGTGGTTTTCCCATTACTGCCCGTAATCGCTAACAGTGGAAGAACAAATTGTGCTCGCCATGCCTGAGCCAGCTGCCCCAGCGCCTGCAGGGTATCTTCAACCACAATTTGTGGAAAATCGATGGGCTGGTGCTGCTGCACAATGGCTCCTGCTGCACCACGCTGCTGTGCCATCTGTAGAAAACGGCTGCCATCAAAGTTGGGGCCATTGAGTGCGACAAACAGGTTGCCTCTCTGCACGCTGCGGCTGTCACTGCTCACCCCCTGAAATGGCGCATCCTCTCCCTGTAGCGGAACCTTGAGCTGATCTGCAACTCGCTGCAGGCAAGTTAACTGAATGGTTCCACTCATACCTTTAGCTCCTGCCCAGATAGCTCGGCTGCCAGCACACGGTCACTCCATTCAATCGTCCGTTCGCCAACAACCTGTGTAGTCTCATGCCCTTTACCTGCAACTAGGATCACATCATTTTCAGCGGCGTGCTCAAAGGCGTAGCGAATTGCAGCAGCCCGATCTTCAATCACCAGCGCCTGCTGAGGCGTACTCATTCCCGTCAGTATCTCTTCTATGATCACTACAGGAGGCTCGGTTCTGGGGTTATCATTGGTAACCACCACGCGCTCTGCGCCTTGCTCCGCTACCGCCCCCATTTTGGGGCGCTTACCGCGATCCCGATCTCCACCACACCCAAACACCACCCAGAGCTCTCCATCCTGCTGTTGTAGGTGTGCTCGTGTAGCCTGTAGTGCAGAGTTGAGTGCTCCGGGGGTGTGGGCATAATCAACCACCAAGATGGGATCTGCTACAGAGCGGGGATGAAAGGGCTCCATCCGTCCATCCACTGCTGGGATCTGCTGTAGTGCTTCAACCGCTTGTGAGAAGGGGAACTTCCAACAGAGTAAAACACCCAGTGTTGCCAGTAGATTGCTGCCATTAAAACGGCCATAGAGTGGGCTATTACAGCGTTCACTGCTCCCTTGGTAATGAAACTCCAGCTGCAAACCGTTCTGATCTTGGGTCACTAACTGGGCGTAGAGATCTGCTGAACGCTCTTTCAAACTATAGCCGATGACATTTTTCAAAGATGCTACCTGCGCATTGATGGTACGCCCCAATGCATCATCCAGATTAAGCACTAACGACTCCAGGCCAGGCTCTTCAAACAGCGCCTGTTTGGCTGCGGCATACGCCTCCATGGTTCCATGATAATCCAGATGGTCTCGCCCCAACTGGGTCAATACCGCACAGTTCACCTTTGTACCCGCTAGACGGGACTGCTCAATACCGTGCGAAGAGGCCTCTAGTGCGACACTGCGCCCACCAGCAGCCGCCACCTCAGCCAACAATTTCTGTAGTTCAATCGGAGGTGGGGTGGTGTGGCTGCCTGCAGCAGAGAGTGACACTCCACTACACATTCGGTTTCCCAGCGTACCAAGAACAGCAGCACGACCCTCTAGCCGCTCCATGACTGCAGCGATAAAGTGGCTGACCGAACTCTTTCCATCGGTTCCAGTCACTGCAGCAATCTTTAGTTGCTGTGAAGGGTGGGCATAGAAACGGCTGGCAATTTCACCCAACTGCTGTCGAAGTTGAGACATAGCAATCACAACTTCATTCGCTATAGCTCCTGACTCTTGTAGTACCGCAACCGCCCCCCGCTGTAGCGCCTGATCGATATAATCAGCCCCATTCTGAGTTTGCCCTGCGAGGGCGATAAATAGCGCACCCGGCTCAACCTGACGGCTATCGGTAATCAGTGCATTCACTTCACAGTTACGCAACGCTTCCGGCACCTTGGCAAATCCCTCTAGTAGGATTTCTAGCTTCCATACTGTGCTAACCATGCCCATCACCCTCTTCAGCACGCCCTTCTGGGGCAATTCCCATCACTCGCAAGGCACCACTCATCACCTCAGAAAATACCGGAGCCGCTACCGCACCACCGGTATAACGCTTGCCCTTGGGATCATCTACGATCACCACCACCACAATCTTGGGGTCATTCACTGGGGCAAATCCGGCAAACAGTGCGACATGACCAAAGGGCTTACCGTCACTGTCTTTGTAGCGCCCCCCCACCAGTTTATAGACGGTACCGGTTTTACCCGCCACTCCATACTCTTTAACCCGTGCCAATTTTGCTGTACCACCAGGTTGGGTCACCTTCTCCATCATTTTGCGTACGCTATGCGCGGTCTTTGATGAGACAACTCGCCGCCCTTCTGTATGTTCTACCCCTTCAGGTTGATAGAGGAAGGTGACGGGACGAATCACCCCATCCTCTGCCAGCGCACTATAGGCACGCGCCAGCTGTAGCGGGGTCATACTCATACCATAACCATAGGAGAGCGTTGCCTGTTCGATCTTGCGCCAACGCGCATAGTCTCTCAATACACCGACACTCTCTCCTGGAAAGGTACTGCCGGTCTCCTCTCCCAATCCAATCAGGTCCAGTACACGCCAGAAATCTTTGGGCTCCATCATCAGCGCCACTTTTGCAGAACCCACATTACTGGACTTCTGAATCAACTTGGCCATATCAACCTCGCCATAGTTATGGCCCTGATATTCACTGATGGTGCTACGTCCAATGCGTAATCGTCCCGGCGCAGTATCGATCTTGGTGTTGCTATCGACTACGCCACTCTCCAGTGCGGCTGCGATGGTAAAGGGTTTCATGGTTGACCCCGGCTCCAACACATCGGTTACTGCACGGTTACGCAGCGCCCCCCCTTTGCGCTGCGCCGGGTCATTGGGGTTGAATGAGGGGAGACTGACCATCGCCAGAATTTCACTGCGATCCGAATCAAGTACCACTACGGTACCAGAGGCGGCATCAAATTTTTTCACCGCCTGACTCAGAGAGCGGTAAGCGAGGAACTGTAGCCTGCGATCCAGGCTTAACTGTAGGGTTTTTCCCGCCTCACCACGCTCGATCAACCCCAGTGTCTCAATCGCCTTTCTGGCTGCATCCCGTACTACACTAACCCGCTCGGGCGCACCGTTCAGCCACTCTTCATAGGCCTTCTCCACCCCCTCCTGCCCCTCATCCTTGGAGTTGGTAAAGCCGAGAAAGGAGGCCATCGCCTCCCCTTCCGGATAGAAACGGCGACTGCCTCGGCGGAATTCAACTCCCGGTATCTGCAGTGCCGCAATCTGCTGCTGTACGGCAGGCTCTACCTGTTTCTTTAGCGGAATGTAGTAGCGCTCTGCGTAACGGGAGAGCTTCTTTTTTAACCAGCTCTGTTTTTTCCCCAGTAGCTTTGCCAATGTTGCACGTTGTGCTGGATCATCTGGAAAGATTCTGGGATTGCAGCCTACCGTCACCATCGGTGTGCTCAAGGCCAATACAGCACCATTGCGGTCTACAATTTCACCCCGCCGCGCGGGGATCAACATCTCCCCTACATGTTGTCGGTTGGCACGGTCAGGCAGCTTTGCACTCACCACTTCGGGAAACAGGTGGAGCATCGCTGCACGCACCACCACAGCCAGTACGCCAACAGAGAGCAGCACAACCACGATACCTCTGCGCAGGGGTGTATCACCTGTTTCAGGAAGGCGACTCATATTTGATGATTCATGGTTTGATGGCTCATGGTATGGGCACTCATCGACGCACCACGATACGCTGTGTACGCTCTGGATACTGCATCTTCAACTCTGCACGCGCACGATCCTCTATCTTTGCCAAGTTGCCCCATGCCGCCTCTTCCAGCCGCAACCTCCCCTGCTCTTCTAGACTCTTCTCATACTGTTTTTTCAACCCCTGCAGAGTTCGATAGAGCTGCACCTCACGGTGCTCTTGATAGCTGACACTGACAGCACTAACCACCACCAACAACACCATCAGGGTGACGGCGAATCCTCGGAACAGCGGATCGGTCTCATACCAGCTCTTCATCACCCCCTACCTCTATGCCCGCTTCTCGGCCACACGCAGCACCGCACTTCTGGAGCGGGGATTCTGCTCAATCTCTTGCAATGAAGGAAATTGCGCCTTACCTACCGTTTTCATCTCCCCCTGATACTCAACCGTGCGGAGTGGAATATCAGGCGGAAAATCTTGCTCTCCTTTTTCACAACGACGGAAAAAGCGTTTTACCATGCGATCCTCAAGAGAATGAAAACTGATGATCGCAATACGTCCACCCGCTTGTAGCAGATCAACCAACTGATCCAGCATCTGCCGCAACTCCTGCAGCTCTTGGTTAACCTCAATACGAATGGCCTGAAAAGATTTCGTCGCTGGATGTTTTTTGGAGTGGCCAGGGACCACCCGCTTGATCAGCTCTGCCAGCTGGGTGGTCGAGCTGAAAGGGGTCTCCACTCGATCATTAACGATGGCTCGCGCAATCCTTCTGGAGTGACGTTCATCGCCATACTCCCACAGTACACGGGCAATCTCCTGTTGATCCGCCTGCTGTAACCACTCTGCTGCGCTAACTCCCTGTTGAGGATTCATCCGCATATCAAGCGGCCCATCATTCATAAAACTAAAGCCCCGCTCAGATTGATCCAGTTGCGGAGAGGAGACACCTAAATCAAGCAGCAAGCCATCTATTTTTGAGTGGATCTCTAACTGTTGCAGCACCTCCTGCAGCGCTGAAAAGGGGCGATGAACAATGGTAACCCTAGCGTCGTCCTGGTATTTCTCTCGGGCAACGGCAACAGCGGTAGGGTCACGATCCAACAGCAGTAGTCTTCCTTCGGGCGAGAGCTGTTCTAGAATTTTTGCGGCATGACCGCCTCTGCCAAAAGTGGCATCAACATAGAATCCATCGGGTTGAATATGGAGGCCATTGATCGCCTCCTCCAGCATCACTGAAAAGTGATCACTGCTCTTCCGATCAGAAGTAGACATCTTGAAGCTGATCTAAATCTTCTTCACTCAACTCATCAGGCTGTGAGACTGAACTCCAACCACTTTCATCCCACAACTCCATCTTAAAGCCAACCCCTGCCAGCACAGCTGCCTTGCCAAGATTGGCATGCTCACACAACTCTTGATTGAGGAGAATACGTCCACTGCCATCCATCTCACACTCTTGGGCACGACCGATTACATAGCGACGTAAGCTAGACTGCTGGCGGCCAGGAAGTTTTCCAATCTGCTCTTCAACATGCTCCCACTCAGAGAGTGGATAGATATTGAGGCAAGGCGAGAGGTGGTCTGGGGAGACCACCACCTTGCCTCCCGAGGTGTCTAACAGCCGTGTACGGTAATGAGCCGGGATTGAAACCCGGCCCTTACCATCCAATTTGACTGTCTTGTTACCTCGGAACATTGGCCATCAATGTACGTTAGTTAGCCTGTGTTCTAAGAAATGCCGGAATGTCGAGGTAGTCCTCACTCAACCCGGAAGCACCATTTGCTACAGTGCTAGAGCCACCAGCATAACCTTGTGCTGGAGCCTCATTGCGCTGATAGGTAGGGCGATCCAGATCTCCGGTTCCACGACTGGGGCTGGGGATATAGTCATCCGTACCCGTGCGTTGCATCGTCTCCACCTCAACCAGTGAAGGTTGTTGGCGCTGCTCCTCTTTCACATGGTCCAGACCGGTAGCGACTACGGTGACACGAATCTCATTCTCCATCTCTGGATCAAATGCAGTACCAATCACAATAGTGGCCTCTTCTGAAGCATATTGGTGAACTGCACTACCGACCGCCTTGTACTGCCCCATACTGAGGTCGTAACCAGAGGTGATATTGACCAGCACACCACGTGCTCCACGCAGATCGATATCATCCAACAGCGGACTATGCAGTGCCACATCAGCCGCTTCAGCCGCACGATTTTCACCAGTCGCGTAACCGGTACCCATCATTGCCATACCCATCTCGGACATCACCGTCTTCACATCTGCAAAGTCGACATTGACCATACCTTCACGGGTAATCAGCTCGGCGATACCTTGTACCGCACCGTGCAGTACACCATCCGCCTCACGGAAGGCATCTTTCAGTGTCATCTCTTCACCAAACACCGTCATCAACTTTTCGTTGGGGATGGTGATAATGGAGTCGACATGCTTACTCAACTCCTCAATACCCTCTTTGGCGATGGACATGCGCTTTTTGCCTTCCATCTCGAAGGGTTTGGTGACCACTGCAACAGTGAGCACACCCATCTCTCTCGCCACCTCTGCAACTACAGGTGCCGCACCGGTTCCGGTACCGCCACCCATACCCGCAGTAATAAACAGCATTTCGGTACCTTCAATCGCCTCACGGATCATCTCGCGATCTTCCAAGGCAGAGTCACGCCCTACTGTTGGGCGTGCACCTGCACCACGACCACGTGTGGTCTGTGCACCAATCTGTATTACAGTTTCTGCCGTTGAACGGCCCAATGCCTGTGAGTCGGTGTTCGCGCAGATGAAATCGACTCCTTCGATTTCAGACGACACCATATGCTCTAACGCATTGCCACCGGCCCCCCCTACACCAATCACACGAATAATCGCGGTATCGGCAAATGAATCGACTACCTCTTCAAACATATTACTCCCTCAGCTAACGGTCTTTGGAGAAGCCACCTTTCTCCAGAACGCCCCACTATACTCCACTTTCCCCCATATTCAACACTGTTTTCCACAAACCCCAACCACAACAGCCACTTATAAAATTACTTAGAGAACACCATAGATTGCTTATATTTCAAAGAATTAATAGAGAAATAGCCCTTTCTTTCCCACGAAAAAAGAGGAAAGGAGAACAAACAGGGGGGAGATGTTATTTTTTTTGAGAAAAACAGGAAATAGAGGGGAAGCTGGCCGATAAGCCGGGTTCTGTCGTGGACAACCATTCATCTGGGATGCACGTCACCATGCACCTCAAGCAACCTACCCGGGGACAGAGCGAGCCGCTCCATTGCCCCCCTATTTGGTCTTGCTCCGAGTGGGGTTTACCTTGCCACAGTCAGTTACCTGCTGCGCGGTGCGCTCTTACCGCACCATTTCAACCTTACCGGCACACCGAGGTGTACGTAGGCGGTCTGTTTTCTGCTGCACTTTCCATAGGCTTATGTCCGTGGACATTCATCCACTGATTTTTACCTTCCAGAGGTTATCTGGCACTCTGCTCTACGGAGCCCGGACTTTCCTCTGTATCACCTATCATAGATACGCGACACAGCGATTGCCTGGCCAGCTTCCGGCGCGAAGCATAACTCACTCCATCAAGGAGCGATAGAGTTGATTCTTCTTTACCCCAGTGATTTCTGCGGCAAGCGCTGCGGCCTTACGTGGGGGCAGCTCTTTTGCCAGAATTTTCACCATCCGATACGCCTCGGTATCATCTTGTTGCTCTACAGCCCCCTCAACCACCAGCACGAACTCCCCCCGTTGACGATTTGCATCGGCCTCTATCCAAGGAATTAGTTCCGACAGGGGCGCGGTATAAATCGACTCATGTAGTTTGGTCAGCTCACGTGCCACCGACACCCTGCGTTGCCCCCCCCAGCAGTGCATCATGCTATGCAACGTATCCAGTACCCTGCGCGGTGACTCAAAGAAGATCATGGTCCTGGTTTCAGCTGCCAACGCCTCCAAGTACTGTTGCCGTGCCTGCTGTTTAACGGGGATAAAACCCTCAAAGCAGAAACGGCTAACCGGCAGCCCAGAGAGCGTGAGTGCAACAATCGGTGCGCTGGGGCCGGGCACCGTCGATACAGTAATCCGCTCTGCCCGCGCCTCTGCCGCCAATCGATACCCCGGATCATTGATCAATGGGGTACCCGCATCACTGATCTGTGCAATAGAGTCACCCTGATGCAGCCGTTCAACCAATGCACTGACACGATCCTGTTCGTTATGCTCATGCATCGACTGCATCGGTGTCTGGATACCAAAGTGGTTGAGCAGTGGACGACTGTGACGGGTATCCTCTGCCACAATCAGATCCACCTCAGAAAGCACTCGCTGCGCACGCGGAGAGAGATCCTCCAGATTGCCAATCGGTGTCGCTACGATATAGAGTATCCCTTTCATCTTTCCATCCACTATTGATTCACCCTTTATAGAGACCACTATTGAAACAGAAAGCAGAGCAAACCTCTATTGCAGGTCAGCAGGC
>JABGQL010000033.1 GCA_018648825.1 Gammaproteobacteria bacterium
CACCTTCACCGCTACACCATCGACTACTGAAATCTTGTTAAGGTGGTTTAATCAACCCCCCCTTCCGCACCACAGCTATTGCTGGCGATATCCGTTTCATTCCTCCCCATTATTGAGGTGCCTGGAGATAATAATGGTAGTGGTTTTACCCATTATGGAGCAGTGTAGTTGAAAGTGTTCGCGGCATGCACCCAGAATATGTTTTCACCTATTTTCATCCTGGAGTTTCTCAGATGAATGGAAAGAGAGTCCCACAATCTAGTAAGCATGGACTTTTTTGCCCTCTGCATGAGAAGGATAGCCTTCGCCCCATGAAAAAGATGAACAACAGCTCATGGAAACGTGCTGTAGGCCGTATCGGCCTCTCTTGTGGCGTGCATGCTTTAAAGCATACTTTTGGTCACAGGTTACGGGCCGCAGGCGTGAACAATAAAACCCGAAAGCCTCTCCTTGGTCATAAAAATGATGACATCACCACCCACTATTCATCTGTCGAACTGAGAGAGCTTCAGGAGGCTGCTGAGAAGGTTTGTGAACAGCAAGATGGGGCCACCCCCACCCTTACCATTCTCAAGCGGAGAACTTCAAATAGGCATGTAGTCAGAAGTGACTACAATTTGACTACACCTAAGCCCTCAGAAATAAAAACAGGGATTCACCCATAAGGTAAATCCCTGTAATTTAAGCACTATATGGCGCGCCCGGAAGGATTCGAACCTCCGACACCTTAGTTCGTAGCCAAGTACTCTATCCAGCTGAGCTACGGGCGCTTAGGCGGCGTATTATATAGATAGTTTTAAACTCGTCAACCAATTCACGTAGATTATTTTCACACTCTCTGTATACAATGGACACCAACACTTTCAATAACTGTGAGGAGTCACCTATTTATGGATCTCGAACTGGTCAGCTTTAAACTTTGCCCCTTTGTTCAACGTGCAGTGATTGCACTGAAAGAGAAGCAAACCCCCTACAATATCACCTACATCGACCTGATGGAGCCACCCGCGTGGTTCAAGGAGATCTCTCCGCTGGGCCAGGTCCCCCTACTGAAGGTGGGAGAGGAGGTGCTGTTTGAGTCTGCGGTGATCAGTGAGTATATTGATGAGACCTCTGCAGGCAGCCTACACCCCGAAGATGCCCTACAACGTGCCAAACACCGAGGATGGATTGAGTTTGCCTCCTCTTGCCTAGAGACCATCTACACTCTTAATACCACAGACTGTCTAACCACCTTCGATGAGGCAGTTGAAACCATGAAGGGGCGCCTCACCAAAATTGAAGGAATCTTGGAAAATGGGCCTTTTTTCAATGGAGAAGCATTCTCTTTAGTTGATGCCGCCTTTGCCCCGCTGTTTATGCGCCTTGATCTATTGCAAAAATTGACTGGCGTAGAGACTATGGAGGGGCTTCCCAAATTAAACCGCTGGAGTGAGCAGCTGCTGCAACGAGAGAGTGTTCAGCAATCTGTGGTAGAAGAGTTCCCAATGATATTTCAGGGCATGTTGAAGATGAAGGCGGGTATCGCTGGATCTAAACTGAAGGATTAACCCTTCAACAGCAGGCAAGTAGCGTGGTGGGTCTCACTGACCCACTGCTGCTCTGGGAGCTGCTGACTACAACGAGATTCTGCTTGTGGGCAACGCGGATGAAATGGGCAACCTGATGGTGGGTCAATAGGTGATCCCTGATCCCCCTGCAGGCGAATCACTTCACGCTGACTTTCTGTATCTACTGTAGGTACCGCAGAGAGCAGTGCTTGCGTGTAGGGGTGTTTGGGTGAGCACATCACCTCCTCTACCGTACCGTACTCCACAATTCTACCGAGATACATCACCGCCACCTCCTGTGCAAACCAAGAGACCACCGATAAATTATGGGTGATAAAGAGGTAGGAGAGATTCTGTTGCTGCTGTAATTTCCGCAATAAATTGAGGATCTGTGCCTGCACTGAAACATCCAGCGCACTGGTCGGCTCATCACAAACAATTAGCTGTGGATCAACCGCCAACGCCCGCGCAATAGCGATACGCTGACGCTGCCCCCCAGAGAACTCATGTGGGTAGCGCTTAACCACCTCAGGACTCAACCCCACCTGCTCCAGCAACTCCGCAATACGTTGTTCTCTCTCTGCTGGGGTACGGCTAATCCCCAGCGCATCCATCCCCTCCCCAATAATATCGCCCACCATCATTCTGGGATTCATTGAGGCGTATGGATCTTGAAAGATCATCTGCAACTGTGAACGCACCTGATGCAGCGCACGCCCCTGTAGCTGGTTTAGCGCCTTTTCCGCAAATTGCATACTACCCGCAGTGGTCTCCAGCAGGCGTAGAATCGACTTGCCTACGGTGGTTTTACCACACCCCGACTCCCCCACCAGAGCCACGGTCTGCCCGGGGCGAATCGAGAGATCTACCCCATCCACCGCCTTCACCTCCCCTACGGTACGGTGGAAAAACCCTTTACGAATAGGAAAATGAACCTTCAGCCCTTGTAACTGTAATAGTACTGCGCCTTCATCAGTTACTGGGAGTGGCTGAGGCTCTGCTTCAGGCGTGACCATCTCCCTGTTTGGTGGTTCAATCTCTGGGTTCAGCTGATGACAGCGTACCTGTTGCCCTAAACTCACAGCAAACCAGTTGGGGTCCAGCTGACGGCATAATCCCCAACTTTGATCACAACGACTCTCGAAGCGGCACCCTTGAAACGCTGCCGTCAGTGGCGGCACCATCCCATGCAATACGGTAAGAGGTTGATGCCGCTTACTGCGATCAGGCAACGCATCAAATAGGCGACGGGTATAGGGGTGCCCAGGAGTAGAAAACAGCTGTTCACGACTGGCGCTCTCCACCAACTGCCCGGCATACATCACTCCAACATGGTCTGCCATCTCTGCCACCACACCAAGGTCATGGGTAATCAGCAGGATAGCCATCCCCCGCTCTTGTTGTAAGCGCCGCAACAGGTCGAGAATCTGCGCCTGTATGGTGACATCCAGTGCGGTGGTTGGCTCATCGGCAATCAACAAATCTGGCTCACCCGCCAGTGCAATAGCGATCATCACCCGCTGCTTCATCCCCCCCGAGAGCTGATGGGGGTAGGCATCAATACGTTGCTCTGGAGTGGGGAGACCTACATCTTCCAACAGTGTAATTACCTGCTGGCGCTGCTCACTGCCACGCAAATTCTTATGCTGCTGTAACACTTCCCCCACCTGCTCACCCACCGTCATCACAGGGTTGAGGGAGGTCATCGGTTCTTGAAAGATCATCGCAATGCGTCCGCCACGCACCTGTCGCATCTGCTGTTCTGGGCAATCCAGCAGTGACTCCCCCTCCAGCAAAATCTCGCCACTGGCTCGCTTCAACGACACCTCGGGTAGCAGCTGCATGATAGAGAGTGCAGTCATCGATTTACCGCAGCCCGACTCTCCCAGCAGTGCATAGGTTTTACCCCGTTCAATCTGTAGAGAGATACCATCCACCGCACGCACCGTCTGTTGACGACTAGAGAGCCAAATTCGCAAATCCTGAACACTAAGCAGTGGGGAGCCCACCGTATCTCTATCACTTTGTAGAAGTTGATCTTCAGACTGCTTACTCAAGACCGTTCCCCTCGGCTCTGTAGTCGCGGATCAAACGCCTCTCGCACCACATCAGAAAAGAGGTTGGCTGCCAGCACCATCACAAACATAAATAGGAACGAGGCGAGCAGCGTCCACCACACCACCGGCTCACGCGCCATCTCCAGCCGTGCGCCATTGATCATATTGCCCCAACTATACATAGTGGGATCGACCCCAACCCCGACATAGGAGAGAACCGCCTCGGCCAGCACCAGCCCACTGAAGTCGAGCACAATCGAGATCAACACCACATGCATCACATTGGGGAGAATATGGCGGGTAATGATACGCAGATGACTCACCCCGAAGGCGTGGGCAGCGGTGATGTAATCCATCTCTCGCAGCTTCAGGGTCTCACCGCGCAACAGACGGCAAAGCCCGGTCCAGCTGGTGACACCGAGGATAATACAGAGGAACAGCAGACGTAGATCGGCGCGCTCTTCCGTGGTCTCAAACAGCGCTGCATTGTTGTCGATATAGACCTGAATCATCAGGATCGCCGCTGCAATCAGCAGCACACCGGGAATGGAATTGAGGGTGGTATAGGTATACTGGATCGCATCATCAATCCAACCTCGGAAATAACCTGCCATAATTCCCAACAGAATCGCAAATGGAAGCATGATCAGGGTGGTGAGGGTACCGATTACCAGCCCGGTACGGATACTCTTCACCGCCTGATAGAAGACATCCTGCCCCACTTTGTCAGTACCCAGGATGTGGTACTTCACCCCAACCTGAATCGCCATCATCATCAACAGTGCAACTACACAGGTGACCCAGAGGATGGTGTGCCATGGCAATACATCCCCCTCATCGCTCTGCCCACGGATCTTCGACACCACCCACTGTAGAGGAGAGCGTCCTTGTCGGTTACGCAGCCACATCGCAACAATTAATGCTATCGCTAACCAGACTAACACCCCTTGCAGACCTCCGACAAAGAGAGAGGTGGTGAGGTCACCACGCTGCTGCGCTGGATCTTCCAAATGTGCACCGCCATGTTGTAGACGTGGGTAGTCCCGCACAGTACCCGCCTCGGTCTCAATACTCTCGCGACTGTACAGATGGGTCGCCAACGGAGCAGAGTAACTCTTCTCACTCTGCTCTCCTAAATCCCCCACCAACCAGTCCAACACGGTGCGCGCCTCGACTGCGTAATGAACCTCCGCATTGGCTTCCGTGGATTTGAGTGCAGGACGGTAGTGAATAGAGTCAAGCAGACCAATCACCACATAGACCAACAGCACCACCAGCGAACCCATTGCCAATCGACTACGTGCCACCCGGTGCCAAGGCTCCAACAAATGGGGACGCTTGCGGGTATAAGAGACCCCCAACACAATCACCGCCACCAACAGCCAGATCAGCAGATCAGTCCAGAGGAAGAGCGGCTTGGCCCCTATTGCGGCATAGAGTTCTATCATGACAATCGCACCCTAGGATCAACCAGTGTATAAGAGAGGTCGGTCAGCAGCAGTCCAATAATATAGAGCACCGCCCCCAAAAAAACCATCGCACGCACAATAGCAAAGTCCTGTGCATTGATCGCCTCAATGGTATAGCTACCCAAGCCGGGTATACCAAAGAACGACTCGGTAATCAGGCTCCCCATAAACAGTAGCGGCAATACCACTACCGCCCCGGTGAGAATGGGGATCATCGCATTGCGTAGCACATGGTGAAACAGCACTCGCCCCTCTGACAGCCCCTTGGCCCGCGCGGTGCGTACATAGTCCTTACCCATCTCTTCGAGGAAGATGGTGCGATACCAGCGCACCCCGGAGCCAATCCCAGAGATCACCCCAATCGCCACCGGCAACACCACAAAACGGAATGCCCCCAGCCCACTCTCATAACCGGAGATCGGCACCAAGTGCATCAACTTACCCACTACAAACTGTCCGCCAATGATGTAGAAGAGACCAGAGATCGACATCAGCACCACTGTCAGCACCACGCCAGAGAGCTCTAGATAGGAGGCGCGAAAGAAGACCATCAACAGCGCAAAGGTGATATTGGTCATCAGCCCGATAATGAAGGTCGGCACCGCAATCGCCAGACTCGGCCCCATGCGCTCACGGATATCCTTACCGATATCACGTCCATCATCGGCCACACCAAAATCAAAACGGAAGAGTTTGGTTGACTCGATAAACAGCAGCGTCTCACTCACCACCCCCACTCCACTGGCCGTATCATCCCAAAAGAGTGGACGATCATAGCCCCGCTCCTGCTTCCAGTTCTCTACCGCCTCTGGGGTAACATGCTTCATCCCCAGCTGCATCCGCGCCATATCATCGGGCGTATTGACCACGAAGAAGAGGAAGAAGGTGATCAAATTTACGCCGACTAGAATCGGGAAGGCGTAGAGGATACGGCGCAGGATATAGTTCAACATCTCAACTCACCTCCTTACGCAGTGATTGCTGCTCTCTACGACGAATCCCCAACCACGCAGGAACTATCAACACCATCATCAACACAACCCCACCCCACAGTGGCCACAACACAGGCTGATTCCACTCCCCTCTCTTTTGGGTCCGCTCAGCTGAGTCGACACGTGCATACTTGAGGGTATTATTCGCCATCAAGTTGGGCTTAGTATTACGATACCAGTGGTGGTAGAGGCCAAAATTCTTGGGGTGAAAGCCCCAGAGCCACGGCGCATCGTTGTGCAGAATCGTCGTCATCTTCTCGATCACTTGCTGTCGCTCTGGGCTATTCTCCATATTTTTCATCTGTTCAAAAAGCTGGTCAAACTGTGGGTTACTGTAGTTGGAGGCATTCTCGCCATTCTTCTCCATCTTGGCATTGGGGCCATAGAGCAGAAAGAGGAAGTTCTCAGGATCGGGGTAGTCGGCATTCCACCCCCAGAGGTAGATCTGTGCACTGCCATTGAGCATCTTATCCTGAAAGCGGTTGTAGTCGGTGTTGCGAATCACCAGCTGTAGATCAATCTTCTCAAACTGTTTACGGTACCAGTCCATACGCGCCTTATCATCCGGGCCACTGGCAGTCACATCAAAGTATAGCGTCAGCGGCTTGCCACTTTCGGCATCTCGCCCATTGGGATAACCGGCCTCTACCAACAGCTGTTTCGCCTCATCCAATGAACGACGCACTGGCTTACCCGACTCCCAACGGTAGACCACAGGATTCACTCCCTGCTCTCCCGTTTGGTGGCCAAAAATTCCCGCAGGTAGTGGGCTCTGCGCAGGGATACCCCGTCCATTGGCGAAGATAGAGATGTACTCCTCATAGTCAACCGCAATGGAGATCGCCTGCCGCAGTTTACGCGCCCGCTCATCCGTTCCACCAATGACCGTATCGGCCATATTGAACCCCATATAGTAGATTGAGGTGGAGACGGAGGTCTGTAACCGCATCCCCTGCGCCTCCATATCTGGGGTCAGCTGCGCCTCACCACTACCAGAGAGCTGTACTGCCTGATCAAAGCTGTCCGAGCTGATGCCTGATGCATCATAATAACCCTGCAGAAACTTATTCCAATAGGGAATAGTCTCCTTCTCTAAACTGAACTCGATGCGATCCAAAAATGGGATAGGCTGCCCTGCATCGGCCAGCAGCCCCTGCTCTCGGTCTTCTGGCTCCCCCTCTGTAGGGTAGAAATCGGCATGGTAGTTGGGGTTACGCTCCAGCACCATCTTGCGGTTGGGGTTGTTAACGGTGAGCATAAAGGGGCCACTGCCAACCGGATACCAATCCAGCGTGATGTTCTTCTCTTTTAGCTGAGGCCGCTCATAGAACTGCTCAACCTCCCACGGCATCGGCGCAAAGAAAGGCATCGCCAACCAGTATAGGAACTGTGGATACTTCCCCTTAACCTTGATGCGGTAGGTGCGATCATCCACCCGCTCTACCCCATCCAACGGAAACTTCCGCAAATCTAACCACTGCTCTGGATGCTGCTTACGCGCCTCCTTGAGTTGGTCCCGCAACGCTTGCAGACCAACAATATACTCGGTCATCAACCCAAAAATAGGCGAATGGGTTGCAGGGTGTGCCAGCCGCTTGATCTGGTAGATGTAGTCATCCGCCATCAATGCCCGACTCCCCTGTTGCGGAAAGTCACTCAACTGCTCAACCTGTTCCAAGACCACCTCATCCACAGGCACAAAGGCGGGGTGGGGTTGATATTTCGCCCCCTCTCGAACCCTGATCTCATATACCGAATAGGCGATCTGCTCAGTGGATGCATCTGCGGGCAGAGGCTCTCCCTGTCGATCCAGATAGGTGACCACCGGCATCTCTGCGGCACCCAACGGCTCCAGTTGATATGGTCGCTTCAAATAGTGGTATTGCAACGGTGGCTCATAGATCTGCCCAATAAAGGTGTACTCATTGGAGCTATAAGAGCGCGCGGGATCCAGATGTTTAGGGCGACCCGAAAAAGAGGAGTAGAGTACCTGCTCCTCTACCCCCTGTTGCGAGTAGGGGCTGTTCCAGTTGGCCGCAGAAAGGTACGGGGCCACACTCCCCAGCAGGAGGGCCATCAGTACATTTGCGATTCCGCAGCTTTTTACCCTGTTACTCTTCACGCTCTCTGTGTAGAATGTTCGCCATTCCGTAGGTCTATCTATTGATGGCCTGAATCATATCAGAATTACTCATCGTTACATTTAGAGAATCATTGAAGAGGATTTGTCATGGGTTTCATGCAGGGTAAAAAAGCACTTATCATTGGCGTTGCCAGCAATCGCTCTATCGCTTGGGGCATAGCCAAGGCAATGCAGCGCGAAGGGGCTGAGATTGCACTCACCTATCAAGGGGAAAAACTGCAAGGTCGCGCGGAGAAATTTGCCGCCGAGCTAGGCAGTAACATTACGATCCCCTGTAATGTAGGCAGCGACGAAGATATCAGCAACACCTTCAAGACCCTAGCAGAGCATTGGGATGGACTGGACTGCCTGGTACACTCGGTCGCCTTCTCACCTAAAGGGGAGCTGGATGGCCGCTTTGTCGATTCGGTAACCCGAGAAGGATCCATGGTTGCACACGACATCAGCTCTTACAGTTTTGCTGCACTGGCACGTGAGGCGCTACCGATGATGGAGGGGCGCAATGGCTCAATGCTCACCTTAAGCTATCTCGGCGCAATCCGCTCAATCCCCCACTACAACGTAATGGGGCTGGCCAAGGCAAGCCTAGAGGCCTGTGTGCGTGCACTGGCTGCAGACTTGGGTCCCGATCAGATTCGTGTCAATGGACTCTCCGCAGGCCCAATCAAAACACTAGCTGCGAAAGGGATTGGTGATTTTAATCTGCTGCTCGATTACTCCGAGAAGAACTCTCCGCTACGCCGCAACGTCACCATTGATGAAGTGGGTAATGTAGGGGCCTTCCTCTGTTCTGATCTGGCTTCCGGTATGACTGGTGAGATTACTTATGTTGATGGCGGCTACAACACAACCGGTATGGCAACCCATGGGGTTAAGCCGGAGTAACCGTTATTGAAGGAGTTGGGGAGGCTGTGATCCAGCCTCTCTGACTAAAACTCAGGGCCTGAGGGACCTTGTGCCTATTTTCCACTTAAATAGGGCCGAAACTTCATATCCTCGACTAAGATATGCTCCTCTAGCGACTGCTTGAGAAAATGAGCGGTCTTCTTCAACTGACTCAAGTCACAAGAGGTCACTAACAGTGAGGCTTTCTCGGAAAAAGCGATATGCTCATCGTGCTGACGATCAAATTCGGGATAGTCAATAGTGGCCAACAACCCCTCCTCTGCCTTGAAGTGATAGTGTGAGTAGTCACTCACCTTCATCAACACCTGAATATAGTCACTTTTGCTCGGTGACTCTTGATGGGAGAGATCAATCACAGTGTTAACCATATCCATCAATACATGATGATGGTGATCGATCAATTCATGACCAATCCCATACTTTTCACTGTCCCAAACAAACTTATCCATGAACCAAATCCCTGATAATCAATCATCGTCAAATCAACCGTATTTTACTATACGCCACCTCTATTATTCGATAATTATGCAACAATTATCGAATAAATGTTTCATTTTTGTAATATTTTGTAACATTTGATCAGATAGAATTCTCCCTAACTCTGCATCAACTCATCAACAACGGTGATCTTTCAGCTATAATAGGCACTCTTTTTTGCTCGTCCACACCTCTTATGCAAGTCAGCGAACTCATCGTCAAGTATCTGGAACAGTTGGAAATCCGACAGATATTCGGAATCCCCGGCGCCCATATTCTTCCTGTTTATGACAGCCTCTATGACTCATCCATACACTCTATTCTGGTAAAACATGAGCAGGGCGCGGCTTTTATGGCGGGTGGTATTGCCCGCACAACAGGAAAAGTCTCCGCCTGTATCGCTACAGCCGGCCCCGGCGCAACCAACCTAGTAACAGGCATTGCCAACGCCTACGCCGACCAGCTCCCTCTCCTAGTCATTACTGGAGAGACCCCCACCCATATCTTCGGAAAAGGTGGCCTACAAGAGAGTTCTGGTGAAGGGGGTAGCATTGACCAGAGCCAACTATTCCAAGGAATTACCCGATACCATAAGATTATTGAACGTACGGACTATCTACAAAACGTACTGATTCAGGCCACTCAAATTTTATTGAGCCCACGCTCTGGCCCTGTGGTGTTGAGCCTTCCCTATAACATACAGAAAGAGGAGGTCGATGCCTCGATTCTCGACACCATCCCCTTTCGTCGTAGCTACACCGTAAACAGCCCTAGCCATACTCTCATAAACCAAGTCAGCTCCCTGCTACAGAGTGCCCAACACCCTGTGTTTATTGCTGGATATGGCTGCATCCGCTCAGGGGCAGAAGCACAGCTCCAAGCGCTAAGCCAACAGCTGGATATCCCTGTAACCAGCACACTCAAAGGGAAAGGGGTCATTGATGAGAATAGTCCACAGTGGCTGGGAACACTGGGAGTCACATCAGACGGGAACGCACTACAACAGATCACACAAGAGGCCGATCTACTCTTTATTCTCGGGGCCAGCTTTAACGAGCGCACCAGCTATCTCTGGAAATCTCAACTCTTCGATAATAAAGTCATCATTCAAGTTGATTACGACCATACTCAACTGGAGAAAGTCTTCTCAGCTGACCTGTCGATTGAGACCGATATTGCCCCATTTTTAGAGCAGCTACTGGAACAGCTGCCATCTACCGGAACCATCACAGAGTACCACTCCAACCACGATAACCCTGTACTGCGTGCTACTCCCACACTAATTCAACAGTTCTTTGCTGAGCTAGAGGCGCAGATCGAAGGAGAGCTCTCCCTATTTGATGACAACATCATCTACGGACAGACACTGTTCAAAGCCTCCAACAAGCACCACTACTACCCCAACTCAGGCATCTCCTCACTAGGATATGCATTGCCTGCAGCCATTGGGGCCTCACTGAAGCTGCAACACCCCACCTTTGCCATTCTGGGGGATGGAGGCTTTCAGATGTGCGGCATGGAGTTGATGACCGCTGTTAACTACAACATCCCCATCAATGTCATCTTGCTGAATAACGGTTCCATGGGGTTGATCCGAAAAAATCAGTTTCAGCAGTATCAAGGGCGTTATATCGATTGTGATTTTGTAAACCCAGATTTTGCACTACTGGCTCAATCATTCGGAGTGAATCACCAACGCATTGATGATCAAGATGACCTGCAACAACTTTTTAGCAGATGTGACCTGCGCAAAGGCATCAACTTGATTGAGATCCCCATCGATAAGAACGCCTTCCCCGACTACCAGTCTGGGCGCTAATGGCCACTCAACCATGTCGATACCGACCACTGCTGCTCTGGAGGCACTTCTTCAGCAACATCCAAACATACTCGATGGGCAACCACTGCCACACCGTGCCGAGACACTGATTCCGCTCTACCATCAAGCTATAAGCAGAGCGGAACAGGACTACACAAACGCCCCTCTCAGCCCAACATGCCTTACACAGAGTCAAACGTTATACCGAGAACTAGAGGAGTGGATCACCCACACCGAAGCAGATGATCGTCACCACTTCATCATCACCATCCCGGTTGCCGATCGTCCTCAACAGCTAGAGCGCTGCCTACATAGCCTGTATCAGTTATGCGAAAAGTTTCACTATGGGCAGAACAGCCGTGGAGACTATCAGAAACTCACCCTGCTGATTTCTGATGACAGCATCACCACCGAGGGCCAAACCGCCATCCGGCAGTTGACTCAGCAGTTCAGCCATCGGGGCATTGAGTCCATCTACTTTGGCCCTATAGAGCAACAGGCACTGCTCAATCAATTTTCCACCGCTGAGCAAAATATATTGCAGCGGGTAGCCCCCCTCCCCCGCACTGCAGAACAGCATAAAGGGGCCTCAACCACCCGCAACCTCGCCTATCTAAAGCTGGCTGAGCTGAGCCAGCAACACTCTGGAAAGTTGCTGTTCTGGTTTGTAGATAGCGACCAAGAGTTTCGGGTCAACCTTAGCGATGGGGAGCACGAAGATGAGCTCTACAGCATCAACTACCTCTACCAGTTTGATCGCATCTTTACAGAGAGATCTCCCGTAATGGTGACAGGAAAACTGGTGGGAGACCCACCCGTCTCTCCTACTGTGATGGCAAATAATCTGCTACTAGACCTAAACCATTTTCTCTCACAGCTTGCTGAACAAGCACAGGAGAGCCCATGCCAGTTTCACAAGGGAGAAAACCATCAGGAAGGGGAAGCCGCCTATCACGACATGACTGACCTGTTTGGTTACCCTGTTCCACCCGATGCGTATGAGTATCGCTGCACTTTGGATGGAGCGCATGACCACAGTACCTGCCTGAATGGTTTTACCCGTCAACTGAATGCCTTTTTTTATGGCGAACACCCCACCCGTCGCTCCTATCACCAACCAGAGCCACTGGAGCAAAGTATCAAGCCCGCACGCACGGTATATACCGCCAACTACCTATTTACTCCAGAGGGGCTTAACGCTTTTATCCCCTTTGCTGCACTCAAATTACGAATGGCTGGACCAATGCTAGGCCGTTTACTGGAGCAGGATTTGGGGGAACGCTTTCTCTCCGTAAATCTACCAATGGTGCATAAACGAACACTGGATGACTCAACAGAGGCTGAACACCGCCCCGGTGTCACACAGGGTAAGGAGCGGCCACAGATCGACCTATCCGGTGAGTTTGAGCGGCAGTTCTATGGGGATGTCATGCTATTCACACTAGAAAGACTGGTAAAACAAGAGTACCCGACAACCCAACTCTCCCACTCTGAACTGATGCAGGCGCTACAGCAGACCGAACAGCAGATGCGAGCACGCTACCTAACCCAGCAACAACAGATCACAGAGAGACTTCAGCAGTTTGAGCAGCAGTTGAACAATCCATCCGCATGGTGGAACAACAGTCAACAACCGCCCAAAACCGTACAGCTCTTTATCCAAAACATACGGCGCAACTTCCTGCAGCAAGCTCCGGTCTGGAAGCAGATCAACTCAGATAAACACCGCAACAAGCGCCTACAGAGCATTGCTGATGCCCTGCTTGATTATCCTCTAGACCGACAGGCATGGGCCAATCATCTTCAAAAAAGTTTAGGGCAATCCTAGTCAACCCTCGATGTCACTCTCACGACCACTGCGATCCTCTCTGCAACGCCTCCACTATCCGCTACGCTTTGCTGAGCTTAAACGGTTACTAAAAAACCAGCAACTGACTCCTGCCACTCTACAGCAGCAACAGCAACGCGACCTCACTACATTGATTCAGTATGCGGTTTCCCACTCCCCCTACTATGGCAACCGCTTCAGCAATCTGGAGTGGGATCATCAATTGAATCGATTGCCCATACTACAGAAACAGGATCTCATCACCCAACGCGACCAGCTACTAGACCATACGGCAGACCCTGCAACAATCAAAGAGGGCCATACTGGCGGCTCTACCGGAACCCCGCTCACCTACTACTATGACCAACACAAACTAGAGCTGATGCGTGCAGGGCAGTATCGCAGCTTTATGCAGTGCGGCTGGAAGCCGGGAGAGTCTGTACTACAATTTTGGGGAGCTACACAAGACCTCTCCCCCAAGCAAACGCTCTCTGCACAGTGGCAACGGCTTATCTCAGCCGAACAGACCCTCGCAGCCTTTGAGTTTAATGAAGCACGTCTACAACAGTGGTGTAGAGAGATTCAACGGCTTCGCCCTGTGGTGATTCGTGGCTATCCATCCATTCTAGCTGAGCTGGCACGCTATATCTTAGAACAGCAGATCCCCCTTCCCCACACCATACGAGGCTGCTTCTGTACCGCAGAAGTGCTCTACCCTTGGCAACGTAAAAAAATTGAGGCCGCGTTTCAGTGTAAACTCTACAACCAGTATGGCAGCCGTGAGGTACCCAATATCTCTTGTGAATGCAGCCATGGAAATCAGCATGTCTTTACCGATCTGGTTGCACTGGAGTCTATTGAGGTGGACAGAGAGCATCAGCTGCTGGTCACATCACTCACCAATCGCTTAATGCCATTCATCCGTTATCAGATCGGTGACCACGGCCAGCTACTGGACGAACCGTGCAGTTGTGGCTCCCCTTTCCCGCTAATGGAGATGGAAGTCTGTCGCAGCAATGATCTATTACAGAGCCCCAATGGACAACGTATCTACCCTGCCTGGTTCATCCACCTGCTGGATGGTGTGGAGGGAGTTGAGCAGTATCAGTTTCTTCAACCACAGCTGGAGCAGATTACACTGACTATAGTGGCGCAGCAGCCACTGCCAGAAGGTCTACAACATCAGATTGAACAGCAACTTCGGCAGAAGATGGGGAAAAGTATGCGCTTCACAATCAAACAGGTTGCCGCCATACCTCGTGGAGCCTCAGGCAAGCACCGTTTTGTCCGCTGCGACATTAACTGAAGCAAACTCTAGAAACTGTTGGTAGGCATCTTCAGAACGGCTAACCTCTCCCGCTTGCAACAGTGGTGACCTCTGATCAGAACGCTCCCTCTCACTGACAATTCGCCCGCTGTGAATATGTATGGACGAATCACCCAACTTTCGTTTCCCTGTATATTGAAAACGTTGATAGTCACCTCTTAAAGGGGTGTCGAGCTGCAGCCACTCCGCCAGCTGTTGCAGCACCGCATCACTGCGCTCTATCAGAGCCTCCCCCTGCATAAAGAGGCTACTCCCCTCACTCAACAAAATCGTCTGTTTCAACCGTTCCAACCGTGCAATATAGTAGCTCTCCGCTACCGACACCTCTTCGATAAAGCGCGCCTTGAGACGCAGAATACTCTCAATGGTCGCCTTCGGTTCTCGCACCATCACCAGCGGATAGACATCATGGCGTCGTAGTACCTTTCCTGTTATAGGTAGATGGTCATGCAGCAGGTTGTCGAACACATAGCAATTACGATAGTGCTTACGGCTATGCCGTGCCACCTGCAGCGCCAAACGGTGCAACTCCTGCTGGTTGCGCAGGCGCATATGCATTTCAGAATATCCGGTGACTTGATCATGGCTGCCGAGAATGTGGCCCAACAGTGTCGTATAGGCACGCATATGGCTACAGAGCAGCAGATAGCCTCTCACCCCGGAAATATTAACGGACTTCAATGACCTTCTTTTCCCAGTGCATAGACCGCAAGTAGTGCATCCATCAGCTCTGGGTGCTTTATCAACAGATCACTACTGACGTGCTGCTGAGCGATCTCTTCAATTCGGGAGCGAGCCTGCTCCGTGTGCCACGCGACTTCAAATCCACTCTGATCAAACTGCTCCTCTTGAACAAACTCTGCCGCCATCCCCTCCACCGCAGCGACCTTCAATGGCAGCGACTCCATAATCTCCAGCTCGTAGCTGTAAAGACCAATCCCATTCTTCCGTGCCAGCAGTGGATAGAGATCTGATACGGACCCTTGTTGCATCATCTCATCCAGATCTACCGTAAGCGTAGGTCGAAGGGTATTCCCCTTGTAATCAAATTGGATATAAAACTCAATACTGTTTTTCATCAACACACCATGCAGCATCTCTAAAAGTGCCTTTTGGGTACCTCATTTTTGGTACCTCATACAAAGTAAAAAGCCCGCATAAAGCGGGCTTTCCGAATGAAATCGATCTAGGCTTAGCCGTCGATCTTAGTCACATTCACTGCAGACAGCCCCTTAGGACCCTCTTCAACGTCATAGTTTACCTTCTGGTTCTCTGCCAGAGTCTTGAAACCGTCACCCTGGATTGCGCGGAAATGAACGAATACGTCATCACCACCGTTATCCTGAACGATGAAACCAAAACCCTTAGAGTCGTTGAAGAACTTTACTGTACCTGTTGCCATGTCAATTATTACCTATAAAACTACTAAACATATACACCCATTAACGGCGCACCTAAACTTCACCGTACATCTTGGATATGAAAAGCAGCCAAAGCAAACTCGAACAACATCACAATCTCTACCCGTGAATTGGTTTGAATTCTATGGGAAAGTTCGTGTGGTGACAAGCAACATTTCACAGAAAGATTTCACCGGATTTTATGGGTTTTTATTAACCTTTCGCTAAACCCTCTGTAGAATTACCCCCTTACAGATTCGCATGGACTTTTTTATGTATTATCGAATTGTTTTGGGGAAACCTTGGGTCACACTTTTCACCCTACTTCTATTGGTTGTTGGCTCTGCCTACTACGCACAGAACTTCTATCTGGATGCCTCAGCAGACTCTCTGGTACTGGAGAATGATGAGAGCCTGAAGTATCACCGCTCAATTCAGGGGCGTTATGAGTCGGATGACTATCTGGTCATCACCTACACCCCGAACAAAGACCTATTCAGCGCAGAGATTCTCAACGACCTGGAGCAGATGCAGAATCAACTACTGGCGATTGAGACCATCTCCAGCGTTACCAGCATCCTCAATGTACCACTGATCAACAGCCCCCCCATTGGCTTTACCGATATTCAGCGTGAGACACCCACACTACAGACCCCCTCCACCGATATCACGCTGGCACGAAAAGAGTTTCTCAGCAGCCCTCTCTATCAGAACCTGTTAGTCAGCCCCGGGGGGGACACCACCGCACTACAGCTGAATTTAAAGCGTGACGAGACCTATCTACGACTACTCAACCGCCGTAGTGAGCTGCGAGGGCTTCGCCTCAACAACGCATTAACTCCAGAGCTACAACAAGAGCTAAAGAGTGTGAGCCAGCAGTTCCGTCTACACAACATTCAGATGCAGGCCACTCAACAGCAGACCATCAACAGCATACGCAGTGTTATGCAGTCGCATAAAGACAAAGCCAAGATGCATCTTGGAGGGGTACCCATGATTGTCGCCGACTCCATTGAGTTTGTGCGTCATGACCTCTCCACCTTCGGCATTGGAGTACTGCTATTTGTACTCACCATTCTCGCCATCGCCTTCCGCCGCCCACGCTGGATTATCCTGCCGATTCTGACCTGCTTTGCTGCAGGAATCATCACCACTGGATTCCTTGGAGTGATGAACTGGCCCGTCACGGTGGTCTCCTCTAACTTTATCTCACTACTGCTGATCATCACACTCTCACTCACCGTGCACCTGATTGTGCGCTATCGTGAACTACACGCAGAAGATGAGAGCTGCAGCCAGTACACACTGGTCAAAGAGACCCTGCGCAGCAAGGCTTTACCCTGCTTCTACACCGCAATCACCACAATCGTCGCCTTCAGCTCACTGATTGTCAGCGGCATCCGTCCAGTAATTGACTTTGGTATTGTGATGGCGATCGGCACAGGAATCGCGCTGATCCTTGCCTTCACCCTATTCCCCGCACTACTGGTATTGATGAAACCACAGGCCTCTGTGCAGCGTAAGGATATTGCTGGGGAGATCACAGGTGCTGTAGGCCAGTTTATTCACAATAAAAAAGGGCCCGTACTAACCACCTTTGCGCTGCTGGTTGTGGCTACCATTACTGGGGTTAGCCAACTCACGGTAGAGAATAGCTTTATCAACTACTACAAGCCAACCACTGAGATCTATCAAGGGATGGCATTGATCGACCAAAAGCTCGGCGGCACCACACCGTTAGAGGTGATCATTGATGCACCAGACGCCTTCCTCAACCCACCAGAGCCAGAAGCGGAAACCGCAGAGGATGAGGGCTACCTCCCCTTTATGGATGAGATGCTCGACGCTGGCATGGATATGATCGACATGGATATGCCGGGATTGGGCACGGAGGGTGATAGCGGCAGCCTCAGCGACAGCTACTGGTTCAACAGCTTTATGCTGGAGGATGCCGCCAAGATTCACCACTATCTGGATGGCATGCCAGAGATCGGCAAGGTACTCTCGATCACCTCTACCATGCAGTTGATGGAGGACCTGAATGATGGCGACAAAATTGATGACTTCTTTCTCTCCATCATCCATAAAAATCTACCGGAGTCGATCAAAGACTCTCTACTCAAACCTTACCTCTCAGAAGATGGGAACCAGCTTCGCTATGCTATGCGTGTTTACGACTCCGATCCTGAGCTACGCCGCAATGAGCTGATTCAACGCATCCAGAATGGGCTGGTAACCGACTTGGGGCTACAGCCAGAACAGGTCAGGGTGACTGGGATGCTGGTACTCTACAACAATATGCTACAGAGCCTATTCCGTTCACAGATCCTCACCTTGGGTTTCGTCTTCCTAGCAATCTTGGCGATGTTTATCGTGCTCTTCCGTAACCTGAAGATGGCCGCACTGACCATCATCCCCAATATCATCGCAGCGGGATCTATTCTGGGATTGATGGGTGCTCTAGGAATACCACTCGACATCATGACCATCACCATTGCGGCCATCGCAATCGGTATTGCAGTGGATAATGCCATTCACTACGTTCACCGCTTCAGTAATGAGTTCAAGAAAGATCAGGACTACTGGGGTGCAATTCAGCGCAGCCACCGCTCGATTGGCAAGGCGATGTACTACACCACCCTGATCATTGCGCTCGGCTTCTCTATTCTCTCTTTCTCCAACTTTATCCCAACCATCTATTTTGGACTGTTAACCGGGCTCTCGATGGTGATTGCGCTGGCCGCAAACCTGATGCTACTGCCTCTGTTGATTGTACTGATTAAGCCAATGAAGCAAGCATGAGGCGAGCATAAAGCGTGTCTGAAATAGAACCGCTGGAGCTACACCTCACTCTAACAGAGGAGGGACAGACTGCAGTATCACTGTTGGCTACACACACTCCCCTCTCCAAAGGGCGCATCAAGCAGGTGATGCAGTGTGGTGCTGTCTGGCTCACACGTAATAACGGTACAGAGCGAATTCGCCGCGCTAAGCGACTATTGAAGAGCGGAGATCAGCTCCACCTCTACTACAACCCCAAGGTGATAGATCAAACACCACCAGCAGCTACACTGCTCTATGATGGCAAGGAGTTCAGCGTATGGAACAAGCCCTGCGGGATGCTCTCACAAGGTTCTAAGTGGGGGGACCACACCACCCTCTACCGCTGGGCCGAGCAACAACTAACCCCACAACGCCCCGCCTTTATCGTCCACCGACTGGACCGTGCCGCACAAGGTTTGATGCTACTAGCACACAGCAAGAAGAGTGCAGCAGCACTCTCTGCGCTGTTTCAGCAACGCCGTATAAAAAAAATCTACCGCGCCACCGTACACGGGCTATTTGAGGCTAAGCAACAACCACTCACTATTGAGACAACGATTGATAGCAAGCCTGCCTGTAGCCATATCACACTGCTTAAGCCGCTCCCCGAACAGGGGCGTTCACTACTGGAGATCTCAATTGAGAGCGGCAGAAAACATCAGATTCGCCGACACCTCTCCGAGGCTGGCTACCCTATTGTGGGGGACCGCCTCTATGGGGGCAGCGATGATAGAGAGGATTTGATGCTCTGTAGCTATGAACTCAGCTTCACCTCACCCTTTGATGGCGAGACAAAACAGTTCAGGATGGATGATCATTAGAGATGTGTCGCTCTACCCAGTTTTCCAGCCACTCATAATCAGCCACCTCTCGCCGCGCACGACGCTCCAACAGTCGAGCCGCAAAGTTAAACAGATCAAGCAGGAACAACAGAGCAGCCACCGGTAACGCAAAGCGGAACAGTGCCAGCATCTGCTCCTCACAGATCACCCCAGACAAACCCATCGGGTTTTGCCAACTAAGCAGCGTCAAGATAATCAACAATGTAATAGTACGCATCGTTATACCACCCCGCCCGCATCAGTATGGGTACGTACCCAGTTACGCATCCGCAGATAACGTTGGCGTTCACCACGCCACTCAGCAAGCCGACGATAGCGCACCACCACGGCCCGCAGGTCAAAATAGAGCGCCGCCATTAGTAGTGGTAGCACCGACCACTCCACCCACGGCAAAATCGCCAAACAGCTACCATCATCAAAGTCGGGGGCAAACAGGCGGTAGTTAATCATAAACAGCGCCCAGATCAGGATGACTCTCATCGCTCTACTCCAGAAACAAAAAAACGGTCTGCCGTATTGTACGACAGACCGTTGGTATATGGCTGCACGTTACAACCATGAAGTACCGGCCCCTATGCGCTTTCAACACTCATCTCATATACTCCAATCTAAGCTACTATCAGCCCACAAAGGCCCAGCTGAGTTGTTATTTGGCAGGGTTATTGCTATTCTTTTACCTATGAACGCCGTTACTTTTGACACACTCGACTTTGTAAAAGAGCTTGAATCTTCTGGCTTTACCGAAGAACAGGCCGAAGCATTGGCGCGGGCACAGAAGAAGATCAACGAAATAAATCTGGAAAACCTAACCACCAAGGGCGATCTGCATACACTCAAAACCGACCTCCACCTTGACCTCAAAGAGATGGAGATCCGCCTAATCAAGTGGATGGTTGGCAGTCTCTCTGTACTATTTGCACTACTCAAATTCTTGAACTGATCCTCTTCAGGGTCACAAAGAAAAGGGCTTCTCCATCGCCGGAGTTTTGGTGATATTGGCGAGTGCCTAGGTTTCTCTTTACAGGGCTGTTTTCAGCTCTTCGACCTTTTTACTCATTACTGACCATACATGCTTTCTTTGAACTGTCGGCTCAGTCTATGAAGCTCACCAATAAGTCCCCAATTTATACCCCCCCGATTCAATATCCATGCCCAAAGGACATGGAATTGCAGTAACCCCCTAGAAGGGGCGTGGATTCTTTAATTTAGTTTTTTCAAGATTCAAAATCAGTCCTTCTTACATGGCACCTCATCCGCCACCTCTTTACCCAAGAGATGAGGAAGCAACTCAGCAGCAGGCCTCGCATTTGCAAAATCTGCTTCAGTCCACTCAGGGTTCTCATCATCAATCAATTCAGGATTAGGTTGTCTGTTCATATCGTTTCACCTCACGAGGGTTTGCCTTACGAAAGCTGACCACCCGGATACCATCTTGAATAGTCGTAAACACAACCACATGTGCCCGCCCACCAATCTGACCAACAACACGGTATCGCTTTTCACCATAGTCATACCGTGTACCTTCTGTAATGATCGGTGTACTCCAGTCCAGTTCATCTACACCATCAAATGAAAGCCCAGAGAAACCGCACTATTCCAATCTCTAAGGCACTGTACGGGGAGATTCAGGCCCGATCCTCAGCTCAATGTGGACAAAATGTGGGCACACCCAGAAGACAGAAACAAAAAAGCCGCTGAAAATCAGCGGCTTTTTTGTATACATATGGCGTCCCCAAGGGGTTTCGAACCCCTGTTGCCTGGATGAAAACCAGGTGT
>JABGQL010000006.1 GCA_018648825.1 Gammaproteobacteria bacterium
GTGGCTTTGTTATCTCTCTATACTATCTCTTTAGACTATGCACGTGCAGCCTTAATCAAGGCTTCTGGAATACGCTCTAGTGCCAACTCTTTTTCAGCGGCCCCCAGTGACACCGCCTCTTGTGGCATTCCATAGATCACGCTAGTAGCTTTGTTCTGCGCAAAGGTACGACCTCCTGCATCACGAATAGCCCTTAACCCCTTAGCACCATCACGCCCCATCCCCGTCATCAACACGGCTGTGGCATTACGCCCTACCTGTTGAGCCACTGAATCAAACAGCACATCCACCGAAGGACGATTGAAGGTTACCTTCTCCCCCTCCCTCAACTGCACCTTATATTGACCACCAGTACGTCTCACCTCCATATGACGCTTCCCCCCCGGTGCCAGCAGCACTTGCCCCGGTACGATACGGTCTCCAGACTCCGCCTCTTTAACCTTCAGTGAGGAGATATTATTAAGGCGCTCAGCAAATGAGGTGGTAAACCCCTCAGGCATATGCTGCACAATCACAATACCGGGAGAAGCCGCGGGAAAGGCGGGCAGAATGCGGGCTAACGCCTCGACCCCTCCGGTTGAGGCACCAATCGCAATCACCTTATCGGTAGACTCTTCCAGTGCCTGTGTGCGCTTTTTGGGTTCAGAAACTCGCTCTACCTGCGTGTCACGTACTTTTTTGAAATGGTCCATATCGGCCTGTGCTGCGGCCTTCACTCGAAGACAGACCTCTTCCATCATCTCAGGAAACTGCTCTACCAGACCAATACGTGGCTTGCTGACGATATCAACCGCGCCCGCCTCCAGTGCATCCATGGTGATGCTGCGCCCCGATTCTGTCAGTGAGCTGATCATTACCGTTGGGGTTGGTAACACCTCCATATATTTTCGAAGAAAGGTGACCCCATCCATACGCGGCATCTCAACATCCAACGTAATCACGTCTGGGCGCAGTTTAACCAGCAGGTCACGTGCTACATAGGGGTCTCTGGCCGTTCCCACCACCTCAATTTCCGCATCCGCATCCAGCCCCTCTCGCAGGATTTTACGCACCAGCGAAGAGTCATCCACAATCAAAACTCGTACTTTATTACCCAACCGTTATCCCTCCTTCCTATAGATGCCGATATCCACCATCTGCCATGCTGTGTCCAGTTCACGTATGCTCTCCGTCACACTGGTGAGCAACCACCCTCCCGGACGGGTGACTTGATAAATACTATTCAGCACATCTCGCTGATGTGGCTCATCAAAGTAGTAGAGCACATTGCGACATAAGACCACATCAAAATGGCGACTGAAGGGCCAAGGGCGGCTCTTCAAATTAAGGCGTCTAAAGATCGCCATCTTCTTTATCTCGGGGTCAATACGCCAATTACCCAACCCCACTTGGGTAAAGTAGCGGCGCTGCAGCTGCGCATCAATCCCCTCCATACGTCTCTGGTGGTAGACACCGTGCTCTGCCTGTTGAATCACATTTTCACTGAGATCTGTTCCCAGTATGGCCGCCTGTGAACGTGCCTGATCAACCCCGCCCAAAGTCTCGGCCAAAATCATCGCTAAGGTGTAGGACTCCTCACCACTAGACGCTGCAGCACTCCAGATACGCCAGCGCTCTCCACGCGGGAGCGCTGGAATGATCTCCTTACGAAAGAAATCCAGTACCGTTGGCTCTCTGAAAAAGTAGGTGTGGTTGGTTGAAGCAGTATGCGCCACATCCTTACGGATGCCGGGAATAGAGTTATTCAACACCCCCTCGGCAAGCGCCTGCAGTGACACAATTCCCTTCTGCAAACAGAGTGACTGTAAGCGTTTATAGAGTAGCTGCTGTTTACGCTCGGTATAATGGATGCCACTGTGGATATGAATCCACTGCTGTATCTGCTTGAGAGCGTGCTGATCTTCTGCCTTGAATTTTTGATTGGCTTGATCAATTGGGCGAGAGGGGGGCATCCACTCTCTCTCTGTATTGATACGCTTCTGGTCAGGAAAATGGGCAACCTTACTCATGAGAAGAAACGCTCACAGTCCAGTGCAATCGCTATATCACCGGAAGCCAACATGGCACACCCCACCCCGGCCCGAATCTGTTTCAGCTGCCCTTGCAACGGCTTCATTGTCACCTGCTGCTGAGAGACAATTTCGTCAATGGGCAGGGCTACTTCACCGTGACTGGTATGCACCAAGACCACAACGGTTCCAACAATGGCTTGATGGTCATGATCTTCTTGATAAAAGTCCTCCAGTCGCAACACGGGGACCAGTGCATCACGCACCCGAATCACCTCAGAGCCATCAACAGCAGTAGTGGTAACCTGCTTCTCCTGCACTTTGAAGGCCTCACTGACCACATCCACAGGAATAGCGTAGAGTCGATTGCCTTGACGAACCACCATCGCATCCAGAAAGGCGAGCGTCAGTGGAATTCTCAATGTAAGGGTAGAACCCAAACCCTGCTGGCTTTTAATCTCAATGCGACCGCGCAGATCCTGAATAGAGGTCTTCACTACATCCATCCCTACCCCCCGACCAGAGAGTTTGGAGACTTGCTCATTGGTAGAGAAGCCCGCATCAAAGATGAAGTTCCATACCGTCTCATCATCTGGATCTTCATCAGCACCAATCAATCCACGCTCAACAGCACGGCCCAGAATCGCCTCACGGTTCATCCCCTTACCATCATCTTTGATCAGGATTTGAACCTCTCCCCCCTGTTGGTATGCGGCCAGAGTGATGGTCCCCTTCTCACTTTTCCCCGCTTTCCTACGCTCTTCTGGGTTCTCTAACCCATGGTCTGCCGAGTTACGCACCAGATGGACCAGTGGGTCATAGAGGCGGTCTACAATGACCTTGTCCACTTCGGTATCTTCCCCGATCAAAACCAGTGCAATCTCTTTGTTGATCTGTTTGGAAACATCGCGCACCAAGCGCTGCATACGCTTGAATACACTACCTACAGGAACCAGACGCAAGCCCGATGACTCATCCTGAATCTCACGAATCAACCCCTCTAGGCGATGTGCCGAGCTGTCGAACCCTTTGAGCTCTAGCCCTTCAAGTTCAGGGTGGTTGATGATTTCAGACGACACCAGCCCCAGCTCACCCACCAAGTCCATCAACCGTCCCACC
>JABGQL010000032.1 GCA_018648825.1 Gammaproteobacteria bacterium
TATGATCTCATCATTCAAGGAAATTCTCGAGGACTTGTTCAGGCTTTCCCTAGTTCACTTCTATGGGGCCGCGATGCGGCCTCCTGAAGATGACCCAAACGGTGATTTTGCGAAATCCCGCTTATTGAAAGCCCTGACCTTTTTGGTTGGGGCTTTTTTGTTGGAAATTGCCCTATTGAGTAGTGGGAGTAGTATGATCTTAGGTTCGAGTTTTCATGAATTCCATAGCAGAGGATAGATGCCATGTGGGGAAAAAACGATAAAGAAGAGGAGTTCGAGGTGAGCACCAAGGTTAAGGAGAGTAAGAGCGTGGAAAAAAATAGCTATCTGGGTAAGACGGACGAGCAGGCGTTTATTGGCTCTACTGTAGTGATTAAAGGGGAGGTGACCGCAGCCGAAGATCTACTGGTCGAGGGCAGTATTGAGGGTTCGGTCCACATCAAGAATAACAAGCTCAAAGTCGGTAAGAATGGTTCGGTTAGTGCGACCATCGAGGCCAAGACGGTCCATGTCGAGGGTCGGGTGGATGGAGATATGGATAGCTCTGAGCTGGTAACCATCCATGAGTCGGGACGGATGACGGGCAATATCAAGGCTAACCGTATCGTGCTGAAAGATGGTTGTCGTTTTAGAGGCCATATTGAGATGGATATGGACGATAGTAAAAAGCTGTCGGCCCCAGCTGCAGCCACAACCAAGAAGTAGTCTGAATAGGGCGAAAGCGCGGTGAACCTGAAACAGCAATCATCACACTCTGGTCGACGTGGGCAGGCAGCCGCGTTGTCGATAGACCAAATGACCCCTTCGCATACGGTGGTCTTCAAGCGACTGATTGAGCGTTTTCCGCGTGATCGCACCATCAATATGATCGATCTGGCTCGGGTGATTGAGAGCAATATTGAATTCTTCTTTGGCTACGATATGCGCCTACACTATCCAGACTTTACCCATCTGCTCTGTGAGATGCGCAGTGAGCAGCGTGGAGGAGTCGATGAGTCGGCATTGAAGGCGGGACAACAGCTGGATGATGATGGGTATGTCTTTATCGACAGCAGTGTTACAGCGGCAGAAGAGTCGTCTGAGGTCAAATTACCCCCGCTCTTTGCCGATCTTGTGGACGCAGACTGTGCGCTGGTGTGGGATCTGTTGCAGTATCTGAATCGTCCTGAGGTTACCGAGCTATCGCGTAAGTTGGCGGCTTCGATGAAGAGTGGTGGGCTGCTCTATTTGGTTAACAGTACCCATGCCAAGATCTCGATGGAGCCGATGTTCTGTACCGTGCAGGATGAGTCGCATATCCTCTTCTCTGGTTGTGATGCTGAGGAGTGGATCTCTCCCGGATACAGTCAGCGAGAAATTATAGAGATGATGCCGGAGTTTCATTTGATGCACGCAACGCTGCTGCAGAATGGGCTTCAAGAGATGTTGTTGGAGAAGAAGCCCTAAAGGAGTTGTTTTCTCCCAAAAATCCAATCCAAAAAAAAGCCCCAGCAAAACTGCTAGGGCTTCCTTATTTACGACACTGTAAAGGAGGTAATCAGTGTTTACTTAGCTACTGGAGCTTGCTGCATGTATGGGTTGTATGCAACATTCTCAGTGCGCAGATCAGAAGTACCGTTCATGCGGGCGTTGTTAGCTGCGTCCATATCGGCTTGCATGTCAGAAGAACCCTTACCAGAAGCGTTGATTGTCATGCTGAAGTTACCCTCTGCGTCACCCTTACCAACAGCAGCTCCACGTCCCTTTCCGTCGAAAGCGCCATCAGCAGCACCTGTACCGTAACCAGACTGGTTATCGTCAGATCCACCGAAGAAAGCAGAAGCGCTAGAAGCGAAAGCAACAAGAGCGATAGTAGCGATAATTTTTTTCATGATTTTGTCCTCAAATTCCTTAATTCTTAATGATGGGGAGGATTATACAAGCGTCCATCTCATCGGTCAAGCAGTTTATTGAATATTTAAGTTATGAGTGAAGTTGCCAAGAAGATCAAACCGTGGATCTTTGTCTACATAGTGAGCAACTCTGAGTCCCTGAAAGATGACCTATGTCGTGCAATAGAGAGAAGCCCGACCATGGAACGGCTCTTTTTGTTAGAATCATTTTTTTGTTTTTAGCTGGAAAGAGAAGATGATCAAAGTAGGCATTGTTGGTGGAACTGGGTATACCGGTGTTGAGTTATTGCGTTTGTTGGCACCTCATCCAAAGGTGGAGTTGACAGTGATCACCTCACGCTCTGAGGCGGGCAGACCCGTGGCAGACCTCTACCCCAATCTACGTGGGCACCTTGAGATTGCCTTTACTGAGCCGGATACCGCTGCACTGAAGCAGTGTGATCTGGTCTTTTCTGCAACGCCCAATGGTGTGGCAATGACTACGGCTCGTGAGCTGGTGGATGCGGGGGTACGTATTATTGATCTGGCGGCAGATTTCCGTTTGGCTGATCCTGCCGTGTGGGAGAAGTGGTATGGCATGCCACATGCCTGTGAAGAGTTACTGACTGAGGCGGTCTATGGCCTGCCAGAGATGAACCGAGCAGAGATCAAGTCGGCACAGGTGTTGGCTAATCCAGGGTGCTATCCCACGGCAGTACAGCTGGGTCTTTTACCATTGCTGGAGAAGGGGCTGGTTGCACTGGATAGCCTGATTGCCGATTGCAAATCAGGTGTCAGTGGTGCGGGGCGTGGTGCCAATGTTGGCACTTTGCAGGCGGAGTCGGCTGAGAGCTTCAAGGCCTATGGGGTGCCGGGGCACCGCCACTGGCCGGAGATTCGTCAGGGGGTGGTACGGATGAGTGGGCAGGATGCAGTTGGCCTCACCTTTGTGCCGCATCTGGTGCCGATGATTCGTGGCATTCATGCAACGCTCTATATGCGCCCCACAGGAGAGGTGGGCGATGTGCAGGCGCTGTATGAGGCGAAATATAAAGATGAACCCTTTGTCGATGTGTTGCCAGCAGGTTCACACCCCGAGACGCGTACCGTGCGGGGGAGTAATAGCTGCCGTATTGCAATCCATCAGCCTGAAGATAGTGATCAGATAGTGGTGCTTTCGGTGATTGATAACCTGGTTAAGGGGGCATCGGGGCAGGCGGTGCAGAACATGAATATCATGTTTGGTTTTGAGGAGAAGATGGGGTTAGATCAAATTGCTTTGATGCCCTGAATCGATCATTAATTGACAAGTTTAGTCAGAAATAAAATAATGGTCTCAATAACCTTTCTGGAGAGTAATGATGAGTGAAGCTGCTACCGAAATTGAAGTAACCCAAGACCCTGTCACCTTTACCGCCAATGCAGCGGCGAAGGTAAAAGCCCTGATTGAGGAGGAGGGGAATGAGGCGTTGAAGCTGCGTGTCTATATCACAGGCGGGGGCTGTTCCGGCTTTCAGTACGGTTTTGCCTTTGCTGAAGATCAAGATGAGGGGGATGCGGTGATAGAGCGCGATGGTGTGCAGATGGTGATCGATCCGATGAGTATGCAGTATCTGATGGGGGCTGAAGTCGACTACTACGAAGGCTTGGACGGCGCTCGTTTTGTGATCAAGAACCCCAATGCGACCACGACCTGTGGTTGTGGCTCTTCGTTTTCTGCATAGTCTGAAAGGCAGCTCTTATAGGTGGTGTCCCATCTGAAAAATAGGTTGATAGAGGGCAACTGCCAACACCCCAACCAGTCCACCAATCAGCAGGATAAGCAGCGGTTCTAGTAGCGAGGTTAGCTGCTGGATGCGGTGTTCCACCTCTCCTTCATAGTAGCTCGCGAGGCGGTCAAGCATCTGTGCGAGTTCGCCGCTCTCCTCTCCAGCCTGAATCATCTGTATCGCAATGGGGGGAAAGAGTCGATACTGCTTTGCCGCCTCGGAGAGTGAGGTACCTTGGTGGAGTGCATCATGTACCTGCTGTATGGCCTGCTGAAACGGTAACAGTTGAGTCATGGATAGGGCGCTCTCTAACCCTGCGTGTAGTGGAACCGCGGCCTGCTGTAGTGTTGCAAGGGTTCTGCCGAGACGTGCCACCATTATCTCTTGTAGTGTAGTGCCGATCAGTGGGAGTTTCAGTAGCAGAGAATCAACACTCTGTTGCAGTGGGGTGAAGTGGCGGTAGCTGAGATAGAGCAGGATTGGGAACAGCAGCAGAGAGAGCAGGAGTGTAGCGGTATGTTGCTGTAGAAAGTGAGTGGCTCTCAGCAGTTGTTGAGTCAGCGCTGGCAGCTCTCCACCGAGATTATGAAACATGGTCTCGAATTGTGGCACCACCTGTAACAGTAGAAAGAGTGAAATCCCTACAGTGAAAACTAACACGCCCAACGGGTAGGATATCGCCTTCCAGCTTTGGCGCTTTAGGGTGCGCATCCGTTCCCGATGTTCAGCGGCACGCTCCAAGAGTAGAGGGAGCTGGCTCGACTGCTCTCCAGAGCGGACCAGATGGATGAGAAAAGGGTCGAACAGCTGGGGATGGGAGGCCAGTATGGTTGAGAAGGGTTGCCCCTGTTTCAGTTCCAGCAGCATTGACTCACCCAGTCTACGCAGTGGTGTTGCGGGCAGCCCTTGAATGGTCCCCTCCAGAGAGCGGGCCAGTGTCAAACCGGAGCTTAACAGGGTTGAGAGTTGGCGAATCAGTAGTGTGATCTGTGTTGGAGAGGGGGTTCCGCCCCAGTATGGGAGGACGATCAGCTGGATGGAAGAGACTCCTTGGCTCTGTAGCTGCTTTACGGCACTTGAACGATCTGCCGCCTGTAGACGGCCACGAATGGCATCTCCAGAGGGTGCAGTTCCACGCCAGTAATAGAGCTTCATATCCGCTGTTGTTCGTTTTCCATAGCGCTTGAATAGAGGCTCCATAGTATACTATGAGGATGAATGAAGAAGATAAAAAACAGGATGTTGTAGCTTCAGGTGTGGTGGTCTCAGTCGCCTATACATTGGCCTTAGTCGATGGAACCGAAGTGGATGTGGCAACCCATGATGAACCCTTTGAGTTTACTGTTGGGGACGGCGCCCTGATCGCAGGGCTAGAGTCGGTGTTGATCGGTCTTCAAGCAGGAGATCAGCAGCAGTTTCTGATTGCTGCCACAGAGGCCTTTGGATTGCCCGACCCTGATCAGGTGCACACCATGCCTCGAAATGCCTTTCAGGCTGAAACGGGTGGTGCTGATCTGGAGCCGGGAACTATCTTCTCTTTTGAGGCCCCTTCTGGTGATGTGGTACCCGCCACTATCGTCTCTCTGCGGGAGGAGGAGGTGGATGTGGACTTCAACCATCCATTGGCGGGAAGAGATCTACAGTTCTCGGTGGAGGTGATCAGCGTTGGAGAAGAGTGTAATGAACATTGAGTTGGCGCGCCCTCGTGGTTTCTGTGCAGGGGTAGAGCGAGCCATCGCCATTGTAGAGCGGGTGATTGAACGCTTTGGTGCCCCGATCTATGTGCGCCATGAGGTGGTGCATAACCGTACTGTGGTGCAGCAGTTGCGGGATAAGGGGGCGATCTTTGTACAGGAGTTGGATGAGGTGCCAACAGGGGCACGGGTGATCTTCAGTGCGCACGGTGTTGCGGCGGCAGTGGAGGAGGAGGCGCAGCAGCGTAAGTTAGAGGTCTATGATGCGACCTGCCCGCTGGTGACTAAGGTGCATCTGCAGGTTGCACGTCACGCCAAAGAGGGGCGTGATGTGGCGCTGATTGGCCATGCGGGGCACCCTGAAGTAGAGGGAACACTGGGGCGTTATCAAGAGGAGCAGGGGGGCAAGATCCATCTGGTAGAGAGTGCAGCAGCTGCAGAGGCGTTACAGATTGATCAGCCTGATGGCCTCTCCTATGCAACCCAGACCACTCTATCTATGGATGATGCGGGGGTAGTGATCAATGCGCTTAAGGCGCGTTTTCCTACGCTGCAGGGGCCAAAGCGGGATGACATCTGCTATGCCACGCAGAATCGACAGAATGCGATTAAAGAGTTGGCAGCTGCTTGTCAGGTGGTGCTGGTGGTGGGTTCAGCCAACAGCTCTAACTCTAACCGTCTACGGGAGATCGCGCAGTCGTGTGGAGCCAGAGCCTATTTGATTGATGAGGCTGCTGAGATTGAACCGCTCTGGTTTGATGGTGTTGAGGCGGTTGGGGTGTCGGCTGGGGCTTCAGCCCCGGAGATGCTGGTAGAGGGGGTTGTTGAACGGTTACAGCAGTTGGGTGGAAGCTGGTCGGGGGAGCCGTTGGTGAAGAGTGAAGAGGTCTTCTTTCCGCTTCCAGTAGAACTTCGTTAGTGGTGCCCGTTAGCGCATAGATGGGTTACCAGCACCCCTCGACAAGGCCACTGCCACTGATCCCTCGGGTGCTCTGCTCATTCAGGGTCAATGAACCACACTCATCGTCAGCAGATTGCGCCCCAACAGCAGTAGCGGTGAGTTGATAGCTGCTCACCGTTGAGGAGACCGAGAGCTGGTAATGGCCTTGAGTGGAGTGCTCTTGATAGAGGCTGGTGGTGGCGCCGCTGTAACTGCCCTGCTCCAGAAAGTAACGCTCCATACGCTGGGCGAAGCTGGTTAGTGCCGTTGTGCCATCACTGCGACGAGTCTGTATCAACTGGCTCTCATACGAGGGGAGTGCAACAGCAGCCAAGAGAGCGACAATGGCCAATGCGATGATCAGTTCTATCAACGTGAAGCCCCTCTCTCTAAAGTTAAGTCTCGCAGCTCTCAATGTTATCTCCATTGCCATCTTCGGGAATGCCGTCGCCATCGTCATCCTTAGCGATACGAATGCGCCCAGTACTGCTGATATAGATCACCTGTGACCCCGTTAGCTGGTTCTGATCGCAGAAGAGAAGACGGCTAAAGCTGGTGGAGTCCCCCGTTGGTTTATAGGTGATCCGGTTTTTGAAATTGCCCACACCGCGTAAGGTGATGCCGTGAGGGAGTGGATTGTACCGTTGAAGAATGGTGTCTACGCTATCTACACGACCATCACCATCCAAATTTTCAAATAGTATCCACCCCGCCTCCCACTGGGTTGAGGTGCTGCATTGGGTGCCGGAGTCGCTTTTGCAGAGTGAAATTTTCTGGTTACGTTGAATGGCGGTGTTGCGTGTCAGTTGCAGCTGCTGGCTGAATGCATTGGCGATGGCATAGAGTCGGTTCTGTTGGGTGGCTGCTGAGAGGTCCGGTATCAACTGCGTCATTAGAATAGCAAATAGTGCCAACACCACCAGCAGCTCTGGCAGTGTAAAGCCAGACGGTTTTTGACTAAGGGGGAGGTTACAGTAGGCCACGTTCAGCCAGAGAGGTGGTGCAGCTCCCATCCCCAATAATGATATGGTCTAGTACACGGATATCCATCAGCCCCAGAGCACTACTCAGCTGCTCAGTGATAGCGCGATCCGATGCGCTGGGCTCTGCTACGCCCGATGGATGGTTGTGAGCAAAGATCACAGCCGCCGCATTATGTTTGAGTGCATCACGCACCACCTCGCGCGGGTGAACCGAGGCACCATCGATGGTGCCGGTAAAGAGAATCTCAAAGTGGATGATACGGTTCTGGTTATCCAAGTAGAGAGCGCCAAAGGCTTCATGGGGGAAGCCGCGCAGACGGCTACTGAGATAGTTACGGGTCAGCTGCGGAGAAGTGAGTGCATCTTCGCGCTGGAGTTGTGCTTTAAGGTGGCGAGAGGACATCTCCAGTACCGCCTGTAGCTGAGTGAATTTGGCATCTCCCAACCCTTTGGCGCTACAGAATGAGTCTCGATCTGCCTCCAGCAGTGGTCGCAATCCACCAAAGTGGTCAAGCAGATCACGCGCCAAGTCCACGGCAGATTTTCCCTTTACTCCGGTGCGTAGAAAGATCGCCAATAATTCGGCATCAGAGAGGCTCTCTGCACCGCGTTGCAGCAGCTTCTCTCGTGGTCGCTCTCCCTCCGGCCAATCGCTAATTGCCATCTGATCTCCTCTCTGATTTTGAGTGGAGATGATAAAACAATTGAAAAGATCTTTGGGTTACAAGATGTTACATTACAAAATGTTACGGACGATCTTGTTGTATAATTTTATCTTATGAAATCGCACGCATTGTTACAAAATCGAAATATTTTGCTGGGGGTCTGCGGCGGGATTGCCGCCTATAAAAGTGCAGAGTTGGTGCGCCTGCTCACCAAAGCGGGTGCCAGCGTACGTGTGGTGATGACCGAGGCAGCGCAGCAGTTTGTGGGGGCGCTCACCTTTCAGGCGCTCTCGGGTAACCCCGTTCATAGCTCACTGCTTGATCCAGAGGCAGAAGCGGGGATGGGTCATATTGAGTTGGCGCGTTGGGCTGATCTGGTTTTGGTGGCCCCGGCAACCGCAGACTTTCTCGCACGTCATGCAGCGGGCCGTGCCGATGAGCTACTGAGCGCAATTTGCCGGGCCACTGCTGCCCCTCAGTGGCTGGCCCCTGCGATGAATCAACAGATGTGGCAAGATGCAGCAACCCAGCAGAATGTGGCGCAGTTACAGGCGCAGGGTATAGCGCTGATAGGGCCGGATGCAGGTTCGCAAGCGTGTGGTGAAGTGGGGCCGGGGCGTATGGTAGAGCCATCAGAGCTGGTTGAGACCCTGGCTGCACAGTTCCAGAGTGGTCTGCTGCAAGGGGAGCATCTACTGATTACCGCAGGCCCCACCCGTGAGCCACTTGATCCCGTCCGTTTTATCAGCAACCGTAGCTCTGGAAAGATGGGTTTTGCGATTGCCCGTGCTGCAGTAGAGGCGGGGGCAAAGGTGACGCTGGTGGCGGGCCCAGTCACTCTGGATACCCCAGAGCATGTGACCCGAATCGATGTAGAGCAGGCGGAAGAGATGGCAGAGGCGGTGATGACCCGTGTGGCCGACGCCTCACTGTTTATTGCTACCGCCGCAGTCGCTGATTATCGACCTGCTACGCTGGAGGCCGAGAAGATTAAGAAGGGGAAGGGTGAGACATTACAGCTTACACTGTTCAAGAATCGAGATATCTTGGCTGAGGTTGCCGCCAGCAGCACGCCCCCCTTTACCGTAGGCTTTGCCGCGGAGACCGAGAATGTACGCGAGTATGCACAGCAGAAGCGGAGTCGTAAGCAGATTGATATGATTGCCGCCAACCAAGTGGGGCAGCCCGGTACTGGATTTGATGCAGATGAGAATGCGTTAACCCTGTTTTGGGAGGGGGGGGAGCAGTCGCTGCCTCGTGCCACCAAACAGCAGTTGGCACGTCAATTAATAGAATACATTGTAGAGAGAATGGATGAAAAAAGTTGAGTTGAAGATTCTGGATGAGCGTATTGGTGGAGAATTTCCACTGCCGCACTATGCCACAGAGGGTTCTGCAGGAATGGACCTACGCGCCTGTATCGATGGGGCGCTGGAGCTGAAGCCGGGGCAGACGGAGTTGATCCCCACCGGGATTGCGATCCATATGCAGGATCAGACAATGGCGGCCACACTGTTGCCGCGCTCCGGTCTGGGCCACAAGCACGGCGTGGTGCTGGGTAATCTTGTCGGGTTGATCGATTCGGACTACCAAGGACAGGTTTTTGTCTCTTGTTGGAATCGGGGGGAGACGACCTTTATCGTAGAGCCGGGTGAGCGTATTGCTCAGATGGTCTTTGTGCCGATCATTCAGGCTGAATTTGAGGTGGTGGAAGAGTTTGATGTCTCACAGCGCGGTGCGGGTGGCTTTGGCCACACAGGGAGAGGGTAAGTCATGCGTGCAATAGATCAGACCATAGATTCATCCATTTTTCGGGCCTATGATATTCGAGGTATTGTTAACGAATCGCTCACGGAAGCGGTAGTAGAGCAGATCGGAAAAGCGGTCGGCAGCGAGAGCCAAGCGCGAGGCGTGAAGACCATTGTAGTTGGGCGTGATGGTCGCCTCTCTGGCCCAGACCTACAGCAGGCGCTGATGAAAGGGCTACAGCAATCGGGTATGGAGGTGATGGATATCGGTCAAGCGCCTACGCCAGTGATCTATTTCGCGGCGGTACACCTGAATGCGGGCTCCTGTGTGGCGGTAACCGGTAGCCACAACCCCCCCAACTATAATGGACTGAAGGTGGTGGCGGCAGGGGAGACACTCTCTGCGGGTGCGATCCAAGATCTGCACCGACGTATTGTAGAGGGAGATCTGTTGAGTGGTGAAGGCTCAATCCGTAGTGTGGAGATTCAATCGGATTATCAGCAGCGCATCATCGGTGATATCAAACTGGCGCGTCCGCTGAAGCTGATTGTTGATTGTGGCAATGGTGTGGCTGGTGATACGGCTCCAGAGCTGCTGCGCGCCTTGGGGTGTGAGGTGCAGGAGCTCTACTGTGAGGTGGATGGTAACTTCCCTAACCACCACCCAGACCCCAGCAAACTAGAGAATGTCGCAGAGCTGCGTGAGCGAGTGGTTGCAGAGGGTGCAGATCTTGGATTGGCCTTTGATGGCGATGGTGACCGTTTGGGGGTGATCGACTCAAAGGGGAATCTGATCTTCCCCGATCGACAGATGATGCTCTACGCGCAGGATATTCTGGCGCGAAACCCCGGTGGTGAGGTGATCTACGATGTGAAGTGTACCCGTAATTTACCGACCATTATTGAACAGGCTGGTGGCAAGCCCACCATGTGGAAGACGGGCCACTCCTTTATCAAGCAGAAATTAAAGGCGACTGAGTCCGCGCTGTTGGCGGGTGAGATGAGTGGGCATATCTTCTTCAAGGAGCGCTGGTATGGATTTGATGATGCGCTCTACACTGCTGCGCGGCTACTGGAGATTGTTGCGAAAGATGGACGGCCTACGGTGGAGCTATTCAATGAGCTGCCGGATACAGTGAATACCCCAGAGCTGAATGTGCAGTTTGCCGAGGGGGCACACTACGTCTTTATGGATGCCCTGAAACAGCAGGCCCATTTTGAGGGGGCAGAGGTGAATGATATTGACGGCCTGAGGGTTGATTACCCGTATGGGTGGGGGCTGGTGCGCCCCTCCAATACCACGCCCGTGTTGGTGCTACGTTTTGAGGCAGAGACACAGCGGGATCTGGAACGGGTGCAGGAGGCTTTTCGTGTAGCGTTGTTGAACGTACAATCAGACCTTTCTCTCCCTTTTTAAACACTCTATCGCCACTTTTGACCTGAATTACAAGTGAGAACGTTATGCCACTAGACCAAGAAACCAGCCGCGACTTCGCCCGCGTCCTCTCCGAGGCGCTTCCCTATATCCAACGCTTCCGTGGTAAGACGGTTGTTATCAAATATGGTGGTAATGCGATGATCGAGGAGGAGCTCAAGCGTAGCTTTGCACGCGACATCGTACTGTTGAAGTTAGTGGGGATCAATCCAGTAGTGGTGCATGGGGGCGGCCCGCAAATTGGTAAATTGCTGGAGCAGATTGGAAAGCAGAGTGAGTTTATTGAGGGGATGCGCGTTACAGACCGCGAGACCATGGATGTGGTGGAGATGGTGCTGGGTGGGCTGGTGAATAAGGAGATTGTGAATCTAATCCATAGCCATGGCGGCAATGCGGTCGGGCTGACGGGCAAAGATGGCAACTTGATTCGTGCGAAAAAATTGGCGATGACCCGTAACAATCCTGCACTACAGGCACCAGAGATTATTGATCTGGGCCATGTGGGTGAGGTCGCGACCATCAATACCGCTGTGGTAGAGATGTTGGATCAAGGGGAGTTTATCCCAGTGATCGCCCCGATTGGTGTGGGGGAAGATGGCTCCTCTTACAATATCAATGCCGATCTGGTCGCGGGTAAAGTGGCCGAGGCGCTGGGTGCAGAGAAGCTGATTCTGCTGACCAACACCCCAGGGCTATTGGATAAGGAGGGGAGTCTGATGACGGGGCTGGATCGTCAGAAGGTTGATGCGCTGATTGCTGATGGTACGATTCATGGTGGTATGTTGCCGAAGATCCAGACCGCACTAGAAGCGGTGCAGGGTGGGGTCAACAGCTCTCATATCATTGATGGACGAGTCAAGCATGCGGTAATGCTGGAGATCTTCTCTGATGAAGGCATTGGTACGTTGATCCAATAGCTCAATGGTCCAATAGTGTGGATCAAGCGCTACTCTTCCTCATCTCCTTTGTTGCCAACCTCTTCTCGGCGTTTGCCGGAGGTGGTGCGGGGCTGATTCAACTGCCTGCGCTGATCTTTCTCGGTCTCCCCTTCTCGATTGCGTTGGCCACCCATAAAGTGGCCAGTGTTGCGTTAGGGGTCGGGGCAACCCTACGTCACCTGCGAGAAGATGCACTGGAGCGCCGCTTTGCGCTATTTATGCTGGTGACTGGACTGCCCGGCGTGGTGTTGGGCGCCAGCCTGATTCTCTCCATACCCGATCGCACGGCTGAGATTGCACTGGGTCTGTTGACCATTGGCTTGGGGCTCTATTCGGTGTTGAAACGTGATCTAGGGCTGGTAGCCGAACCACGTAATCGACAGGGAGTGGGGTTGCTGTCGGGAGGCGTTATGCTCTTCCTGATTGGTATACTCAACGGATCGCTCACCTCCGGTACGGGGCTGTTTGTCACCCTATGGTTGGTGCGTTGGTTTGGACTCGATTACAAACGTGCCGTTGCCTATACCCTGATTCTGGTTGGGATGTTCTGGAATGGTTCTGGTGCAGTTACCTTAGGTTTGCTCGGAACCATTGAGTGGGGTTGGTTGCCGGTACTGCTTGCCGGCTCACTGTTGGGAGGGTATGCGGGAGCACATTTGGCTATCCTTAAAGGCAACCGTTGGATTAAACGGGTCTATGAAGTGGTGACTATTGTTGTGGGGCTGAAGCTGATTTTCTAGAAAAAATGGGGGAGAGAGCGCAACAAAAAAGGGCATGGATCTCTCCATGCCCTCTCTCTTAACCGTATCGCTTTAGTTATCCACGCTTGTTCATCAAGTCGTGGATGATCGGTGCAAGGATGATCTCCATTGCAAAGCCCATCTTGCCGCCTGGCACCACGATGGTGTTACGGCGAGACATAAAGGAGCCATTGAGCATCCCCAGCAGGTACTGGAAGTCGATGTTGTACTTCTGAGGGTGCTTGAATCGAATCACGATAAAGCTCTCGTCAGGCAGTGGAATATCGCGTGCGATAAATGGGTTGGAGGTATCCACTGTAGAGACACGCTGGAAGTTGATATCCGTTTGTGAGAACTGTGGGGTGATATATTTGATGTAGTCGGGCATGCGACGCATGATGGTGTCTACAATCACCTCTTCCGAGTAGCCACGCTCTGCATTGTCGCGGTGGATCTTCTGGATCCACTCCAAGTTGACGATGGGTACCACGCCGACGCCGAGGTCTACCTGACCAGCAGCATCGTCATCATCGGTCTTTACCAGGCCATGCAACCCCTCATAGAAGAGGAGATCTGTACCTGCTCCAACCTTCTCCCAAGGGGTGAACTGGCCTGGAGTGAGTTCAGAGCCAAGGCGTCCATTATGTTCAGCAGCCTCCTCATCGCTATGCAGGTAGTAGCGACGATCACACTCTCCATCCTTGCCATAGGCTGCGAAGTTCTTCTCCAGCAGGTCAAAGTGGTTGGCCTCAGGGCCGAAGTGGCTGAATGATTTATTGCCAGCAGCCTCTTCAGAGGCAACCTTCTCCTTCATTGCTGCACGGTCATAGCGGTGATAGCTGTCGCCTTCAACCACCAGTGCGCTCAGCTTCTCGCGGGTAAAGATGTGCTCGAAGGCGCGTTTAACGGTTGTGGTGCCTGCACCTGAAGAACCGGTGATTGCAACAACGGGATGTTTTGCGGACATAGTGTTTACTCCTGGGTCTTAATGCGGGGCGGTGCGCTTGAACGCCTCCCTGCGTACAAAATAGTGGCGCTATTCTACCGATTGAGAGGGGTCTCGTCGAGTAACGCTGCTACGACTGTTGTAACTGACGTGTAAGCAAGGTTACAGGGTGTAGTACTTCAACGGAGTTACCTTGTTGCAGTACCCCTTCAGTAAGGTGGAGTGCGCAGCCGTAGTTGGTAGAGAGAAGCAGGGTGGATCCGCTCTGTTGCAGTGCCGTAAGCTTGGGTTTTCGCAGTCTGGCGGCTGTTTCTGGTTCACGTAGTCGATGGCTACCAGCGGCACCACAGCAGTTGGGGTTAGGGCCCAATTCACTGAATTTTAGTTGAGGGATCTGTTGCAGTAGCTGCTCGACAGCGGTAGCTCCTTTGAGAGTGTTGCGCAGTGAGCAAGGGTGGTGCAGGAGAACTTCTTGGTTGAGGGGCTGGAGCGGCAGCTCTGCGAGGGTGGGGCTTTGTGCGAGGAAGTCGCAGATCTCCCTGTAGGGTGTATCGGGTGATCCATGTTCGATCAGTTGTGCGCCACAGCCGCTGGAGGTGAAGAGGACGGCATCCAGTGGCTCTGTAGCAAACGCAGTATGGTTGGCGAGAGCGTGCTGTTTGGCCTGCTGGGGTTCGCCATGATGTTGAGCCAGTGCGCCACAGCACTGCTGTTGGTGAGGAATGGTGACGGCATAACCGAGTTGTGTCAGCAGGGTGATGGCGGATTGGTGTGTTTGCAGATCAAAAGGGCGGGTGATGCAGCCAATAAAAAGGCCAACAGAGCCAACCTTTTTGCCCTCTGCGGGATAATAGGACTGTAGTGTAGCGTGCTGCTTGGGAAGTAGTTGCAGTGCAGCCGCACCGATTGAGGGTAGGGGGAGCTTTGCTTTGCCCCAAATTCGAGCAGTGGAAGCCAGTCCTTGTATAAGGTGAGGTTTGTCCGCAACCCACTGTAGGAGCTTTGCCGCTCCTGTTGGTTTCGGTAGCAGGCCACGAGCATGGTCAATGATTGCGGCGTAGGGTACCTCAGAGGGGCAGGCCTTTTCACAGGCGCGACACAGTAGGCAGTGGTTGAGGTGAGCCTCTAGAGAGCTATCTGGCTGTAGCTCGCCACGCAGTAGGGCAGCGCTCATCATCACCCGTCCGCGCGGAGACTCCCCCTCTTCACGATGGAGTAGATAGGTGGGGCAGTGGCTGCTGCAGAGCGCACAGAGTACGCAACGGTCAGCGGCTTGGATCAACTCTTCTCTATTCATTAGTACTCCGGCAACCTTGTTTTGGCCGTCTCAGAACCCCACCCAGCATCCAAGGCAAGGCGCAGCTATGCAGGTATAGCCACTCTATATCAAGTAGCTGCAACGCCATATTGGGTGTTGGGTGGGGTTCCCTTCGGGCAAGCCAGAATAGGGCCATCTGCTTCGTTGTCCTCTCTTGAATTAACTACGGTTAGTCCTGCATTCGTCCGCCTTGCAGCTCACCCCATTCAGGCTTGCTGAGGCGGTCAAAACAAGGTTGCCGGAGTACTGGGCTATTGTATACTCGAAGCGATCCACTTTAGATAGGAAAACTGCGTAATGAGTTACTACAAACGTCATCTCTTCTTCTGTACCAACCAAGCAGAGGAGGGCAAGCTCTGTTGCAATCAGCATGGAGCAAAAAAACTGCACAGATATGCCAAGGAGAAAGTGAAGGCGTTGGGAGTGCATCAACCGGGAGCGTACCGCGTCAACAAGGCGAGCTGTCTGGGGCGCTGCGATCAGGGGCCAGTGGTTGTGGTCTATCCTGATGATGTTTGGTATAGCTATGTTGACCAAGAGGATGTGGACGAGATTATTGAAGAGCACCTACTGAATGGGCGAGAGGTGGCGCGCTTGAAGTTGAAGGGGTAGCTTGATGTGTTGCGAATCCATTAAGGGGACTATATCCGGCCCTGCGGGAGAGCTGGAGATATGGCTGGAGTGCCCGAAACAGACTCCAAAAGGGGTGCTGTTGATTGCACACCCACATCCGCTGCATGGTGGCACGATGAGTAATAAGGTGGTGCATACACTGGCGCGTGCTGCACTGAATCGAGGCTGGATTGCGCTGCGTTTTAACTTTCGAGGGGTCGGGAAGAGTGGAGGAGTGCATGATGAGGGGCATGGTGAGCAGCAGGATCTACTCGCTGTCGCTGAGTGGGGGCAGAGTGAGTGGCCCGAGCTGCCGCTACAGCTGGCAGGTTTCTCCTTTGGAGCAAGGATCGCACTGTTGACGGCTGCCCAGCTGAAGATAGCGCAGTTGATATTGGTTGCCCCCCCCTTTCGGCTCTACTCAGACTTATGGTCGGTTGATTGTGTTGAGGTGCCATGGGCAGTGTTGATGGGGGATGCTGATGAGGTGGTGTCGTTTGAGGATGTGGCGCAGTGGGTTGAGCAGCAGCAGTGCCCGCCCCATTTTGAGGTCTTTCCTCAGGCGAGCCACTTCTTTCATGGTCGACTGGTCGATTTGAGGCGATCGGTAGAGCAAATTTTGGGTTGAGTGGGTAATTTTTTAATTGGATGCAATTTTTCCTTGCAGCGAGAAAAACCATTCTGTAGAATCTGCGCTCTTTTCCGAGGGGTCCCTCTAGATGTAGGGGCGTACTCAGTTTGTATTGAAATAGAATTTCTGGAGCCGTATTGATGAAAACCTTCAGCGCTAAGCCTCATGAGGTCAAACGTGATTGGTATATTGTAGATGCCGATGGCAAGACCCTGGGTCGCCTCGCCTCTGAGATTGCCCACCGCCTGCGTGGCAAACATAAGGCCGAGTACACCCCGCACGTTGATACCGGCGACTATATTGTTGTAGTAAACGCTGAGAAGATTGCTGTAACCGGCAACAAGCGTCAGGACAAAATGTATCACCGCTACACCGGTTATATCGGTAATCTCAAGTCTACCAACTTTGAGAAGCTGAATGAGAAAGCGCCTGAGCGCATCATTCAACTGGCGGTTAAAGGGATGTTGCCACGTAACCCACTGGGTCGTGCAATGATCGGTAAGCTGAAAGTTTACGCAGGTACCGACCATCCTCATACGGCTCAACAGCCACAGCCCCTCGATATTGCATAAGAGCGAGTAAAGAATCATGGCAATGACAGAACAGTATTACGGAACCGGTCGCCGCAAGACCTCCACTGCACGCGTTTACCTGCGCCCAGGTACAGGCAGCGTCACCATCAACGGTAAGAGCCTGGATGACTTTTTTGGTCGCCCAACCTCTCGTATGGTTGTGAATCAGGCACTGGCAGCGGTAGAGATGGCTGACAAGTTTGATATCACAGTAAATGTTGCTGGCGGTGGTATCACCGGTCAGTCTGGTGCGATCCGCCACGGTATTACCCGTGCGCTGATGCAGTATGACGAGAGTCTACGTCCAACACTGCGTGAGGCTGGGTTTGTTACTCGTGACTCTCGTAAGGTTGAGCGTAAGAAAGTCGGTCTACATAAAGCACGTAAGGCGACTCAGTACTCCAAGCGTTAATCGACTGTTTGCTACTGCTATTTGCAGTAGCTATTTCGGGTGTCGTCTAACGGTAGGACGAATGACTCTGACTCATTTAATCGTGGTTCGAATCCATGCACCCGAGCCAATAAAAAGAAGGGGTTACACTGTAAAAGGTGTAACCCCTTTTTCGTTCTTGTAAATATAGTCACTCTGGTAGTCACTTTATTCTATTTTGAGTGCCATTATTGAGATTCGGGTATCTCCTCTTCAATCAACCCTTCCAGCTCGGTTATCAGAACGCGCGTGTGATGTAGTAGCCTTTCCATTGTGGCGTTATCAGCTTCAGGGGGGGGAGCATTCCAGCGTGCAGAGTGTGGCCTTCGTGCGAGCAAGGCATTGTTCGACTGACTGGCTCATATCACCCTCCTGTTATGCTCCTGCTCGGCAAACATGGGGCTGTCATTGATTGTGGAGCTGGCGATTTTTTCAGCGTACGCGCCTTCGACATCGGCGAGGGTTTGGGCATTTTTGGATAGGCTCTCAATGGCGCATCCGAGGGCCGTTAGATCAAGATTAGCACCAGCGTCCAGTTCGACTGAGAAGGAGCTGAGATAGATAAGTTCGCCGATAACTCGCAGGGCGCTGAGGGTTTCCTGCTGCTCGCCTTGTGCAGCTCGCCTCATTTTCCACATCCGTTCAATTTGTTGGGGGGTTCGAACATCTCCACGGAAGAGGCTGCTTGGGGTTTCGATTAAGGTGTCAATTCCTGTGCTCATTAGGTATCTCCATTGTATGGTGGGGGAGCGTGACAAGTGGGCAGTGCCACCCTCGGCCCTTGCGGATTCCGAGACTCCCCCGTAAAGGGTTTCAATGAAGTTTTTCTGCTGGGGTTGTCACGCCCCATGAGTAGTAAGATATCCCCCGCTTTCAGGGTTGCTGAGAAATAGGGGGGGTTGTGGCACAGAAAAAACGGGCCTGCATATTCGGGACGGCCTTCCAGCACCCCCCCATAGGGGCGCAGCAGTACGGCTAAAGGTTGGCTTTCATCTTGTAGTATCTTCTTTTCCCGCTCTGCATATCCAGATAATGATAGTGAGGGGGTGGGGGCATGTCTGGGGGCGGTGGTGCAACCTATGGTTAGGAGTCCCTGAAAAAGGTGAATAAAAACAGGCTTGGGATCTTTGCGGGAGTTGTCCGACTTGGCTCAAGCCGTCTTTCTTTGTGGGTTTTTCTAAATAGGAATCATTCTCATTATGCGCGGCCCGCCGATTACGCTATGTTTCTGGTGTTTTTTGTGCGTCGTTATTGTTGCTTTAAATCAGTAATTTGCATGTTGCTGGGTGTTTTTCTGCTGGTTATATTGCCCGAATGGTTGAGTGGGGGCGACCAATTGGTCGCTTCCTAGACTGCAACGCCTCCTTAACCTCTGGGGGCTTGGTTAAGCGGCTAATTGGTTGTTATTAATAATTGTTTGGTAGAGTGGTGATTTCGGATTGAGACGGGCAAATAGCATGTAGATTTCACCGGGTATCTCTTTACCTATGGTGTCCTGAATCCATCCTTTATATGGCCTGCCAGCCAGTAGTTGGATCTGTTTTTTGCGCCATGCGTGGTATGTATCACCGCGCTTAGTCTTGCCAGTAGTGGCACCTTCTCGAATCATTTCTTCGGTTAAAATTAGGTAGTTTTCTTTCTTCATTTGGCATCCTTCTGGTTTCATTTGGCATCCTTCTGGTTTCATTTAGTGTCTGATTTCTGGGAAAGTTATGTTGTTGATTGTGAATGGATAGTCAGCAACTCTCGTTAAGGTTCGGAGTCCAGCTCGTTTAGGTTCAGGCTTTGACTGGTTACCTATGTAGTACAGCCTGCCCTCTCTCCTCTCTGTGGCGCTGTGGGGTAAAAAATTGAATTTTTCGTCAAGTACAGCATCACTGTTGATCACTAATCGATAGGCATCATTCATGATCTGAATTACCTGTAGACGTTCATGCTGGTTAACAACAACACTGTCATGCACTGGTAGGGCAACAATCCCCAGCTGATAACACTGCTCCAATATGTAACGCATAATGTCGCTATCAATCCGTTGGAGACGTGATCCCGCATCACTGCAAAACCAATGCTCAATGTGCCTATGCTTGATCATGAATTGATCGTAGATACTGGCTATGTTGATCCCATTGAGTACATCTTCACCATGTTTATCGATAAGTGTGCTCTCAATGGTTTTAATAGCTCCAACAGGGTTGGTATGGTTAATAGCAATGAGCACGATTTTCTTGGTTATGAAGCGTAAGGATCGATCCATGCCGGGCAGCATGTAGGGATCATCGCCTGCCCCATGTATTGCCCCGTAATCCAGTCCATCAAGGGCGTAACAAAGTCGCAGGTGGTGTGCGCTATAGTCGATCTCACATACGGGCATACCCTCGATTAGAAGCTGTCTACGGCGGTACCCCTTAAATGTTTGGTAGCCACCATGAAAGCAGTAGTAGCGCCCCCCATGATTCCAGTCACCGCTGAAAATGCGGCGTAGGCTGGTGTGGTGTCGTATCTGCTGGATACCTTCAGGTGTGTAGATAGTTTCTGTGATCTCAGTTTTTGAGAGTAGCTGGTTGTATTTGGTTAGAAAGTTGCGTTCATCTCTGGTTAGCCTGTTATCAGAGTACGCTATTGCTTTGCCTTTGAATTTCCTGCCATGCCCCCATTCGCCGGGTTCATTCAATACAACCACGTCAGGCGGTATTGATTTGAATTCTGGCTGTAGCCCAGTGAGTAATGTTGCAACTTTGGATGTAGCCTGAAAAACAGATTTACGTCCTAATCCTGTGTTTCTGTCTTTCCATCCCATCTCATGGTTTATCAGTTTGGACTCGATCAGTGCATCAACAGCCCGGATTACAAACAGGTTGGATATTGGGTAGGGCAGATATTGGGATGATTGTGGTGCACCGCTATTGTTACGCGAGTAGATATGCCACCTGTTAGGGTTGCTGAGTAGATCGGCGATAAGGGGCAATGCAGCCGCCTTAAATTTACGTCTGTCTGACTTCCGATAGGCATTAGTCTGGGATAGCTCGTTGAAAATTATCTGGATAGCTTGTTCTGCGTTGGGGTTAGCAGGCACCAGAGAATAATCAACGAATACTTCCCTGTTATCGGGTGAATAAATCATTGTTAATCTCCGTATAGCCACACCCCCATTGTTGAGAGTGTGGCGGCTTTTCTAACGAGTAGGGGCCGATCTGGTGTCGAAGAAACCACGCAATTCTGGAATTGCTGCCATCGCTAGGCGTGCAACGCATCCCTTGTAGTTGTTGTTCAGCTTGAAGTCGGGATCAGAGTCTTCGATCATGTGCTCC